>NZ_JBMPZU010000090.1:0-21887 GCF_049463095.1 Neobacillus sp. 19 | reverse complement strand
GTTGTGTAACCTGCTTCGTTCTTGCACCAAACCGGGTGTTTAACCCCAAACCCAACAACCTAGATAGGCGTTTCGCATTTATCGTGAAACGCTTTCGCGTTTTTCGTGCGCCGCTTCATTAGATACTCTTTAAGGAGGTGGGAAGAATGGCTGTACCTTTTAGAAGGACTTCTAAAACTGCAAAAAGAAAGCGTCGTACTCATTTTAAATTAAACGTACCTGGTATGGTAAGTTGCCCAAACTGTGGTGAAATGAAACTTGCTCACCGCGTATGTAAAGCTTGCGGAACATACAAAGGAAAAGACGTTGTTAACGACTAATTTCCATTAGGATAGAAAGCACAAGGAGCTATTTAGCCCTTGTGCTTTTGTCGTTTCTATACATACTAGCAATCCCGGCATTGAAAACTAGCCAAAGAAAGGGCGAGGAAAATTGTCATACCGCATTGTTAAACAGGAAAAAGGGTACTTATTATTTACCATTTCTAGGATTGATAAAAGGAATGCCATTAATTATGAGATAATGGAGGGATTAAAAGAAGCAGTAAGAATAGCTTCTGAATCAGATATAAAGGCATTGATTATTACTGGAGAAGGAAGCCAAGCTTTTTGTTCTGGAGGCGATTTATCCACTTTTCATCTTCTTCATACGAAGGAGGAAGCCTATCCTATGCTTTCTATGATGGCTAATATTCTATATACGCTCTTAACTTTACCTATTCCGACAATTGCTCTTATAAACGGAACAGCAGTTGGGGGCGGCTGTGAGCTGGCAGCTGCCTGCGATTTTCGACTTGCACGAAAAGGAATTAAGGCAGGTTTTGTTCAGGGGAAGCAGGCCATTACCACAGGCTGGGGGGGAGGCTCTATCCTAGCGGAAAAACTTCCAGCTGCAAGTGCAATGAAAATGTTAATGGAAGCAGAACTGCAAACTGCCGATGAATTAAAAAATACTGGATTTATTCATACTCTTTTTGAAAATGACCCTCTGGACGCCTGTGAAGCTTTTATTGAAAAAATATTAATAAAGGATATAAACGTACTCCAATCCTATAAAAAAATTTGGATTAGGAAATGGGAAGCAACCTTACTGCGTGAAAGAATAGAGGAAGAGGTCAAAAATTGCGCATGGCTTTGGGAAAGCGATGCACACCATGAATATGTCAGGTCCTTTATAAATAAAAAACTTTGAATAAAAATAAAAAGACAACTCTTTCACAGTCTATCTTTTCTAGTAGATGCATATGTATTATAAAAACACTAGGAGGGGGATGGACTGATGTCACCAACCAGACAAGATGCATGGTCCCAAGATGAGGATTTATTGCTTGCTGAAGTTGTACTTAGGCATATCCGTGAAGGCGGAACACAACTGCAGGCATTTGAGGAGGTTGGCAAACAGCTCTCGAGAACGTCAGCAGCCTGTGGTTTCCGCTGGAACTCATATGTGCGAAAGCAATATAAATCAGGCATAGAACTTGCTAAGAAACAGCGTAAGGAGTTAAAGAAACATGATGCTCCTGCTGAGAGAGAGCCAAGTCAAGAGCCTGCTAAAGTAGACTTTGTACAATCACCGCCCGGTTGTGAACAGGGAACCACAATCACCTTTCCTGCCGTTATGCACTATTTAGAAGGACTCCATCAACAAGCTGAAGCTTCATCTAGTTTTGAAGAGGACAGAAAGCAATCCTCTGAAAAAATTAAAGAATTGGAGAAGAAAACATACTATTTAGCCGCAGAAAATGAAAGACTGTCAAAAAATTTAAAAGCCATTGAAGAAGACTACCGTTCGTTAATTGAAATTATGGAAAGAGCCAGAAAAATGGTTGTCCTTCAAGACGAGGATCGGCAGCAAAAGGTCAAATTTCAAATGGATAAGAACGGCAATCTTGAAAGAGTGGAAAAATAGAAAAAGCGGACATTTTGTCCGCTTTTTCTTATATGTGTTGTGCTTCGACGCCTTCTGGATACCAGACAAGTGGATTTTCTCCACGGTCACGCTCCATATCATAATCAACATTGCTAAACCCTAATTTTTCCCAAAAACCACTTGATTGGACTCTAGGGTTTGTTTTAATTGGCAGCCCGAAACTTTTAGCAAACGAGACAAGGGCTTTACCGAAGCCTTTCCCTTGATAATCAGGGAGTACTTCCAGTTTCCATAATTCTAAATAGTTTTGTGGCGGAAAGAAATAACGGTCGAATTTCGCATCAATCTGATATAAACTCATGCGTGCTACTAATTTGTCCCCAAAATAAATGCCGTAGAAAGGTGATTCACTATCATTATCAATCATATTTGCTTCAAGGTCTTCAAACATCGATAACTCTTGAATTCCATATTCCTTAAATTTTTTAAATTCTTCTAGTGTTTTAAAATTTACTTTTAGTTTTTCCACTTTTATCGCCATAGTTAAACCTCCTAAAAAGTTACCATCTTAATTTTGCAAATATTCATTTGGTTTTTGAAAACACACAATGAAATTTTTTTATTATTCAAATGAATTACGTTCATTATATAACAAATTCACAAAAAATTCTTCAAATAACTTTAGGAAGCGTTTTCAAAAATTGCAGGAAATTCAGAGAATGATGTAGAAAAATAAAAGGGATGGAACAAAAGGGATACGAAAGGGGAAAAAATGTGCAAAAAATATTAATCGCCAATCGGGGAGAAATTGCCCTTCGGATTATTAAAACCTGTCAGGAGATGGGGATTGAAACAGTTGCTATCTATTCCAAAGCCGATCAGGAAATGCCTTTTGTTAAAGCTGCCACAAAGGCTGTTTGTGTTGGAGAACCGCCTGTAAACAAATCCTATTTACAAAGTGATAAAATTCTGGAAATCGCAAAAAGTGAAAAAGTGGATGCCATTCATCCCGGCTATGGCTTTTTATCCGAAAATGCAGCATTTGCTAAAGAGGCAATCAATGAAGGAATTATATTTATTGGACCGAAGCCAGAAACGATTGAATTAATGGGAGACAAAATCGTGTCTCGCCGGACCATGGAGAAGGCTGGTGTCCCAGTTGTGCCCGGAAGTGTGAATGGTGTAAAGACGATTGCAGAAGCGTGCAGTCTTGCAGAGGCGATCGGATATCCCATCATGCTTAAGGCAAGCGGCGGGGGCGGGGGAATAGGCATGGTGCTAGTAGAAAATGAGCAAGCGCTCGTTAAGTTTTATGATTCAACTAAGTCGAGAGCGATGGCCTATTTCGGTTCAGATGAGGTTTTTATTGAAAAATATATTGCGGATGCCAGACATATTGAGGTTCAGGTGTTTGGGGACAGCGCTGGAAACATCGTCCATCTATTTGAACGGGATTGTTCCATACAAAGAAGGCACCAAAAGGTTGTTGAGGAATCACCATCCCCTTTTCTATCCGAGACAGTCCGGCATAAAATGTATGAAACAGCTGTGAAAGCAGCACATGCTGTGGAATATACAAATGCTGGAACGATTGAATTCATTGTCGATGAAAATGAGAATTTTTACTTTCTCGAAATGAATACCCGGCTTCAAGTCGAACACCCTGTGACAGAAATGATTACCGGCCTGGATTTAGTTAAATGGCAAATTCTTGTGGCACGAGGTGAGAAATTACCTTTATTGCAACCTGAGATTGCCTCATCAGGGAACGCAATCGAATTTAGGCTTTATGCGGAAGACCCTGTTCGCTTTTTGCCATCCCCGGGAAAAATCACGAAGCTCAAATGGAATCAAAAAGAAGAAGTGAGAATTGACTCCGGATATGAAGAAGGCGGAACGGTGACACCATTTTACGATCCGATGATTGCCAAATGTATTTTTCATGGTGACACACGGAAGCAAGCATTAGCCGCCGCAGAAAATTTCTTTAATGAGATAGAAATTGAGGGGATTAAAACGAATGCCCCAATATTCTTAACTGATACTTGCAAACGAAGACTTCCAAAAGGGATTGTACACAACAAGCTTTTTAATAAAAAATTTGGTGAAATAAGGAGTGTAATAATCATGAAAGAAATTACAGCATCGATGGCAGGGACAGTATTAAATATTTTTGCAGCTTCAGGTGATCAAGTAAATCCAGGCCAAGAAGTATTAATGCTGGAATCGATGAAAATGGAGATACCAATCGAAAGTGGAATCGAAGGAGTAGTCCAAAAAGTAAATGTCAATATCGGGGATTTCGTCAATGAAGGCGATGTTTTAATCGTTCTGGAATAGCATTTCTTAAAGGGGGAGCATGATGGCAGCGACTAATACGTTAAATGAGCAATTAAATGAAAATAGGAAAAAAATTGAAGCTGGCGGTCAGCCAAAATACCATGAAAAATTGAAAGAACAAAGAAAATTGTTTGTGCGTGACCGGTTAGCATTATTATTCGATGAGGGAAAATATGAAGAGGATGGGAAATTTGCCAACTTTCAGGCTGGTAATCTACCCGCCGATGGTGTCATAACGGCAATCGGTAAAATTAATGGGCAGACTGTATGTGTCATGGCCAATGATTCGACGATTAAAGCAGGTTCCTGGGGGGCACGAACCGTTGAAAAAATAATCCGGATTCAAGAAACAGCGGAAAAGTTAAAGGTTCCATTATTTTATCTTGTCGATTCTGCAGGTGCGAGAATCACCGACCAATTAGAGATGTTTCCAAATCGACGCGGGGCAGGGAAAATCTTTCATAATCAAGTAAAGCTCTCCGGAATGATTCCGCAAGTTTGTATTCTGTTTGGCCCTTCTGCAGCCGGAGGAGCGTACATCCCGGCATTTTGTGATATTGTCATCATGGTTGATCAAAACGCTTCGATGTATTTGGGTTCACCACGCATGGCGGAAAAGGTGATTGGGGAAAAGGTAACACTCGAAGAAATGGGTGGTGCCCGTATGCACTGTACCATTAGTGGCTGCGGCGATGTTCTAGCCGCTAGTGAGGAAGAGGCAATTGCATCAGCCAAAACATACATTAGCTATTTTCCCGCCAGCTTTAAGGACAAATCAAAAATAACTGAGGGCGAGGCTGCAATGGAGGGCCGTGAACTGGAAGCCATTATTCCGGAAAACCAAAATGCCCCTTTTGATATGAAAGAATGTATCGACCGACTAGTAGACAATGCTAGCTTTTATGAAATAAAAAAATTATTTGCACCAGAATTAATAACAGGATTAGCTAGAATAAATGGAAGAGCTATTGGGATCATTGCTAATCAGCCAAAGGTTAAAGGCGGGGTTTTATTTGTCGATTCAGCTGATAAAGCAGCAAAATTCATCCAGCTCTGCGATGCTTTCCATATTCCATTATTATTCCTGGCAGATGTCCCCGGATTTATGATTGGTACAAAAGTAGAACGGGCCGGTATTATCCGTCACGGTGCAAAATTGATAGCAGCCATGAGTTCGGCAACAGTACCGAAAATCTCGGTAATTGTTAGAAAAGCGTATGGTGCAGGACTATATGCGATGGCTGGTCCCGCGTTTGAACCTGATTGCTGTATCGCTCTTCCTACTGCTCAAATCGCTGTGATGGGTCCGGAAGCAGCAGTAAATGCTGTATATTCGAATAAAATTAATGAAATTGATGATCCAAAAGAAAGAATTGCCTATGTTCAAGAAAAACATAAAGAATATAAAGAACATATCGACATATACAAACTGGCATCAGAGCTAATCGTCGATGAAATTGTGGCACCATCTGAATTAAGAGATGTGCTTATACAGCGATTTGCTTATTATGAAACAAAAGAATTAACCTTTAGTGTCAGAAAGCATCCCGTTTATCCAGTATAAAAAAACATGCCCTTTTCGATTTTTATCGAAAAGGGTTATTTTTTTAAGAAAACCTACTAACCAATTACCAATTGCATCTGATAAAATAACGTATAATAGATGACTAAAATGAGGGATTACCATGAAGGTTGGAATAATTGGTGCTGGTTCAATTGGATTATTATTTGCATCCTACATTAGTAAAGTATTTGAGGTAACGATTTACACGAGGACAACGGAGCAGGCAGACGAGATTAATCAAAATGGCATCTTGCTGCGTAAAGGAGGAGAGGAACGAATCGCTTTGGTCAGAGCTATGCCAATGACAACTTGGGAAGGATCTGAAGAGTTAACCATTATTGCTGTCAAACAATATCAACTTCCAGCGATTATCGAGAAGCTGGGCCAAGTAACTGTCGTTCTTGAAAATATGTTATTTCTACAAAATGGAATGGGTCATTTAAAGCTGCTTGAAGATATCAGGGTAAATAATTTAATTCTTGGATCGGTTGAACATGGAGCCTTAAGAGAAAATTCGTATACCGTAAGCCATAATGGTGAAGGGGTAACAAATGCAGCCGTTTTCCGAGGGGAAACTGCACCGTTCCAGCAATTTATTGCAGTTATGCCTTCCGAGTTTCCATTTGTTTTTCAAGAGAATTATCATGAGATGCTTGTAAAAAAACTAATTGTCAACGCAGTCATAAATCCATTGACTGCCATCCTTCAAGTGAAAAATGGGAAATTAATTGAAAATCAGTTTTATTTTCATGCAGTAAAAAAGCTGTTTACGGAAATTTCCTTCATTTTGGACTTAAAACGCCCGGAGGATGAGCTAATGCTAGTTGTTGATATTTGTAAAAAGACGGCCGACAACCGCTCTTCGATGCTAAAAGATCTTGAAGCAAATAGGTTGACAGAAGTAGATGCCATTTTAGGATTTTTAATAGAAAAAGCAAAGAAACAGGATAAGAAGGCTCCTCAAATCGAAAGCCTGTATTACTTAATCAAAGGAAAAGAACAGGTAGGGGGGGAAGATAGATGAGTACAATCCTCTCCGCCATTTTAACTGTTTTTTTTACCTTACCGCTTCTGGGTTCATTGCTAGTTTTTATTGTAATAAAATTCTTTACTAAAAAATCCCGTAAATCGCTGCATGCGGCAGTGGATTATACGACACTTTTATACATCATATCTGTTCATTTTTTAATTGTTACGATATGGGGAAAATCATTATTTTGGTTAATAATATTACTGATGATCTTGATTGCCATGGTTTTTGTTATTGTTCATTGGAAAGTCAAGGAAGAGATTGTTTTGAAAAAGGTCGTTAAAGGGTTTTGGCGTTTTAATTTTCTTGTTTTTTTTCTAGCTTACCTGACCATATCCCTATATGGAATCATACGTGGTGCTTTGACATTTACTTTTTCTACATAAATTTTGAAGCAAAGATTTTTTCATTAAGGGGATGGTAGTGGTATACTCGAAAAGAATGAATCTGAGTAATTAGAAAGGAAGTACTTGAATGGAGATTGTAAATCTCTCGCTACCAGCAACCAATCGGTTTGCATCGAATTATTTGGAACAATCTGCTGCTATCCAGCCTTTTTTTCATTATCGTTATAATGATTTGCATGAAGATGCAAAAAGAATAGCTGAATTAAACAACAGACCGTTTCCCCGTATGGAGGTTGCTGCACATATTGAGGGCTTTATGGAGCGCTTTCCATCTTCAGAAGCTGTAAAAAAGTCAATTGAAAAATTGAAATTAAAAAATAGTACTGTAGTCATTGGCGGGCAGCAGGCAGGAATTCTGACAGGTCCGCTTTATTCCATACATAAAGTCATTTCTATCATTAAATTAGCTGAAGAAAAAGAAAAGCAGCTTGGTATTCCCGTTATTCCTGTCTTTTGGATTGCGGGAGAAGACCATGATTTTCAAGAAGTGAACCATGTATTTGTACCTGTTGCAGAAAAGATCGATAAATGGACCTACCCGGAAAAAGTTCATCAAAAGAAAATGGTGTCTGATATTCAGTTAAACCAGAACATTTGTCTTACATGGGTTGAGAATGTAATTAAGAATTTTGGTGAAACGGAATTTACGAATGAACTTTTAGAATTTGCCAAAGGACAAATAGAAAAGTCAACAACCTTTGTTGATTTCTTTGCCCACATTATTATGGAACTTTTCAAAGATTATGGGTTATTAATTGTTGATTCCGGGAACAGTGACTTCCGGCAGTTACAAAAGGAATTTTTTACGGAGCAGATTATTCACCATGACGCCATAACCTTCTCGTTATTGGAGCAGCAAAAGCAAATAGAAAAAAAGGGATTTCCTATTACGATTGACGCAAGTGAAAAAGCGGCTAACATCTTCTATTATGATCAAAAGGTGAATGATCGCATTTTGCTTGAATTTGATCGGGAGACCGATCGATTCGTGGGGAAAAGTGGTGTCATAACGTTCTCGAAAGAGGAATTAGTGGGATTAGCAACTGGAGATCCCGCAAAATTAAGTAATAATGTGGTGACGCGTCCGCTCATGCAGGAATGGCTGTTTCCAACCATCGCCTTTATTGCAGGACCGGGCGAAATTTCCTACTGGGCAGAGCTTAAACTAGTCTTTGAGCATTTTAACATTAAAATGCCGCCAATTGTTCCCCGTTTGAATATTACGTTCTTGGATCGTTCAGTTGAAACGGATATTTCAGAATTAAATTTGAAGCTGACGGAAGTTTTAAGTAATGGAACGGCGAAGGAAAGGGAACAGTTTTTAGCTGCTATTAAAGATAAAGAATTAGTAGAATTATTTTCAAGGACAATCGAAATGGTAGAGAAGCAATATGCGCTGATTGAGGCCAAAACGGAACAGCTTGACCGTGCGCTTTTACCAATGCTTGCGAAAAATGAAAGTTATGTACGAAAAGAAATTGACTTTATGCTGTTAAAACTCGAAGAAGCGGTAAAGCGGAAGCACGATGTTCAGTTGAAAAAATATGCTCGTGTAGATCTAGCATTACGGCCTGACGGCTTTCCGCAAGAGCGGGTGTGGAACATATTTTATTATTTAAATCAATATGGTCTAACCTTTATGAATAAATTAATGGCGGGGTCATTTGAATTTGATGGCCGCCATAAGGTAATGAAAATATAGGAAAAACTCCACCTGAATCGGGTGGAGTTTTATTTTTTTTATGAAAAATCTTCAGGTTAAAAAAGGATTTTAAGGAATTTGGGGCGAATAGTTTAAAAATAGGTGGTGAAAAGTGGGGGAATGTGGTACATTTTTTATAGAAAGTGGGGGTAATGGGTATGTTCATGGGTGAATACCATCACAGCATTGATAATAAAGGCCGCTTGATCGTGCCCTCCAAATTCCGTGATGGACTTGGCGATATGTTTATCATCACCCGTGGATTGGATCAATGTTTGTTTGGTTACCCAGTTTCGGAGTGGGGGCTGATTGAAGAAAAGTTAAAAGGCCTGCCGCTGACGAAAAAAGATGCCCGTGCTTTTACAAGATTCTTCTTTTCAGGAGCAACAGAAAGTGAATTGGATAAACAAGGAAGAATTAATATCCCTGCACCACTATTGCAATATGCAAAGTTGGAAAAAGAATGCGTGATCTTAGGTGTTTCCAATCGAATTGAAATCTGGAGTAAACAGATTTGGGAAGACTATTTTGCACAGTCAGAAGAATCTTTTGCAGAAATTGCAGAAAATATGATTGGCTTTGATATATAATGGATAAGTTATATTAATATATTTTCTGTAATCATGTAATTATGTTCGATTGGAAAAGGTGGTACGAAAATGTTTGAACATACAACTGTGTTGTTAAACGAAGCTGTTGACGGCTTAAATATTAAGTCAGATGGGATTTACGTAGATTGTACTTTAGGCGGTGCCGGTCATAGTTCCCTCATCCTTTCAAGGCTTGGTGCGGGAGGTAAACTGTATGCGTTTGACCAGGACGAAACAGCCATTGCAAATGCAAAAGAAAAGTTAGCCGAATATGGAGACCGATTAGTTATTATTAAAAGCAATTTCTTATATTTAAAAGAAGAACTTGCGCTTCTTGGAATTAATCATGTTGACGGAGTCCTATATGACTTGGGGGTATCTTCACCGCAGTTGGATACACCTGAGAGAGGTTTTAGCTACCATCATGATGCACCACTCGATATGAGGATGGACAACGATGCAGACATTTCAGCTTACGATGTCATCAATCATTGGTCATATGAAGACTTGGTCCGGATCTTTTTCCGATATGGAGAAGAGAAATTCTCGAAACAAATTGCTCGTAAAATCGAAGCAGCGAGAACCGTAAAACCAATCGAAACGACCTTCGAGTTGGTAGAATTGATAAAGGATGGAATTCCCGCACCTGCAAGAAGAAAGGGCGGACATCCGGCGAAGAGAATCTTTCAAGCAGTCAGAATAGCTGTGAATGATGAACTGGCAGTTTTTGAAAAGTCTTTAAACCAGGCGATTGACTTATTAAATCCAGAGGGAAGAATAAGTGTTATTACTTTTCATTCATTAGAGGACAGAATTTGTAAGGCAACCTTTAAAAAGGCGAGTGAGATACCGCCTTTACCTCCAGGATTACCCATTATACCTGATGAGTATAAACCGATTCTAAAGCTAGTTTCTCGTAAACCGATACTTCCATCTGAAGAAGAATTAGAACAAAATAATCGGGCGCGCTCTGCAAAGCTTCGAATTGCTGAAAAATTATAGATAATAAAATCTGGAGGGGAAACGATTGAGTAATCTTGCGAGAAAATTTTTAGAACAGCAACAAACAGAACAGACAATTCAAACAAAAAGACAAGTAAAAATTAAAAAATCGTGGCTCACTCCGGGCGAAAAAATTATTGGAGTCGTATTTGCCGGAATGGTTTGTTTTGGGGCAATCCATCTTATTTCTACCCAATCAGAAATTTATGAAGTAAACAAGGACATTCAATCAGTTGAAGGAAAGATTAACGAGCAGGAAAAGGTAAATAGGGACTTAAAGGTTCAAGTAAGCGAATTAAGTTCATACGAACGGATTTTTGAAAAGGCTAAGCAAATGGGCCTGTTAATAAACGAAAATGACGTCAAGGTTGTGCAGGAAAGATGAACAAGAAACAGCCAAATATGAATGTAGGAGCAGCCATATTATTCGGATTATTCGGCCTGCTCTTTTTTGTATTGATTTTCAGGTATTTTTCGATTCAAATAACAGGTGAAGTCAGTGGACAGCCCCTCGCTGCGAAGGCGCAGCAAAAATATGGCAGGGAGGGAACCCTGCAGGCATCAAGGGGGATGATCTTTGACCGGAATGGCGTGGTGGTAGCGGAGGATACAGCTGCCTATAAACTGGTCGCCATTTTGAATAAAAAGATGACTACAAATCCTAAAAAGCCGCAGCACGTTAAGGACCCACGTAAAACGGCACAGGAACTTGCCAAATACATTAAAATGGATGAATCAGAGATTTATAGCATTCTAACGAATGGAATCGAAAAGAACAGGTTCCAGGTTGAATTTGGCAAGGCGGGCAAAGACATAACGTACGATATAAAGAAAAAAATTGAGGGCTTAGAACTTCCGGGGATTACTTTTTCCCGTGACTCCAAACGGTTCTATCCAAATGGCATTTTTGCATCCCATTTAGTTGGTTATGCAGACCGAATTGAACAAAAGAATGAGACCTATAAATCTGTAGGAAAAATGGGGATAGAAAAAGCCCTGAACGATGAGTTAACAGGGAAAAATGGCCAAATTAATTATGAAAGTGATTTATGGGGATATATCCTTCCGGATGGAAAGGAAAAGATTACTCCGGCACAAAATGGAAATGATATATACTTGACAATTGACCAAAAAATTCAAACGTTTTTAGAAGATGCGATGGATACTGTGGTAAAAGAGTATAAACCGAAAAAGATAATCGCAATTGTCGCCGACCCGAAAACAGGTGAAATTCTGGCGATGGGTCAACGGCCATCCTTCCACCCGAAAACAAAAGAGGGAATCGAAAACAGCTGGCATAATGAAGCAATTGAAACATCCTTTGAACCAGGCTCAACGATGAAGATTTTCACACTTGCTGCAGCTGTCCAAGAAAATAAATTTAACCCAAATGAAATCTATCAATCCGGTTCTTATCGGGTGACTGAAAAATCTCAGGCGATCCATGATCATAATGGTTCTGGCTGGGGACCGATTAGCTATCTCGAAGGTGTTCAGCGCTCATCGAATACAGCTTTTGCTAAAATTGCCAATGAAAAGTTGGGATTTGAAAAATTTCGAGAATATTTAACGAAATTTGGCTTTGATAAACCGACTGGGATTGCACTTCCGGATGAAACTTCAGGGAAGATTCAATTTACCTATCCGATTGAAAAAATCACTACCGCTTATGGGCAGGGTACGGCCATTACCCCGATTCAACAAATTCAAGCAGCTACCGCGATTGCTAATGACGGGAAAATGATGAAGCCTCAGGTGGTTAAAGAAATTGTCAACCATGATACCGGTGAAACAATAAAGGAGGTTGCACCGGAAGTTGTATCAACACCGATATCGGCTGAAACAGCGAAAGAAGTGCGTGATATTCTGGAAACGGTTGTAACCTCTCCTAAAGGGACGGGAGGACGTTACAAAATTGATGGCTATAGTGTAGCGGGTAAGACTGGAACGGCAAATATCCCGGGCCCGAATGGAAAGTATTTATCCGGAGTTAATAATTATATATTTTCATTTCTAGGTATGGCACCGAAAGAAAATCCGAAATTAATTGTTTATGTAGCCGTTCAACAGCCTGAAGGATTAGAAAATTATGGTCAAGGGGCGATTCCTGTTTCCATGATTTTTAACCCTGTAATGAAAAATAGTCTGCATTATTTAAATATCCAGCCTTCCACGCTTGAAAAGGCTGTGGTAAACAAACTATCAAATCTTAAGGGAAAATCAGTCGAGGAAGCTGTCAAAAAGCTAAAAGAAACTGGCTTTGAAACGGTTGTCCTTGGAAATGGAACATCCGTGGTTGGACAGCAGCCACAGGCGGGGACAGTCGTTTTAGAGGGTGAGAAGGTCATCCTCCAAACAGATGGTGAACTCACGGCTCCGGACATGACAGGCTGGTCATTAAGAGATGTGATGAAAGTTGCTAATCTGGCCGGATTAAAGTTAAGTTCAAAGGGCATGGGCTATGTCACCGGGCAAAATATTACCCAAGGAGCACTTTTACGCAAAGGAGATTTCCTTATTGTTGATTTGAAAACCCCTGAAGAATTATGGAATCAAGAATTAAATGCCAAAAATGGTGAAACTGGAAATACTGATAATGAAGAAGAGGAAAAGGTGCAAGATTAACGAAAAAATCCCGCTTTTTAAGCGGGATTTTTGCTGTTTACGGGGAGTTGGCACTGGTCTAAACGAAAAGGTACAAGCATATTAATGAACGATAAAGGAATTTGAATGCTTGATAAGGGAGGATCATTCATTGTATGCGTGTTTCTAATGTTACTGTCCGTAAACGGCTAATGATTGCACTATTCGTTGGAATTCTAACCTTCTTGATTATTGATGTTCGGCTGGGGTATGTCCAGTTTGTCCTCGGTGATATGCTGACTGATCGAGCGAAAGGCTTATGGAGCAGGAATATCCCTTTTGAACCGGAGCGCGGAAAAATTGTTGACCGGAATGGGGTGGCATTAGCAACGAATATTAGCGCACCTACCGTTTATGTCATTCCGAGGCAAGTGAAAGATCCGGCAGCTACTGCTGAAAAGCTGGCGGCCGTGCTAGGTATGCCAAAGGATAAGGCATACCGTGATATTACAAAAGGTGCTTCCTCCGTTCGAATAAAGGAAGGAAGGAAAATATCGCACGAAAAAGCAAAAGAAATCAGAGCACTTAACCTTGAAGGGGTTTATATAGGCGAGGACTCAAAGCGGCATTATCCAAATGGAAGTTACCTTTCTCATGTTCTTGGGTTTACCGGAGTGGACAACCAAGGTTTAATGGGTCTTGAGCAGTACTATGATAAAGAGTTAAATGGTGAACGCGGCGCCGTTAAATTTTACGCCAATGCCAAAGGCGAAAGAATGAACGACATGGCCGATGATTACGAGCATCCGGTAAATG
The DNA here is from genome assembly GCF_049463095.1 of Neobacillus sp. 19. Lineage (NCBI taxonomy): Bacteria > Bacillati > Bacillota > Bacilli > Caryophanales > Bacillaceae > Neobacillus > Neobacillus sp. 19. The sequence goes on along the minus strand of NZ_JBMPZU010000090.1, from coordinate 7,984 downwards.
GCCTTGATTTGAAATTAACGATTGATTCTAAAATCCAAACAATTATCGAACGAGAACTCGATATTGCTGAGGCAAAATATAATCCAGATGGCATTGTAGCCATTGCCATGAATCCCAACAATGGCGAAATATTAGGGATGTCAAGCCGGCCGACGTTTGACCCGGCTAATTTCCGAAATGTTCCGCAAGAGGTTTATAATCGAAACCTACCGGTATGGTCTACCTATGAACCTGGATCCACCTTTAAAATTATTACCCTCGCAGCGGCACTGAATGAAGGAAAAGTGGATTTGGAAGAAGATCATTTTCATGATTCAGGTTCTGTCCAAGTGGCAGGAGCAAGATTAAAATGCTGGAAAAGAGGCGGTCATGGCAGCCAGACCATGTTGGAAGTGGTTCAAAATTCCTGTAACCCCGGATTTGTGGAAATGGGAGATCGTTTAGGGAAAGAAAAGCTCTTTAAATATATTAAGGATTTTGGTTTTGGCCAAAAAACAGGAATAGACTTACAAGGGGAAGGTACGGGAATTTTATTTAATATGAACCGGGTTGGTCCTGTTGAACAAGCAACAACCGCTTTTGGACAGGGGGTATCGGTTACACCCATTCAGCAGGTAACGGCGGTTTCCGCTGCCATTAATGGTGGAATACTTTACAAACCGTTTATTGCCAAGGAGTTAATTGATCCAGTTACGAAGGAAATAGTAATGAGAAATACTCCCGTAGAAAAAAGACGAGTGATTACGGAGGAAACATCGAAGGAAATTCGCCATGCCCTTGAAAGTGTTGTGGCCCAGGGGACAGGAGGCAGAGCATTTATTGAAGGCTATCGTGTTGGTGGAAAAACTGGAACGGCGCAAAAAGCACAGGGTGGGAGATATTTAGAAAATAACTTTATCGTTTCCTTTATCGGCTTTGCTCCAGCTGATGACCCTCAGATCGTTGTTTATGTTGCAGTTGATAATCCAAAAGGAGTGACGGCTTTTGGAGGTACTGTCAGTGCGCCAATCGTCGGAAGTATTATGAAGGATGGTTTAAGTGCAATTGGAGTAGAACCGCGAAAGGATCAAATTGAAAAAGAAATTAAATGGCCAGATACACCACTTTTAACATTACCTGATTTTGTTGGCTTAACGAAAAGCGAACTTCAAGAGCAGATGATTAATTTAAGGATAGATGCCAGCGGGGAAGGCGATGTTGTTGTTAGACAATCTCCAAAACCTGGCACAAAGGTAAAGGATGGATCAAAAATTAGACTTTACTTTGGTAAAGGCGATTAATAAAAAAAATAAGGAAAATGAAAGGGCGCCGGAATTTATTCCGCCGCCTAAAATTTTATTAAGCTTTGATTACTAAATGGTAAAATAAAATGATTTAATGTAAAATAAGATGGAACTTTCTTCAGAAGGTCTTTAGGTAAATACTGGTAAACAATTGATTTGTACGGTAATGAGAGGATTTGAGAGAAAATGAAGCTACAAAAGCTGCTTAAGTATTTGCATCCCATTCATCCTTTTAAGGTGGACGACCCGGAAATTACTTCGATTGAAAATGATAACCGGAAGGTGCAAAAGGGGAGCTTGTTTATTTGTATTAAAGGATACACAGTTGACGGCCATGATTTTGCCGCATCCGCTGTAAAAAATGGGGCAGCGGCAATACTTGCTGAGCGTCCGTTAGACCTTGAAGTTCCTGTTATCATTGTAAAAGATACCACACGAGCAATGGCGGTGCTCGCGAATGCCTTCTACGGCCAGCCTACAAAAAAGCTGCATTTAATTGGCATTACAGGAACGAACGGAAAAACAACAACAAGTCATTTGATTGAAAAAATATTTACCGATGCAAGCAAAAAAACAGGCTTGATTGGTACAATGTACACAAAAATAGCTGACCGGATTATAGAAACGAAAAACACAACACCAGAAAGCTTAACACTTCAAAAAACATTTCAACAAATGGTTGATTCCGGTGTCAGTCATGCGGTAATGGAGGTTTCATCACATGCCCTTGATTTAGGAAGGGTTCATGGTTGTGATTTTGATGTTGCAGTATTCACAAACCTAACACAAGATCACCTGGATTATCATAAATCAATGGAGGAATATAAACGCGCGAAAAGCTTATTGTTTGCCCAGCTTGGCAATACTTTTGACGATAATAAACCAAAATTCGCTGTCTTAAATGCAGATGATCCTGCATCAGAAATGTATAGCAGGTCGACGGCGGCACATGTGGTTACATACGGAATCGATCAGAAGGCAGATGTTCAGGCAGAGCATATACATATGACTCCTAAAGGGACTAATTTCGATCTTATAATGGGGGGTACCGTCTATCCCATCAACATGCAGTTAATTGGAAAATTTAGTGTCTATAATGTTTTAGCAAGTATCACTGCTGCATTAGTCTCAGGGATTGCGATCCAGGACATTATCGATTCAATCGAAGGTGTCGAAGGAGTAGCCGGAAGGTTTGAACTTGTAAATGCCGGTCAGGATTTTACAGTGATTGTTGATTATGCACATACACCGGATAGCCTCGAAAATGTATTAAAAACGATTCAGCATTTCGCGAACAAAAAGATTTTTGTCATTGTCGGCTGCGGCGGAGACCGTGACCGCACAAAACGGCCATTGATGGCGAAGATTGCCTGCCATCTAGCTACTAACCCTATTTTTACATCGGATAATCCAAGAAGTGAAGATCCGCTGGCAATATTGAAGGAAATGGAAGAAGGTGTGCCGGATGAAACATACCAAGTCATACCGGATCGCAAGGAAGCTATTTATACTGCTGTTAATCAGGCAGAAGCAGGAGATGTCATTTTAATCGCCGGAAAGGGACATGAAACCTATCAAACCATTGGCAGTGTAGTCCATGACTTTGATGACCGTCTTGTTGCTAAGGAAGCAATTGAGGAGAGATAGCTATGTTTTTAGCTTTAAATGACTTGGCAAGTTTGTTTCCGGATAAACAAGGAATCCAGGATGAGATGTTGTTTTACACGGTTACGGACGAGGCAAATATTGATCAGCCAAAAGGATTGTTTATTCCGTTCAATGAAAGCTCAGGGGAACTTTTAGACGCAATTGCCCATGGAGCAATTGCAGCGATTTGGGATCGTGAACATAAATTGCCAAGATATACACCAACTTATTTTCCGGTTTTTTATACGGACGATTTGGCTGATGCCATAAGAAAAATCATTACACTATATTGTGAAAAATTAGATGGAGAAACGAAAAAGCACATGGAAATCACTAACTTTAAATTTTCAAATAAAAAACTTCTTAATAAAAATAAACAAACATATGATATAGCTGGGATATTAGAAATGCTGACTGCAAAGTTAGCAAATGATTCAGAGGGGAGGGGATAAAATGAAGGAGCAAGTTATTTTTTTCACAATTATCATGGGCTTTCTGATCTCAGTTTTACTTTCTCCCATTTTTATTCCCTTCTTAAGAAGGTTGAAATTTGGACAAAGCATTCGGGAAGAAGGTCCTAAATCCCATCAAAAAAAAATCGGGAACACCTACAATGGGCGGTGTAATGATTTTATTTTCAATTATCATTACCACATTGGTGATGATAGGGAAATATTCAGAACAAACACCGGTCACAGCATTTTTACTTTTGTTTGTAACATTTGGGTTCGGTTTACTCGGGTTTTTGGATGATTTCATCAAAGTCGTATTAAAAAGAAATCTGGGATTAACTTCAAAACAAAAGCTTCTTGGTCAAATTATCATTTCCGTTATATTTTATCTGATTTATAAACATTCAGGACAATCGACAGAAATTAAACTGCCATTTGGGGATTACTCCATAGATTTAGGCTGGTCATATGTCCTATTCATCATTTTCTGGCTGGTAGGATTCTCTAATGCTGTGAACCTGACAGACGGACTTGATGGTCTTGTTTCAGGTACGGCCGCGATCGCATTTGGGGCGTTTGCTGTGTTAGCATGGAACCAGAATAACTTTGAAGTTGCAGTATTCTCTGTTGCAGTGGTTGGAGCGGTCTTAGGGTTTTTAGTTTTTAATGCTCATCCTGCTAAGGTGTTTATGGGGGACACAGGCTCGCTGGCACTGGGTGGTGCAATCGCTGCTATTGCGATTTTAACAAAGCTTGAGATCCTCCTGATTATCATTGGCGGTGTTTTTGTTATCGAAACATTATCGGTTATTCTTCAGGTTGCCTCCTTTAAAACAACGGGGAAACGAATCTTTCGAATGAGCCCTTTGCATCATCATTACGAATTAGTAGGCTGGTCGGAATGGCGCGTAGTTGTTACCTTTTGGAGTGTTGGCCTAATATTTGCGATCCTAGGAATCTATATCGAGGTGTGGTTGTAATTGAAGCAGATAGAGTCATATCAACATAAAAAAATTCTTGTTCTTGGTTTGGCCAAAAGTGGTGTAACGGCGGCGGCCCTCTTACATAAGCTTGGTGCATTTGTGACAGTGAATGATAAAAAGCCATTATCGGAAAACCCAGAGGCTCAAGGATTATTAGAGCAGGGGATTAAAGTGATTTGCGGTGAACATCCAACAGAGCTTCTTGATGAGGGGTTTGAACTTATTGTAAAAAATCCGGGTATTCCGTATTTCAATCCAATGATTGAAGGCGCCATCGAAAAGGGAATACCTGTGATAACAGAAGTGGAGCTTGCTTTTGAAATTTCTGAAGCACCTTTTATCGGCATAACAGGAACAAACGGTAAAACGACAACGACAACACTTGTATATGAAATGCTTAACCAAGGGGAGAAGCAGCCATTAATTGCGGGTAATATTGGAACGGTTGCCTCGGGAGTCGCCCAAACAGCAACAAAGGAAAATACCATTGTTATTGAATTATCTTCTTTTCAGTTAATGGGAATCAATACCTTTAATCCAAAAATCGCTATTATCACCAATCTTTATGATGCCCATTTGGATTATCACGGTACACGTAAGGAATACATTGATGCTAAGGCGAATATTACTAAAAACCAGACAGAGCTGGAATATTTAATCATTAATGCTGATCAGGAAGAAACATGGGACATTGCACGGCACTCAAAAGCAACGATAATCCCATTTTCTACAAAGAGGGAATTAACAGAAGGGGCCTATATCCAAGATGGCTGGATCATGTTTAATCATGAAAGGGTAATGGCTATTAAAGAGATTGCCCTGCCGGGAGTCCATAATCTTGAAAATATACTTTCTGCCGTGGCAGCAGCAAAACTTTCCGGGGTAGAAAATAGTGCAATCCAAGAGGTACTCCGCACCTTTACTGGTGTCAGGCACCGTTTACAATATGTAACAGATGTTAATGGGAGAAGATTTTATAATGATTCAAAGGCAACAAATAGTTTAGCTACGATCAACGCGCTCGCCGCTTTTGACACCCCAACGATCCTGCTGGCCGGGGGCCTGGATCGCGGGAATGAATTTGATGAGTTAATCCCGTATTTAAAAAATGTAAAGGCGTTAATAACATTTGGCCAAACTGCGCCAAAGATTGAACGTATTGGTGCCCAAGCCGGAATAAAAATAATAAACCGTGTCGATAATGTTGAAAAGGCAGTGCCTGAGGCTTATCGATACTCCGAATCAGGTGACATCATTCTGTTGTCTCCTGCCTGCGCCAGCTGGGATCAATATAAAAGTTTTGAAGTCAGGGGAGACATTTTTATCGAAGCGGTGCATATGCTTAAGTAAGGGCTTGTACAACTTGGTGTTCTCACCCTCCAAGAGTGGTTCTCTAAGCCCTAAAACTCGTGGTTGAGGTGTATAGTGGTGCCGACAAAGAGAACAACTCCTGATTTTATTTTAATGATTGTAACTTTTACGCTGCTGGCAATAGGGTTAATTATGGTTTATAGCGCAAGTGCGATTTGGGCTGAATATAAATTTCATGATTCCTTTTTCTTTGCCAAAAGGCAAACCCTATTCGCCGGGGTCGGAATCGCTGCCATGTTTTTTATTATGAACATCAATTACTGGACTTGGAGAACGTGGGCTAAAACCATTTTAATTGTTTGTTTTGTTTTATTAGTCCTTGTGTTAATTCCCGGAATAGGGAATGTTCGCAATGGGTCAAGAAGTTGGATAGGTGTAGGGGCTTTTTCTATTCAGCCTTCAGAATTTATGAAGCTGGCGATGATTGCCTTTTTAGCAAAATATCTGTCTGAACGCCAAAAGCTGATTACTTCTTTTAAAAAAGGGCTGATCCCTTCTTTGGGACTTGCATTTTTAGCCTTTGCCATGATTATGCTCCAGCCGGATCTAGGAACTGGAACCGTCATGATAGGAACGTGCGTAGTGATGATCTTTATTGCCGGTGCACGGATTAGCCATTTTGCTTTCCTTGGCCTGATGGGTGTAGCAGGGTTTGTCGGCCTAATTGTTTCTGCTCCCTATCGAATCAAAAGGATTACCTCGTTTTTAGATCCTTGGTCAGATCCTTTAGGCAGTGGATTTCAAATTATTCAATCGCTGTATGCCATTGGTCCGGGAGGGTTGTTCGGACTTGGTCTCGGCGAAAGCAGGCAAAAGTTTTTTTACTTGCCCGAACCGCAAACAGACTTTATTTTTGCGATACTTTCTGAGGAACTAGGATTTATTGGCGGGTCGTTTATCCTATTATTATTTGCGCTATTATTATGGCGCGGGATCCGGATTGCACTTGGTGCTCCTGATTTATACGGCAGCTTTCTTGCGGTAGGTATTATTGCTATGGTTGCGATTCAAGTTATGATTAATATCGGTGTTGTAACCGGACTTATGCCAGTAACGGGTATTACGCTTCCATTTCTAAGCTATGGGGGCTCCTCGTTAACCTTGATGTTAATGGCCATTGGTGTGCTTCTGAATATTAGCCGTTATGCACGATATTAAACATGATGCCCTGTTTTTAATGCAGGGTTCTTTTTATTTGTCATGGTGAGTGTGTAATAATTGCCCATACCGGGTTAGTTTTCATTAAAATTAGGTAACATTCTTTTTTCATTCGCTTTTTTTATTCGTTTTTATAGTAAAATGTGTTTAGCAACTTTTCTGAGGTGAGAAAATGAAAATAGCAGTTAGCGGCGGAGGGACAGGCGGACATATATATCCTGCGCTTGCACTAATAAGGGAAATTCAAAAAGAAAACAAAGATGCCGAATTTCTATACATAGGTACCAAGAATGGATTGGAAAGTAAAATCGTTCCGAGGGAGAATATTCCCTTTAAATCCATTCATATTACAGGTTTTAAAAGAAAGCTCTCATTTGAAAATGTCAGAACGGTCTTTCGATTTTTAAAAGGTGTGAAAGACAGTAAAAGAATATTAAAGGAGTTTAAGCCGGACATTGTCATTGGAACAGGCGGGTATGTGTGCGGGCCAGTTGTTTATGCAGCCCATAAGCTCAAGGTCCCAACGATTATTCACGAACAGAATAGTGTCCCCGGCCTGACAAATAAATTTTTAAGCCGGTATGTGAACAAAATTGCGATTTGTTTCGAAGAGGCAAGAGGATACTTTCCGAGTGAAAAGGTTGTTTTCACGGGGAATCCACGGGCTTCAGAGGTCATTGGCAACGATGGAATTAAAGGCCGTCTTTCAGCAGGGCTTAGTACAACCAAACCAGCCGTTCTCATTTTCCTTCCAGGAAGGCAGCAGCACGCAATGAACAAAGCGGTGGGTGGAGCCTGAGCATCCCAAAATGCAATCAAATTCCTTGGTTATGTCAATGATGGGAGTGAGTTGTTCAATCGGATGATCAAATTCTCTCCAACCCATTCAATCCCAAAAGATTATGATCACAGATGATTACATAGTGTCTCCACCACAACAGCGGACTGTAGGCGAATCCTTGAAGCTGGTCCTCCAAGCATTCATTAAGCCCATCTAGAATCATCAAGAAAATGCACAGTCTGGAATTGTGGGTGGTGGCCCACCACATTGCTGTGGAAGAGAATATGTGATGATTGAAGCCTGTGAACC
>NZ_JBMPZU010000089.1:0-5402 GCF_049463095.1 Neobacillus sp. 19 | reverse complement strand
TTTTGCCTTGGTTCAGTTGCTGGACGATGCGCACCCAAAACCCAACAACCTAGATAGGCGTTTCGCATTTATCGTGAAACGCTTTCGCGTTTTCGTGCGCCGCTTCATTCAGGATATGACCTTGGCCAGCAGCATAAAGTCGCTGTGTTAAGTGTTCCTGAAGGGAATGATAAAATTCCAAAATACCCGCAAATGTTTATGCGTACGGAACTTGTTTTACTTAATAAAATTGACTTACTCCCATACCTTGATTTTAGCGTGCAGAAGAGCCAGAAAAGATTTATCTGAAATTAATCCGGAATCATGCTTATTGCCACTCTCTGCCAGAACACAGGAGGGCCTGCATGAATGGTTTTCATGGATTGAAGGGGCATATGAAAAATGGATAGCGCAGTAAAGATTGCTGTCCGTGGTAGAGTACAGGGTGTTGGTTTTCGGCCGTTCGTCTTCCAGCTTGCTGACAAATACCAGTTAAACGGAACTGTACAAAACAATATGGATGGGGTCAAAATTCATCTTGAAGGGGAATCAGAGAGAATCCAAGCATTTCTATCAAACTTGGAAAAAAAAGCTCCGAGGTTATCTAGAATCGATGAAATATTCACAGCAGAGGTTGAACTGAAAAGGCTATCCGAATTTACTATTATTCCGAGTGAACGAGCTGGAACATCCATGCTTGTCATCCCGGTTGAATCCGCTGTTTGCGACGAATGCTTGAACGAAATGAATGACTCGAACGATTTTCGCTATCAATACCCGTTTATCAATTGCACCCAATGTGGTCCCCGCTACACGATTATCGAGGAATTGCCCTATGACAGGCCTGTCACATCGATGAAAAGTTTTCCGATGTGTGATGAATGCCAAAGGGAATACGAAGACATTAAGAATAGACGTCATCATGCCCAGCCAATTGCCTGTCCGACATGCGGTCCAAAGGTGCGATTACTAGATGTAAATGGAGTGGAAGTTGATTCAGCTAATCCCATTAAGACAACGGTACAACTATTAAAAGAAGGGAAAATCGTAGCGATAAAAGGTATAGGCGGGTATCATCTTTGCTGTGATGCTCGAAATGAGCGGGCGGTTTCTGAATTGCGTAAAAGGAAAAATCGGCCTTTGCGGCCGCTTGCAGTCATGGCTGCATCTATTTCGGAAGTGGACGTTCTTGCGGAATTGGATGAAGAAGAACGTCAGCTATTGAAAAGTCCGGAATCACCTATCGTTATATTGAAAAAACAAGATCAATATCCGCTTGCTGAAAGTGTAGCACCGGGAATGGGGACGATTGGAGTAATGCTCCCATATGCACCACTCCATCATTTGCTATTTACTGACCCTGAGCTGGTTTGTCTGGTAATGACAAGTGCAAACCCATCAGGGATGCCAATCCTTTATAAGGATGAAGAAGCCTTTCGATATTTAGCTAACATTGCCGATTACTATCTTGTTCATAACCGGGATATTCTTCATCCTGTCGATGATTCGGTTGTGCAAATGAATAATGGAAAGCTTGATTTTCTTCGAAGATCAAGGGGATATGTGCCAGACCCATTTTCGACTCGTCAAGATGTGACAGGAATCGTTGCGTTTGGCAGTCAGCAAAAAACAACGTTTACGATTGGTCGTAATGAGCAGATATTTGTTGGTCCACACATCGGGGATTTAGAAAATGTTGAAACAATAGACCATTATAAACAAGAAATGGCCCATCTATTAAAGTGGATTGATATACCAAAAAATATTGCTGTTATTGATGCCCACCCAGACTATCATGTTCAGAAACTGGTAAAAGAGTTTGATTTTGCTGAGGTAATGAAAGTTCAGCATCACCATGCCCATATGGCTGCAGTTCTCGAGGAGCATCAAATTTCCGGAAAGACATTCGGGATTATTCTGGACGGAACAGGATTTGGTCTGGACGGAAACATATGGGGATTTGAAATCTTCTATGGAGATGCTTTAGGGTTTGAGCGCATGGCTCATTTACACTATACTCCCCTTCCCGGAGGTGAAAAGTGTATTCGTGAACCGTGGCGAAATGCAGCAGCCATGCTGATCTCGCACCATGGTGAGGAGGGTACTGCTCTTGCCAAGGCTATTTTTACTGACAAAACAGCAGAGATAGATATTTTAAGAAGGATGATTGAAAGAAAAGTTAACACCGTTTTTGCAGGGACATGCGGCAGGCTTTTTGATGCCGTTAGTGCCCTTTGCGGGGTAACGAAGGTTTCCAGCTATGATGGGGAAGCAGCTATCTCACTAGCAGAACTGGCGGACGAACAAGTGTTATACGAGCCCTACTCCTATGAATTAATAGATAAAGAGATGTTAACGATAAACTTTTCCGGGATGATCAAAGAAATTGCTTTAGATGTTCTATCTGCCTTGGATGTCCATCATATAAGCGGAAGATTCCATGAAAGCGTAGTTCAAGCTACTGTCAGTGCAATAAGATATTTGAGCGATAAGAATCCTGGGGCCAAGAAAACGGTAGTTTTATCAGGTGGAAGCTTCCACAATCGATTTTTAAGAAAAAGAATCACGGCTGAATTAAGTAAATACTGTTTTGATGTGTTTGTTCCTGAAAAGGTTCCATGTAATGACGGGGGATTATCATACGGGCAAGTAGCGGTTGCCGCGGCAAAGAGGAGTGCTAGCCAATGTGTGTTGGAGTACCAGCAAAAGTAGTGAAAAAGAGGGAATACAGTGCAGTGGTAGATGTTATGGGATCTCAGACGACAGTAGGGACGATTTTTGTACCAGATATTGAGCTTGGAGATTATGTAATTGTCCATGCCGGCCAAGCGATGACTATTGTCGATGAAGGCTATGCGAGACAAAGTGTGGAGGAATGGAGGAGACTCGTTAATGCTCGAAATTCTGAAACAGTCCAATAACCCGGAAATTTGTAAGCCAATGGTCGAAGCCGTTATTGAAAAAGCGAAAGAGTTCCAAGGTAAGTTTGGCCGTAAACCAGACTTTATGGAGGTTTGCGGCTCACATACGATGTCACTTGCCCGAACAGGGGTGAAGCAATGCTTGAAGGATGATGTGAATCTCATTTCAGGCCCGGGCTGTCCTGTTTGTGTAACCGATCAGCAATCGATTGATGCAATGATTGCCTTAGCTGAAGGTGAGAACCGAATAATTTGTACATTTGGCGATATGATGAGGGTGCCGGGATCAAACAACACTCTGCTTGATTCTAAGATTGCCGGTAAGGATATCCGAGTATTATATGCCCCTGTCGATGCGGTAAAAGCTGCGGAAGAAAACCCTGACAAAGAGGTTATCTTCCTTGGTGTTGGCTTTGAAACGACTATTCCCATCCTTACCTTAATGATAGGAGAGGCGGAAAAACGAGGTATCGATAATTTTACCATTTGGATGACGACCAAACTTGTTGAACCGGCCCTTCGATATTTATTAGATGCCGGTGACATCAATTTGGACGGCTTTTTGCTCCCAGGACATGTCTCTATTGTATTGGGAGAAGATTCATATCAGTATTTGGTTGATGAATATTACATATCCGGGGTTATTACCGGCTTTGAAACAGCAGAATTACTCTCGGGGATTTATAAATTAATCGATTTGGCTCTAACAGGAAGGATAGCTATTGAAAATAATCATCCTGCAGTCGTTAGTAAAACTGGAAATCAAGTGATCCATCAGTGGCTCGAAAAGTACCTAATACCATGTGATGAAGCTTGGCGCGGGATGGGGGTTTTTCCGAGAAGCGGTTTAGATTTAAAACCGGAATTCGACCGGTATAATGCGAAGAAACGTTTTTCAATAGACGTAGGGGAGCCTAGAAAAACCAAGTGCCGCTGCGGTGAAGTGATTCGTGGATTAATCAAACCAATTGAATGCCCACTGTTTGGAAAAGCCTGCCGCCCTATGAACCCTGTGGGGCCATGCATGGTCTCGGCAGAAGGCAGTTGTGCAGCCTATTATCAATACATGAGGGAGAGCTTTTAATGGAAAAATATATTAGCTTAGCACATGGTGATGGCGGAGAAATGAGCCATCGGTTAATCAAAGATGTATTTATTGAAGCGTTTGGAGATGGGAATGCGGCCTTGTTTGATGCAGCATCCATCACAATGCCGACTCACAGAATTGCAGTTTCTACCGACTCCTTTGTCATCAAACCCATTTTCTTTCCCGGCGGGTCGATTGGTAAACTTGCAGTAGCAGGGACTGTAAATGACCTCGCCGTAAGCGGAGCAAAGCCTGCTTTTTTAACTTGCGGCTTTGTCATTGAAGAAGGTTTCTTGATTTCCGATTTGAAAAAAATCGTCTCGGATATGGCTAATGAAGCGAGGAAAACGGGTGTGACTATTATTGCGGGCGATACGAAGGTCGTTGAACGCGGCAGTGCTGATGGAGTTTATATAAATACAACCGGAATCGGAATCTATGAAAATAATTTGGGCTGCAGCCTTGAATTTGAAAAAGGTGACGCGATTATTGTATCAGGTACGATTGGAGACCATGGAATTGCAATCTTGGCGGCAAGAGGTGAACTAGGAATAACTGTCCCCATTTCTAGCGATTGTGCTTCATTGAATACAATGTTAATGGAGGTTCTACGGTCTACTGAAGGTGTACGAATCATGCGTGATCCGACAAGAGGAGGGCTGGCTACTAGCCTTGTTGAAATTGCCGAGGACTTTCACGTAACGATGAAGATTAACGAGATTGATTTGCCAGTTAAGGAAGAAGTACATGGAATGTGTGATTTGCTTGGATTTGACCCGCTATATCTTGCCAATGAGGGAAAAGCGATTATGATTGTCGCAAATAAGGATAAAGAAAAAGTAATTGATATATTACGTGGGTTCCGTGAAGGCAGAGATGCTGTTGTCATCGGTTCCATCACCGGTAAAGGAAAAGGACAGCTATTAATAGAAACCCCGCTTGGCTCCAAACGGTTATTAACGAGATTATCAGGAACGATGTTTCCGAGAATATGTTAGAACAAAAGACTTGTTTTTTTTACAGGAAAATTCACAAATATTTTTCTAATCCAAGCATAATTAGACACATTTCGTTTTGAGTTAGGTGTATAATATAATCAAACGGGTGAAAAAGAGGATTGATATTTTGTTATTTAAAAGCCTAGAGTTCAAAAATGATGTTGGACAGAAGGTTAAAGTCATGGATATTCCTGTATTGGAGGAAGATAGTACTTATAAATTTATGATCCAAGTCCGTTTACAGAAGTTTCTTGTATCCATCGATCAGGAAACAAAACCAAAGAGATGCTATTCTTTTAAAGAATATTTAAAAAAGGTTATGAAATGGCCTGATTATGAGCAGTTGTTTAAAGTAGGAGAATTAAAACATAACGCATAATTTCTTTTCGAGCATCGGGTGACCGGTGCTCTTTTATT
>NZ_JBMPZU010000088.1:0-2840 GCF_049463095.1 Neobacillus sp. 19 | reverse complement strand
GGGGTTCAAAGGAGAAGCAGAGAGGTGGAACGGCCGAGCAACCGACAGAGCCTGATTTCGAAGCTGAGTTCATCAAGAAACACGGCAAGGAACAGGTGAATCAAGCACGGTCAACTGTCGGAAAAACAATGGCGATCTGGGTGCTAGACGAAACAAACAAGGCGGAGTGGCAGACATATGCAACCGAGCATTTTTATAAGAAGGCGATCAAGGACATCAAAATTAGTCGTGATGACAAGAAGCGGGATATTTCCAATCTAGAAATTTTTGCAACCGAACCGAAGAATGAAAACGAAATGCGTTTGTCATCTTCGCCGACTGGCAGCTTCTAGACGGGGTGAAGACCATTAGCACGCAAAGGAAGATGTATTATGCCGATGTTATCAAGACGAATAATCATTGGCTTGTCAATGAATTCGAAGGATTAGAAAGGGTGTTTTCGGATAAGTGAGCAGCTAATTTCATTGGAATGGGTTTGTCTGACGGAGCGAATAAGCGATAAATGCCTTAGTTCAACGAAAGACGATACAGGCAATCCCCTTACGTCGGACCAAGTGAAAGTGACGTGTCGGACGTGACCGAAACGAGCAAAGCCCTTTCACATCAATGTTTCCGACCTTGCTTCTTCTTCATTTGTCAGACGGATGGAATAAACGCTGAATCAATATGAAAAATGCGTCTGACGCCTAATTGCCAATTCCCTTTATTACAGGGGTTCACATGGATAAACAACGTCATAACCAAGGAGGTTTCGCTTTGCCGAAAGAAATGAACTTGTTGCTAAAAAGTTTGGAGGAATTTCGCGTGCGATTGATAAGAGAAACCGGCTATTTATCAGAGGATGTAAGTTATGTTGCAGAAACTAGTTTCCGCAACAAGCGATCGAAGCCTTTGCAAATTAATGGTTTTCCGGTGTTTCGCTTCATATTCCGGAACATTGCCACTATATGATTCCCATGACAAGGAATTTCAAGCTGTTATTCGAAGGATGTACCTCGAAGCGACGTTCAATCTCTATGATTTCAATGCAATTGAAACCCGTTTTGACAAGGCAACCATCATAATTGAGCATCATTTCAAGGAAAACTGGTATTAGTGATCTCGATAATCGGAACCGGAAATATTTGATTGATGCGGTACGGGCGACCGGATTGATTCCCGATGATAACGCGCATGTACTAACGTTGTTAGAGGAGGCACACCTGACGGATACGGAACCCTATATCGATGTTTTTGTGTTGGAACGGGAGAACCTTTTCCCTTTTCTGACTTGGCGAGGCGCAAATAACAGAGAAATTCATGACGGGAAAATTTTCAGTGAAGTGAATATAAATGCGGTCGAAAAGATGATGGCAGGAGAGGAGATCGATGTTTTGGTATCTGATGGAGCAAATGACTTTTGGAACTGATTTTCGCTTCATTTATACCCGGCTTTTTTTTTAGATTATACCTTTCTCGAAAGGTAGAGACTGAGACTCAGGTTGCGGAACCTTAATTCTTACCTTTATTTTTTGGTTTTTCACAGATGGATTATACCTGTTCGGGATAATTCAAACCTGATTCTTCGGAGTTTCGTAGGTTTACCAGCAAGGTGGCAAAAATCTAAAAAATCCACGAAGTTTTGTTAGCCATGTTGGAAGTCATGACAATATTGCGTAACGAAACGATCCGTACACTCCGCATGGCTAGCGATCACTAAAACAGGAATACAACTCCTTTCGGGGGAGCAGGAGGGAAATGCCTTTGGAAGGAAGCAAACGCCTATGCAAATTGGATACAAGAAAATTCTCACGGGGCTTTACGAGTACCGCGCGCTTACGACAGAGCAGATTGCGCGCAAGTTTGGGATTTCGATGCCGTACACATATAAGAAACTGTACATGATACAGAAAAGAAACTGCTGCATAGCGAACCGATTTCCGGTTATTTGAATAAGCAACGGGGCCGGGGAAATATCACCGGATTAGCGAGACGGGCATCTCCTGTTTGAAAAAACAGGGGATGTTTGTCGAGCGGCAGGGTACCAACTGAAAATAGATAAGTACCACTTGCCCTACGTTTTGATGACGAATGACTTGCTCGTTGATTTGGAACCGCACGGATGGGAGTTATCGGACAGCCGAGATACGAAAGCGAGATTCCGCCTGAACCGAAGCGACAACATACAGGGGATGCTACTGAATACGCACACCCCGGAACGAATATGGAATTTACATCCTGAATGCCAACATGGGTCCAAAAAATTTGCAAAAGACCATCCGTGAAGTTGGGGACTACGATCAGATTAACGACTTTTTGTTATTTACGAGCGGGAGCCAGACATTTGAAACCATTGTAAAGGCGCTATTAGAAGGAGACGACGGCAAGGTAGTTGCGAGCGGCATAGCATCAAAGTATTACCCCATGTGTTCGAAAGAAAGTATCTAAGCCATTTCGATGACGAAGACAAGGTACTTAGGTTCGCGGTATCGGACCTTGGTGTATCATTTAAGGAAAGGCTCACAGTACTTTTGTCATTTGCCACGATGGTCCGACACAATCGTTTGGCATGAAGGAGAGGAAAAGTATTTCGTGAATCTACTTGATACGGACTTGAGAAAATCCATCATATGCTTCGATATCGGAAAGAGAGTTATCGGGAAGATGGGCGAAACTGCTTGTCCTAACACATGTCGATCTGCATAGCAAGTTGCTGAAGGAAATCTTCCATATCGATTATCTGGCAGTGCATCCGAGCCGGGTCGTGGACTATCTGGCAGTTTTGAATTAAAAGAACTCGAATAACAGTGTTGTCCTTCAAAACACGTTTTGAATTTGAGTTGAACTATAGATTCATCATG
>NZ_JBMPZU010000087.1:0-3765 GCF_049463095.1 Neobacillus sp. 19 | reverse complement strand
ATTATCGGAGCCGCTGACTTTTACTACACTTTTTGTTACCTTCGATACTTGAATTTGCAGTCCGCTGAACTCATTACCGGAACTTTCATTTGGAATACTAATAAAGCCAATCATGGCAATACCGTTTATACAATCATCTTAAGGTTAGATTAGTGAATCGGTTTCCATTTACAAAGTTATATTTATTTTTAACTTTTGGCTCCTCAGCCTCCAATTTAACGCCGGTTTGAAAGCCTGCAATATTTATGTCAGTAAAATTGACAAAACTAATAAAATTACCTGAACCCCCAGCATATAGATGAAGCGTCCCTTACTGTGAACCGCTGGTGTTTAAGATCGTTCTATCGTCGATTCGGGTTTTGTCCCAGGACCAAAATTTTTGATTTCCGTCTAAATAAATGACGCTCTGAAATCAAATTCAGCATTGACAATTTCAAGAATTCCATTTAACAGGGATGCATTTTTCTCTCACTTCAATAACTTTAAAGTTCCCTTCGATTTGTAACGTTGTATTTTGGCCAAATTCTAAGTTCAATGCCCTCCTTTAAAACGATTCCTTTATTCAGAATATACCTCTTATTTCCAAGTAACTTTACAGTTCCAATTTTCGAATCATGACTGAAATGGATCGCTTCTTGAATGGAAGTAGAATCGTCCTTTGCATCGTCGCCATTGGCTCCGAAGTCCTCCACATTCACATATTCGTTTTGACTATTTGCGGTCATGGTGACAAATTGGTCTTCCTTTTTCAATCCAAGATTCTCGGCAACATTGTTATTAAAAAAAGGATGCTCTGCTACTACAAAAATAATCGCTGTAAGATAAATAATATTGCCCCTTCTTTTCATACTAATCTCCTAACAACAATGTATTAATTTCTTTATATGAGTGATTATAGTTCATTATAACGAACAAGTCAATAATATTACCTCTATTATAGGTATTTTTAATCAGGTCTTTGGTTTGCTATTTTGTATTGCCAGTTTTATTTCCCTCAAATCTGCTTCATTAATTAATCCAGACTCCAGGGCAGTGTTAATAAAAACACTCCAATCTATTAAAGGATTTTTTTGGGATTTCTTGTTTCCAACGTTGAGTTATTTGGACTGAGAAGGGTCTGAATATTAACCTCTAATGCTGCGGCAATTTTCACTAGCACTTCAATGGGATGGGTTTGTTCGAATATTTCTTTCAATGTGGCTTAAGTAGGACTTGGAGATTGTTCCAGCCAGCTGAAATAAAGGTTTCTTTCTTCCTTAATTTTTGAATTTTTGTACCTAACATAGAGAACCTCTCCTTAATAAATTTCACTCCTTTCTCTAATGTCATTATAGTGAACGATGCCTTATTCTTTGTAAAGAACATTAAATGTCAATTTTTCTGATCCTTTTTAGTTTTATTTGTTTTTTTCTAAAAATCAAATTGACATCGCTCCAAAGTTGTAGTAAATTTTATAAATAATCTAAATATTGATTTCTTATCAAGAGAGGTTGAGGGAATGGCCCTGCGACGCTCAGCAACCATCAATGGGGAAACTCATTGAAAAGGTGCTAAGTCCTGCAGATTAGCTGCTGCTAATTTGCAAGATAAGAAGAATGACAATTTGGTCGTACTTACAAAAGTCTCTCTTTATAGAAGGCTTTTTTTATATCCTAATGACTTTAATGCCTCGTAGCATTAAAGCACCGCAGAAAGCCAATATTTATAGTTTACTAAACAAGGAGTGTGCACCATGTACAAAATTGATACGAAACTTGCCCAAATTGGAAATCGCAGTGACACTGCAACCGGAACAGTGAACCCTCCGGTTTATTTTTCAACAGCTTACAGACACAATGGAATCGGACAATCAACCGGATTTGACTATTCACGGACAGGGAATCCAACACGACAGCTCCTTGAAAAAACAATTGCCGATTTGGAATGCGGTGATCAAGGGTTCGCCTGCAGTTCAGGAATGGCTGCGATTTTCACGATCCTATCCTTATTCCAAAGTGGGGATGAATGGTTAGTGAGCGAGGATTTATATGGTGGTACCTACCGGTTATTAGAAAAAGGCTATAAAAAATGGGGCTTGAACAGTCAATATGTAAATACGTGTTGTCCAGAAGAGATTGAACGAAAGATTACACCTCAGACAAAAGCAATCTTTCTTGAGACTCCGACCAATCCCCTCATGCAGCAATCAGATATTGCCGCTGTTTCTTCCATTGCGAAGAAACACGGGATCTTGCTGATTGTTGACAATACATTCTATACACCATTATTACAGCAGCCCATCGTACTTGGTGCCGACATTGTCATCCATAGTGCGACGAAATACTTAGGCGGTCATAATGATGTGCTTGCCGGGCTGATTGTGGCAAAAGGCAAGGAACTTTGTGATGCTTTGGCATTTCATCATAACGGGGCAGGCGGTGTCCTAAGTGCATTTGATTCATGGCTGTTAATGCGAGGTATGAAAACCTTGTCGCTCCGGATGAAACAACATGAGAAAAATGCAAAGGCCATTGTCGAATACCTTTCTGAACATGAAGCCGTGACAGATGTCCTTTATTCGGGTAGAGGCGGGATGGTTTCGTTCCGTTTAAAAGAAGAAACATGGGTGAATCCATTTTTACAAGGATTAAAGCTAATTACGTTTGCGGAAAGTCTTGGCGGCACTGAAAGCTTTATCACCTATCCAGCCACACAGACACATGCAGATATTCCAGAAGAAATAAGGATCCAATCTGGCGTGGACAATCGCTTATTGCGTTTTTCTGTTGGGATTGAAGATGCAGAAGATTTAATTTTTGACCTTGAGGGTGCCTTAGCCCATATTAAAGAAGGAGTGTTTTTCTAATGGCACAAGAAGAATTTAGCTTTGAAACCAGGCTCATCCATAATAAACATAAAATTGATCCAACAACTGGAGCGGTTAGTGTGCCAATTCAGCATGCATCCACCTTCCACCAATCTGATTTCGACCAGTTTGGTAAATATGATTATGGCCGCAGTTTAAATCCGACAAGGGAAGCACTTGAAGATGTAATCGCCGAACTTGAGGGCGGGATAAAAGGGTTTGCCTTCTCATCAGGTATGGCCGCGATTTCAACGGCATTCCTTCTTCTTTCTGCTGGTGATCATATTGTCATTACAGAGGATGTATACGGCGGTACATTCCGTATGGTGACAGAGGTTCTTTCACGGCTTGGCATTGATCATACGTTTGTTGATATGACAAATCTTGATGAAGTGAAGAAGGCAATTCAGCACAATACAAAAGCCTTTTATGTTGAAACGCCTTCGAATCCATTGATGAAAGTAACCGACATTAAGGCGATCAGCAGGATTGCCAAAGAAACTGGCGCACTAACCTTTGTCGATAATACATTCCTGACTCCTTCTTATCAAAAACCGTTAGAGTTAGGTGCAGATGTTGTGCTCCATAGTGCGACGAAGTTTTTATCGGGTCACAGTGACGTTGTTGCCGGGCTTGCTGTCGTTAATGACGAAGGTTTAGCGAAAAGATTAGGCTTTTTGCAAAACGGATTTGGGGCCATCTTAGGTGTTCAAGATGCCTGGCTAGTATTAAGAGGCATGAAGACATTGCACGTTCGTCTAGAGCAATCACAACGATCAGCTATGAAACTAGCTAAATTTTTAGATGCTCATCCGCTTGTTAAAAAAGTTCATTATCCGGGACTTGAAAGTCACCCGCAATATCATATTCAGAAAGACCAGGCTGGTGGCCCCGGAGCCGTCCTATCTTTTGAATTAGCT
>NZ_JBMPZU010000086.1:0-2389 GCF_049463095.1 Neobacillus sp. 19 | reverse complement strand
TGTGTAGCCTACTGGTTGCGGTTATCAAAAAAAAACTGATATTAACCAAAAACAACAACCTAGATAGGCGTTTTATCACATTATCGTGAAACGCTTTCGCGTTCGTGCGCCGCTTCATCCTGGATACCTCGATTTTTAACTCCTGGCACACATTCAACCAAAAACTTGCACTCTCGTTTTCGCCAATCGCAATGCCAAATATATGTTCCTTAACACCTTCCGAATTGATGCCTAATACCGTGTAAGCAGCTTTACTGATGATCCTATTTTCATGTTTCACCTTGAAATGGATGGCATCTAAAAACACAATCGGATAAACAGGGTCTAGTAGACCGGGTCTGCCATTCAACAACCATGGGTAAAACTTTATCAGTCACCTTACTCACCAAGCTTGGTGAAACGTCAATACCGTAAATATCCTTCATATGTGCTTCGATGTCCCTCGTTGACACTCCTTTGGAATAAAGAGCAATAATTTGATCCTCTAAACCATTGATTGAGGTTTCGTAATTTTTAATAATTTGAGGTTTCATATGTTCCATTACGATCCCTTGGATGCTTAATTTAGTCTCACCAAACTTGGATTTAATCGTCTTCGATTTAAACCCGTTGCGACTATTTCCCGAGTTATTCCCTCTTACGTCATTTTTTGCATATCCGAGGTGATTCTCGATTTCAGCTTCAAAAACCTGTTGTAGAGTTTCCTTAAAGAGGCCCTTAATCATGGCTTGAATATCATCCACGGTTTCACATTGGCTAGCCAATTCCTTAATCGTCATATCCCCAAAATTTTGCATAAATGATCATCTCCTTAGTTGGCAAGTATAACCATTTACACAAAATTTTAGACGTTCTCGCGGAACGGGCTCCTATGTCCTCTATTGGATACCCTTTTGATCGTTTTTCCGGCGGAACGGGCTCCTATGACCTCTATTGGATACCTTTTTGGCGATTTTTCCGGCGGAACGGGCTCCTATAACCTCTATTGGATTCCCTTTTGGCGATTTTTCCGGCGGAACGGGCTCCAATGACCTCTATTGGATACCCTTTTGGGGATATCTTCGGCGGAACGGGCTCCAATAACCTCTATTGGATTCGCTTTTGGGGGTTTCTTCGGCAGAACGGGCTCCAATGACCTCTATTGGATACCCTTTTGGCTATTTTCCCGGCGGAACGGGCTCCTATGACCCCTATTGGATACCCTTTTGATGGGTTCTTCGACGGAAGGAAATCAGCAAGTTGATTTTCAAAGTATCGAATTTCCAAGCCTCCCTCTCCTCTATTCGTGATTTTTTGGGTATAATAGTGGAATATGGATTTTTTTAAATGATGGTCCGGCGTACGATAGGGCGGATTTTTATAAAAGAAGAAACTTGTTATTTTTCAAAAAGGGGGTTGCGGCCTTGGAGGAGTCTATGCCTGCTCATGAAGTGTTGCATGAATTTTCTGCTGAGTTGCGGGATTTGATGAACGCGAATGACGCGGAGGATGCGAAGCTTGTGCAAAAGGGGTTGATGCTGTATCGGCAAGGGCTGGTGCAGCAGCTACATATTGGGGATACCACGGTGACGGCGGTTGTGCAGGATGTGACGCCGGTTAAGGTGGAGCTGGATCTCAACTTTATGTCGCTGAGTGAGTGTTCGTGCCCGACAGAGGGCTTGTGCCGACATCAGCTGGCGGTGTTTTTCGCCGCGTATTCGAAGGTCGGCAGTGTGGCGGATTGGGTGGCGGACTGGCGCGAACCGCTTCGCGAGAAGAAGGCGGTGGCTGGCTGGGGGATGCAGACGGCGAAGGATTTGGTCAAGGCGAACGGGGTGTTGAAGCCGGACTACAGCCGCTGGGTGCATTCGTTTGAGGTGAGCTTTGATACGCTGCTTGCTTCAAAAAAGTACACGAGTCCGTATGTGATTCCGGAGTTGTTCGGCATTTACGAGCGGCGGATTCACGCGAGTGCCCCGGTTGAGCAGGAGTGGCGTTTGCTCTATGAGCTGGTCGGGCTGGTGGTGTCGTTCCGGAAGCTGGCCGCGCTGAGTGACCAGCACGGGCATGACGAGATCACGGTGAAGCGCGCCTATTTGAATTTGTTCCAGCAAATGCTCGATGATGCTGAGGATTTGGCGGTGAAAATTGGCGTGCAGTCGCTCCCGTTTGCGTTTGATGAATTTATTGAACGGCTGAAGGACGATGCGTTTGAGCTAATGACGTGCGCGAAGGGGCTTGCGTACGAGCGGATTTATTTGTACCGGCTGTTATGGGTGCATTTTTTCAAAAAGAAGGATTGGCGTGACGACGAGTTGGCGAAGATTCACGCGGGTCTGAAGGGACTTCAGGATTGGGAGAGCCCGCTGCCGTTGATGGTGGCCGGGGTGCATTTGAATTTGCTGGTCAG
>NZ_JBMPZU010000085.1:0-52694 GCF_049463095.1 Neobacillus sp. 19 | reverse complement strand
CTGTTTTGTTACTCGTTCAGTTGTTATGAAGCCGATATTGGCCCAAACCCAACAACCTAGATAGGCGTTTTCGCATTTATCGTGAAACGCTTTCGCGTTTTTCGTGCGCCGCTTCACTCGCCGGTCTATTTTCATCCGGTCGAACAGCTGGAGTAAAGGAGGGATTAGAATTGGGATAAAGGCAATGTGTACAGGGACTAAGTTTTGTGAAAAACTGGATATTCCAGCAATCACTAACAGAATAACTCCCCGTTTCCCTTTCATGAATTTCAATAATTTTTTTACTAATATCCCCGTAATCCCAGAATATTTAATCATGACGGCAAAAATCCCTAGTAAAATAACACTTAATGCCGTTTCAGCTTGCCCGCCCATTCCTGAAATGAGCATGTTCATCGTTTCAATTGTGGAGAGTCCTCCTATTAAGCCTGCGCTAAGTGCAGCTAGTAAAATACTTATTAGCACGTTCACCCGCAACATGCTTAATACCATTAGAAGCAATACAGAAATAATCACAGCATACATGATTCGTTTCCTCCTTTTCACGTTATCAATAGTAGAAATACGCCGCGCCACGGATCAAAAGCATAATTGAACAATACTTATTTTAAAAAAATAGGTTCATTTTAAATCCTCCTCCTCGCAATTGTTACAATATTATGAATCTTTTTAATATTACCTTATCAATTCACATTCAGATAGTACTCTTTTTTATGAAATACTATAGTTTTTTAGCTTGGTTGAAGGGAAGGCAGAAAAGGTTAACTATATTCGTTGGAGTATTTTCTTCATCAACTAAATTATTGTTTTATTGTGAACTTTTTTGACTTAAATAGTGAAACAGCTTAGTTTTATTCTGAATATTGTGTAAAATATGTATGAGTTTAAGAATATGACTCTATGTATGTGAAATAAATTTAACTATCAGGAACCGGTTTAAACATTGATGAACCATTTTTCAAAGGAGGATTTACCATGTCAGAACATTTATGGCGTCATACCATTCGAAATTTGGAACCATATATACCTGGTAAAGCAGCTGAGGAGGCTAACGAATTATCAAAATTACATGAAGTGTTTCGACTTGCTACGAATGAAAATCCGTTAGGACCTTCGCCAAAAGCAATTGAAGCAATGCAAAAGGCAGTCCTAGAGGGGCATTTTTATCCGGACCTTACCGGTTTGGAGCTTCGCAATAAACTTGGAAGGCTGCATGGAATCGACCCTGAAAACTATGTCATTGCTAATGGAGCAGACAATATTATTAACCTAGTGATTGCCTCATACGTGAATCCCGGTGAGGAAGTCGTGTATTGTACGCCTACATTTTCCGAATATCAAAAAAACACACTCCTTGTTGGGGGAAATCCTGTAGAGATTCCTACGACAAAGGATCACAAGTTTGATCTTGAAGCCATTCTTGATGCCATAAATGAGCAGACCAAACTTGTAATCATTTGCAATCCTAATAATCCGACGGGCACAATAGTAGATGGGGAAGAGCTTCAATTATTTTTCAGAAGATTGCCAAAACATGTTATTGCTGTCCTAGATGAAGCATATGGGGAATTTATCAGCAGCAAGGACTATCCAACTGGGGTAGAGTATATCAAGGAAGGGTACCCAGTGATTACGATTCGTACGTTTTCCAAATTGTATGGGCTTGCTGGAATGAGAGTTGGCTATGCGATGGCGCAAGAAGCACTGATTAGGCCACTACAAATAGTTCGCGAGCCATTTGCTTGTAATAGAGTAGCCCTTGCCGGTGCGGTAGCTGCCCTTGATGATGAGGTATATAAAGAAAGGGTCCTGCTGGAAAATAGAAAAGAAATGGAAAAATTAGTGAATGTATTCCTATCTCTTGGGTATAGTGTAGAAAAAACGCATACGAATTTCCTTTTTATTGACATGAAGCAAGATACTGCTAAACTAGCAAAACAATTATTATCACAGGGTTTTATGATTCGTCCATGTGCCGCTTGGGGATTTCCAACTTTTGCACGGATTAGTATCGGTTCAGCCAAGCAAAATGAAAAGCTCATCACGGTACTGCAGGAATTGAAGATTCAAGCTTCACACCATATTTAACGAGGGTGGATGCAATGAAAAATGGAAAACATTTAGTTTGGATCCTTGATGATGAATGGATAGATCATAGTGTGGAAAAGGTCATTTTTGAGCAAAATGGTTTTGAAGTAAAGGTTACCCGCTCGGAGACAATGGAAGCGGATCTGCCGCATTATGCTCCATATGCGGACGGTGTTATCGTCCAAGTAGGTTTTCCCTGTCAAGCTGATTTAATAAAAAAGCTAGATTCGTGTCGTGTTATTACCGCATCGTCTGTTGGATATAACACCATTGATCTTGAAGAGGCTACAAAAAAGGGGATTAAGGTAACCCATGTGCCGGAATTTTGTACGGAAGAGGTTTCTGATCATACAATTGCCCATATGCTCACGATTACCCGACGATTCCCAGCGTATCACAGACAAGTAAAAGAAGGGAAATGGGAGCCAATGGATACCCTTCCAATTAAGCGCTTCAGTTCAAATACGGTAGGATTGCTTGGCTTTGGAAAAATTGCTCGCATGGTTGCAAAAAAATTGAAACCTTTCGGCGTTCGCCTGATAACCTATGCACCTACAGCACCACAAGAAGTATTCACTAACTATGCCGTGGAAGCAGTGTCATTCTCAGAATTACTGAAGCAATCAAACATTTTGAGTCTGCATGTTCCTCTTAAACCAGAGAATCGAAATATCATTAGGTACGAACAACTTAAAATGATGCAAAAAGGCTCATTTATTGTGAACACTAGCCGGGGCGGGCTGATCCATGAAGAGGACCTGTATCAAGCGATTTTTGAAGGCCACATTGCCGGTGCAAGTCTTGATGTACTCTTAAATGAACCGCCAAATCCCAAAGATCCATTGCTTAATATGGATGAGGTGTTTGTCATCCCTCATTCCGGCTATATCTCCGTGGATGCTCTTCGGGAACTTAAAAACAAAACCTGTCAAAATATTATCGACGGAATTGCTGGAAAACCTTTAGTGAAAACCTTGAATCCGGTGAAATAGATCAATTGCAACCATAATTTTGCGTTTGTTTTTTAGAGGATATTCTACTTGTAGAAAGTATCATATTCCAGATGAATATAAATAGATTTATAGTGGAATCGGAGGGTATGGAGTAAAAAAATTTATTTATAAGCCATCCGCCTTTGGATGGCTTATAAATTTTTCAAGAAAATTCATTGGGCTTGTCTCCATTAAAATTGGTCTCATTCTTGAATGGAAAGGGCAAATTCTTTTTCAAAAAATCATTGTTTAAATACATGCTGCCCAATGACAAGTGTTGTTGCTTTGGAATCGAGCCAACGACTCGTAGCAATGGCGGGGTTATAGAAAAATAGCGACCCGGCAGCGACATTCCGGTTCTCATTCAAAGCTTCGTGTACAGCCTTGATGGATTCTTCATCCGCTTGCTTATTTATTTGTCCATTCTGTACTGGCTGAAATTGCCCCTGTTGATAAATGACCTCTTTAATTGTGTTCGGAAAAGATGGGCTATCAACTCTATTAAGTACAACACAGGCTACAGCAATTTTACCTTGATAGGGCTCATTTTGGGCTTCGGCTCTTACTAACCTGGCAAGCAAGTCAATTTCGTTTTCTGAATACCCCACAACCATTGCTGATTCTGTTGATTGCTCCTCTTGTTTAGTTGTATTCTCAGCTGCTTTAATTGTATGTACAGTTTGACCAACATAGATTAAATCAAGATTTTGTATTTGCGGGTTAAGCCTTGATAGCTCTTCCAAAGTGAGACTATTTTCTCTTGCAATCTCTGTCATCGTGTCACCACTTTTAACGGTGTAAGCAAAAGCAGGGGAGGCAAATAAGAGTGTGGCAGCTACTGTTAGTGCGGCAATTAGTTTTTTCATCATTTCATTCCTCCTAGTTGATTTCTCGTAAATCACTGATTAGTTTCTATTTCTATGAAATAATTAAATAGATTAGTATTACAGTTTCTTTACGTAGAAAAGACAAGGATGTCATTTAAATAGAAATAAATGGGTTTAATAAATGATTGATTATTCATTCATTTTTGTATAAAGTGAAATGCAGGGTTCTGAAAATTCGAACAGAAGAGGTAACTACCAAAGGAGTGTACAGGGATCAGTCATGATACAAGTGTCAACAAAAGAGGATGTTATTTGTGTCTCCCAAATGAAAAAAAGCCTTTCCAAGTGATAATAGGCTTTTTTCTTCATTTGCTGCACCATTTATTCAATATCAATTGGCGAATCTAAGTGATCATCATAAAGATCGATAAACAAATGACCAGTGGAAGAAATGACAGCATATTGGACGTCCTTTAAACCAATTTTCCTTAATGTTAATTGGTCAATAAGCCATGAATTAGAATAATGATCATTAAAATTCTTCGTAATCAATGTCCCATTCATAATGAGCTCTTTCGGAATCAAGACATCGTTATTCCGAATGGTTGGATTGATATCTTGCTTCGTTATATTTTGATATTTTGTTTTTTTTAATACAGATAGCTTCCCACTTACCTCCAAAATTGCAAACTCCACTTCGATGATATCGAATATTCCTAATTCCCTAAGCTGTTGATTTAAATCATCAAGCGTATACCTTATTTTTTTCATATTCCCATCAAGAATTTTTCCCTTTTCCATGATAACTGTTGGGTGGCCAGATAACCATTTACGGATCATCCTATTTTTGGAAGAAATGAAGGAAAAGGCGAAATAGATGAAAATTAGTGTTAAAAAAGACAGCAGCATAGGAAAAAATTTAAGATTAGTATCAAAACCCATATTGGCTATAAATGAACCAATGGTGATTGACAAAGCAAAATTATACAGATTAATATGAGCGTTAATCTGTTTCCCAAACCAAAGGGAGGAAACCATCAAGAGTAAGATGGAGACGACTGTGCGAATTATTGCAAAAAGTATCTCATCCATTGCGATTCATCCTTACTATTTAATCAGTAATCTTTTTTATTTAATATGTACTAGGTACTTTAAATTTATATAGTTGAAAGAAAATTAAAAGCCTTTTCTATACAATTGTGTATAAAAAAGGCTTTTTCCTTATTTTTTTATTGGTGGATTGTTGATGTCAACGTGAAAAGGAAGGGAATTTCCAAAATTGCCATTACCATAAAACTGTTCCTGAATTTTAAGATTTGCAGTGTCCGCCTCAGAATCCCCAATAATGTTCCTATAATCTGAGTCATTAAAGTAATCATCCATTTTTTGATTTGCTTCTACAGCTTCTTTTTCCTTTTTATGCATTGTTAAAACCCCCCTTATACTAGATGATTGTATGTTTCCCATTTTTCACAAATTAATTAGAACTTAATAAGCAAAAAGCGGAGGGGGTTCAAATAGCACTTTACTTCTATTTCTCCAACTCAATATTCAAGCCTTTTTGATAATATTCCGCCATTATTTCTTTAGGAACCATATTTCCGCCAGTGCCCCAAATAATGTGTGTACTCTTACTCATCTTTTCCATTAATTGATGCTGTTGTAAATATTCGGTTCCCTCATTAGCCAATTTAATGGGTCCGATCATGCCCGCTAATGCTGAAGGTTCTAAATAAAGTTTCTCCGTCTCAACTAGGTCTTTTAGCAGTTTATACATCTGTTCATCACTAATCGTATAATTTCCACTCAAAAATGGTTCGATTGTTTTACCTACAAATCCTGATGGTCTTCCGACAGCAAGCCCATCAGCATCAGTTATATTATCAATCCCAACTTCTTGTACAGATATTTGATCATGAAGTCCTGTCATTAATCCAAGTAACATACAGGGAGAGTGGGTGGGTTCCGCAAAGAAACAGTGTACATGATCTTGAAATAATAACTTCAAACCAAAGGCAATTCCTCCAGGACCACCGCCTACTCCACAAGGCAGATAAACAAACAATGGATGATTTTCATCTACTGTGATCTCAAACTCTTCTAATTGTTTTTTCAATCGAGAGGCTGCCACCGCATACCCTAAAAAAAGGTCGTGAGAATTTTCATCGTCCACAAAATAACAGGAGGGATCTGCCTCTGCTTGAGTTCGACCTTCCTCAACTGCTTTACTATAGTCCGCTTCATATTCCATAACCTGAACATTTTTACTGCGAAGCAAGTCTTTTTTCCATTGCTTTGCATCAGCTGACATATGAACAGTCACATTAAAACCTAGCTTTGCACTCATAATGCCAATACTCAGTCCTAAATTTCCAGTAGAGCCAACTGCGATAGAGTAATGCGAGAAGAATGTTCGAAAACGATCACTATCTAAAATCGAATAGTCATCATCGACCGTTAACAAGTCATGTTGTATAGCTAGGTTTTCTGCATGTTTGAGAACTTCGTAAATTCCGCCTCTAGCTTTTATCGACCCCGATATAGGAAGGTGACTATCGCATTTCAATAGTAGATCTCCCAAGACAGGTTGTTGATAATTAAGTTCCAAGGATTGTTTCATTGCAGGGATTCTGACTAAAGGAGATTCTATGATCCCATTCATCTTTTTTGTTTCTGGGAAAACCTTCGCGATATAAGGAGCAAACCTGTTTAACCGTTCCTCTGCATCCCGTACATCTTCTTGTGTAAGTGGAGCTTTTTTGATTCCTGTTGTAAATTTTTCCATATTAGGATTGGTCCAAAATACTTCCTCTAACGAAATAAGTCTGCTTAGTAATGGAACCTGCTCTTTCCAAGATTGTAGATCTTTGCTTGCAATTTTCTCCATTAAATTGAAACTCCTTTAAAGTAGGCAATTATATTTTAAAAAAACAATCTAGTCTTATTTTATAATGAAAATGTTGTTGGGGGAAGAATTCATTCTATTAGTATTTTAATTTGTGAAATTTCATTAAACCCATATCCCTTACGATTCCAGAATGCTTGATCGGGTTGGGAGCGGCCATTTGAATCGAATGCACGAACTTTAATAGTGTACACTTGTTTTTTTTCGAAAATATGCGAATGGGACCACTTCACCCATTGGTATTTCTGAGGTTTGTCTTGAATGACTGCAGATTTCCAAGTATCCCCATTGTCTACACTGATTTCAACAGCAGTAATAACACCTTCTCCCGTCCAAGCTAAACCCGATATTTTATGCTCCCCAGGTATAAGTATTTGCCGGTCAAGAGGTTGTTGAACAACAGAATTAATCTGGTTAGTCGTCACGGGGAAAGAATCTTTGTTATGGTCATTGTAAGGATAATAGACATAGTCATCTGTTTGGAAAGGTCCAGAAAAATGATGGTGAATGACTCGAATGGTTTTTAACCATTTTACTGACGCCATGCCATACCAGCCTGGAACAATTAAACGATATGGAAAACCGTGCTTAAGACTAAGGGGTTTTTGATTATGCTCCCAAGCTATAATTACATTTGGATCGATTGCTTTTGCTAACGGAAGACTTCTTTCAAAATATTGCTGCTGTTTTTTCTTAATTCCGGAATCTTCCCCTTGAAAAACAATTTCCCGTGCTCCGGCATTTAATCCTGTAATTGATAGGAGAAAGGAGAGGGGGACACCCGTCCATCTCCCCTGACTCATTGCCCCTCCTGTCCATTGCTCACCGAATACTTTTGGTGAAAAATGAGCCCTCTTGTTTCCAGAACATTCTAATAAGACCATAATGGTTTTTGTAGGCATAGAAGTTATTTGATTGTATTGAAAAGCAAGCGGTTTTTTCACAGCACCTGTGATAGTGAGATAGAAAGGCTGAATAGGAGGTTCGGGATATGGAAAATGATTTCTTCGAAAAGATAAAGGAATTGGTGTTTCATGATCCTCCAGAAAATGAATGGGGGTTTCCTGATTTTCCGGGGTTAAACTGCGTGTGATTAGGTGAGGCTTTGCTTTAAAAACCCGGCCGTGATAATACAAGGGATACACTCCTTTCTGTTTCTAAAATGTATTAATTCAATGCGGATTTTATGTGCTAGTGACTAGCGATTGGACAGTTTTAAATTTTTTTATTGTCACATTTATTCTATCGTGGTAGTATTAGTTGAAAATAATTTTCCTTTAATCTGGTCCAGAGAGGCCAAAAAGGGCAAAATGTAAACATCGTATATATTTCCTTTATATATGATACCCTTTTGTCCTTTGGATGGAAGGGTATTTTATTTTGCCTAAGTATCTTTTAATCATAGTCCAGAGAGGCTTGGAAGGAGACGACAACATTGAATTATCAGAAGAAAACGGTTGTAGCATCAGTTGCAGGATTAACTTTAGAGGGTATGGACATTATGTTCATTTCCTTCGCCATGTCCATGATTATTGCGGAATTTCATATTGACTTAGCAACGGGTGGACTTATTTCTTCCATTACCAATATAGGTATGCTAGTTGGGGGAATGATTTTCGGTATTCTAGCAGATAAGTTTGGCAGAGTGAAGGTTTTTACTTACACGATTGTTTTGTTTGCCATCGGGACAGCACTAACCGGATTGGCGACAAATATTGAACAAGTTTACTTATTTAGATTTATTGCTGGTTTAGGTGCTGGAGGCGAATATGGAATTGGAATGGCGCTTGTCGCAGAAGCGTGGCCAAAGAGCAAACAAGGACGTGCATCTTCATATGTAAGTGTCGGCGCTCAATTCGGTGTCATCTTGGCAGCCCTCCTTAGTGCAATCATTCTTCCAACGTGGGGATGGAGAGGATTATTTTTCGTCGGGGTCATCCCAGTTATCTTTGCCTTTATCGTTCGTAAAAATTTAGATGAGTCACCAGAATGGCTCGCCTCGAAAAAAGTAAAAAAACTTGTACCAAAACAAGGAAACTTGAAGCAATTGTTTGCAACAAAACGAATCGCCTTAACAACAGTGGCTTTAGCAATTATGGCCACGGTCCAAATTGCCGGTTATAACGGCTTGATGATTTGGCTTCCGTCCATGCTACAAAAAACACAAGGATTGTCAGTTTCAAGTTCTGCGCTTTGGACAATTAGTACCGCTGTGGGAATGATTGCCGGTATGCTGACTTTTGGGCAAGTAATGGATCGTCTTGGAATGAAGAAGGCGTATGGAATATTCCTTTTCGCATCAGCGATTGCAGTATTCTTATATTCCTTTGCAACCGGAAGTACAGGGGTTTTAATTGGCGGTGCCATTGTCGGATTTTTCTCAAACGGAATGTTTGCGGGGTATGGGGCATTAATCAGTAAATATTACCCTGTTGAAATAAGAAGCACTGCCACTAATACGATTTTTAACTTCGGACGAGCATTAGGTGGATTATCTCCTATTTTAGTAGGATTCATTTTAGAGCACGCTACAGTCACCCTTGCAATGGGCTATCTTGCCATCCTTTATTGCGTATCCTTTATCGCTATGATTAGTTTGCGGAAAAGCAAGGTCGACCAGAGGCAAGAAAGTATTCCTGTGCTTACTGAAGCTATATGATGAACATAACAATAAAAAGCCAGGCACTCTCCAGAAAATGGGAGAGTACCTGGCTTTTTTATTTTTAAAATTTTCTAATAAATACTGGAAATCGAATGTAATGTGTTATATAATTACAATTAATTAATCAAACTGTTATATAACATATAAGGAACAATAAAATTAACGAAAAGGGGAAAAAAAAATGATGAAGACCGACTCAATTGCCCGGAGAATACTAGGATGGAAGTTAAATAGATGGGACCGATGGTATGACTTTGAAAAGGGGATGTTTATTCATGAGTCTGATTTCCAGCCAGAGCAAAACATTGACCATGCAATGAAAATTGTGGAGCGATTAGAAGAGTTGGGGTTTACTTACAGTATAAAAGACCTTACCAAAGTTTGCTTTAATGAGATTTGTGCAACGGGGGAGACACTGGCACAAGCAATTACGAATGCCGCTTACACAATCGTCGAACTCGGTTCCATTCCCGATAACGCAAGAATATGGCAGAAATTATGCTAATAACCCCTTTAAAACTATATTCACGGAACTAGAAGCTGTCGAGAAATTACTCGACAGCTTTTTCTATCCTTAACACATAATAAAATCAAATCTGTTCTAGATTGTATAGAACAATTTTGTTATAATAAATATAGAACAGATTGGAGGTCTAAAAAGTGATTATCCGAATTGAAGCTAACTCTGATATCCCAATTTACACACAACTAACCAACCAAATTATTGAAGGGATAGCGAGAGGCGATAGCCAATCCGGAGATACTCTTCCATCCGTGAGGGCTTTTGCGGCCGACCTAGGTGTGAATATGCATACAGTAAATAAGAGCTATCATGAATTAGAAAAAAAGGGAATTATTCGGATTATGCCAAAGTCGGGAGCTGTTATTTCTACACCTGAAAAATTATTGAATCACAGTTCCATATCTTATCAAAGGATTTCCACAGATTTCAGGCCCTTAATTGCCGAAGCACTTGTTTTAGGCATGACCAAAGAGCAGATTCAGAAGCTCGTAACATCGATTATTCAGGACATAAAAGGATCCGATTAACTTAAATTTGTTTAAATGTAAACGCACGAACAAGGAGGGGCGGTCAATGTCATTCATCATTTTTCTGATCATTTCTATTTCACTATCCGCTATACAAACAGCCATTCCGTTTTTAGTGAAACGAACAATCGTATTTGGGGTAACGATTCCTGAGTCATATATTAAAGATGAAAAAATCGCGGCCTATAAAAAAAGGTATAGCCTTATTGTTTTCTTCATGTCAATTATCACCCTCGGATTTTATACAATTTGGGCTTTAACAACAGGACCAGCAGAAGAACAAATTGTGTTAGCTGGAAGTGCTATACAATTTGTCATTATTTTAATCAGCATGTCCCTCTATTTTTACTTTCACGGAAAGACTGTTCAGTTAAAGACAGCACGGAAGTTTACAGAGGATTTACAACAAGTACAAGTAACGGATTTATCGATCCGATCCCAAGATGAGATGCTTCCATGGTATATTTATATATTGCCGATCATCATCACCATCGGGTTAATTAGTTATACTTTTCTCAAATATGATATCTTGCCTGAACAAATCCCCACACATTGGGGGCCTAATGGGAAAGCAGATGCCTTTACAGATAAAACTCCATTTTCGGTTATTTCGCAGCCATTGACTTTAATGCTTATGCAGTTCATGTTTCTTGGAATCAATTTTACGACCAAAAATTCTGGTATTAAATTAAGCGCAACAAGCATTCAAGCTTCAAAAGTTCGACAATTATCGTTACGAAAATATTCAAGCTGGTATATGTTTCTGGCGAGCCTGTTAATCACCTTGTTGTTTAGTTCCCTACAACTATCGACTATCCATCCAGGCTTATTTTCCAATAATGCGCTGATTGCCATACCAATATTATTCTTACTGTTGATATTAGTCGGAAACATTGTTTTCGCTGTGAAAGTAGGACGTTCTGATAAAAATTTAAAAGAAACTGCTGCTGGAAAAATCACCGATTATGATGAGGATTCATATTGGAAGGGCGGTCTGTTTTATTTCAATCGGAACGATCCGTCCATCTTTGTGGAGAAACGGTTTGGCGTTGGCTGGACGTTGAATTTTGGCAATCCCATCGGGTATCTAATTGTGATCGTGCCTCTCATTTTAATCATACTTATCACAAATTGGTAAATTACTTCACCTATGGAAACAGGAAAAAGTCGGTCATGATAGCCGGCTTTTTTTTATGGAAAAATAGAGTAAATTAGGGTTATAGTTAATTGAGGAACAAAAATAAAACGAAATGAGGTAAGAAAATGAATAAGGAGTTTTATACGAATAATCGCAATCGTTTATATGAGAAACTCGATGACCGGTCACTGCTGGTAATGTTTGCCGGAAAAGCACCGCAAAAATCTGCGGATGAGGCCTACATGTTTGTCCCAAACCGTAACTTTTATTACTTAACTGGTATGGATGAACCAAATATAATTCTATTAGCCTTAAAAACCAATAATAAAGTGGAAGAATATCTTTTTATCGAAAAGTCAGACCCGGTAATGGAAAAATGGGTCGGAAAAACAATTTCAGAAAAGGAAGCAGCCGAGGTCTCAGGAATAGGAAATATTCAATTAATCGATCAATTTGAATCTATTTTGTCTCGAATTCTACTTACAACCACGCTGTCTACAATCTATTTGGATCTTGAGCGAAGAGAGTTAGACCAAAACACGACGAAAGGCCAACAATTCGCCAGCAGGATACAGGCAAATTATCCATTCTTAAAAATAAAGAATGTATATCCAGATATTTGTGAGCTGCGAGTTTATAAAGCTCCAGAAGAAATCGAAGAGATGAAAAAGGCTATTGACATTACATATAAAGGCATTAAAAATATCTTGAGTCATGCGAAAACAGCAGCGAAAGAATATCAGCTTGAAGCCTATTTTGATTTCAGCCTTAAATCAGAAGGTGTAAAAGATTATGCGTTTCCAACAATTGTTGCAAGTGGCAAAAATGCTACAATCCTTCATTATGAGAAAAATAATGCAGACATTGAAGAGGGTAGCCTTGTCCTGCTTGATTTAGGTGCACAATATAACTATTATAATGCAGATATAAGCTACACCTTTCCTGTAAGTGGTAGATTTACTGATAAACAAAAAGCGTTTTACAATATTGTGTTAAAAGCATTAAAAGAAACGACAGCCCTTATCAAACCGGGTCTCCCATTTGCAAAATTGAATGAGCAAACAAAGAAAATCCTGGCCGAAGAGTGTATCAGGGTTGGATTGATCAAGGAAGAAAGTGAAATTTCTAATTATTATTATCACAGTGTCAGTCATTTCCTCGGCCTTGATACGCACGACGTGGGCAATTATAAGGACTTAATCCTACAGCCTGGTATGGTGCTAACGGTTGAGCCAGGCCTATATATCGAAGAAGAAGGAATCGGAATCCGGATTGAAGATGATGTTTTAGTAACAAAAGAAGGTCATGAAATACTTTCAAAGGATATTATTCGTTCTGTTGAAGAAATTGAAGCATTCATGAATGATAATGGAAGAAAATAGCATATTCAAAGTGTAAAGATAGAAACTGTCAGGAGGAAATCTTCCTGGCAGTTTTCTTTTTGTTTACAGAAAATCACACTGAATATTCAGTACTAAATAAACATACACATAACTATCAATTGAAATTCACAAGATTTCACACCACATCCCACAACTTCAATCAAAATTGTGTTTGTATTCTGTTGTTTTTTAAATAAGCCCAATTAAATTGGTGAGGAGCTGTTACAATGTTTAGTTCATTAAATAGTAAGACCGTTATCGTGACAGGAGGCAGTAAAGGGATAGGAAAAGGAATTGCCCGTGTATTTGCGAATCATGGTGCAAATGTAGCATTGGTAGCACGGAATCTAGCTGCTGCCGAGGACTGTGCTGCTGAATTGAAAAGTGAAAAAGGAAAAGTAGCTGCATTTTCAGCGGATGTTCAAGATCGTGAATCAATGAAAGCGGTAGCAAAAGAAGTCTATGAAAAGTTTGGAAGCATTGACGTTTTATGTGCCAATGCAGGAATCTTCCCTTCGGCAAACCTGGAGGATATGACAAATGAACAGTGGGATACAGTCATGAACACGAATGCGAAAGGCACTTTTCATGCGGTACAGGCGTGTATCCCTTACTTAAAGCTCGCTGAATTTGGACGGATAGTGATTACCTCTTCGATTACAGGACCTGTCACAGGTTACCCTGGCTGGTCTCATTATGCTGCAAGTAAAGCGGCTCAATTAGGTTTTATGCGGACAGCATCATTGGAGTTGGCAGGTAATCAGATTACGGTAAATGCTGTGCTGCCGGGAAATGTGCTGACAGAAGGGTTAGAAGGATTAGGGGAGGATTATTTGCAGGAAATGGCATCTGCTATTCCGATGAAAAAGTTAGGCACTGTGGAGGATATTGGCTATGCAGCACTTTTCTTGGCCTCAAAGGAAGCCGGCTTTATCACAGGTCAGACCATTATTGTTGATGGTGGACAAATTTTGCCTGAAAATTAATATGCCAAAAAAAGATTCCCATTTTTTACAAAGCAGGTGATAACATATATGTCTTTATCCTTTGAAGAACGCAAAACAACTATTATGGAATCTTTAGAAAAAGAAGAGAAAGTGCAAGTAAGGATGTTGGCTCATATACTCCAAGTTTCAGATGAAACCATTCGCCGCGACCTAGACCGGCTTGAAAAGGAAGGATTTCTGAAAAAGGTTTATGGAGGGGCAGTCAAAACAAAAATCCATAGCTGGGAATTACCTTTTGATGAAAAAACAATGATTAATAATATTGAAAAACATGCTATTTGCAGGGCGGCTGCCAGTCTTATTGAGGATGGCGACATCATTATGATTGGAAATGGGACTACGCCATTAGACATGATTCCATACTTAGTGGACAAAAAAGATATTACCTTGATTACTCATTCTGTGCCGATCATGCTCGGTGCGATGGATGTATTTAAAGGCCGTGTTATTTTTATTGGTGGTGAAATTGAAAGAAACCAAAAATATACAAGTGGTCCTCTTTCTGAGAGAATGCTAGAGCTGCTCCAGGCAAATAAAGCCTTTATTTGTGCGGGGGGAATTTCTACCGTTAATGGAATTACTGATTACGATATCAGCGGCTCAAGCATCTCACGAAAAATGATGGAACGTGCGGAAGAAGTAATCATATTGGCGGATCATACGAAGTTCGGGAAAACTACCTTCGCCAATATGTGCGCCTTGACAGATGCATCTAAGATAATCACCGATTCTAGCTGCTCGATTGAATGGAGGAAACTTGTAAGTGAAAGAGGAATTGAATTAATTGTTGCAGATGAAATGAATTAGCCGAAATAACAATTGTGATTTAAACAATCATGGCATAATATTTTAAGAGAAATGAGGATAGAAGTGTATGGTTGAATTTGCAAGTAAAAAAACAGTCATTGATCAATCGATTCAATGGTGGAATCCTGGGAAAACCAGTCAATGGCAAAAAGATGGTATTGACTTGGTTATGGGGAAACGAGAAGGGTATTACTTTTACGATATGAATGGAAAAAAATTAATGGATGTCCATTTAAATGGTGGGACCTATAATCTGGGACATCGTAATCCTGAAATTATTGCTGCATTAAAGGAAGCCTTAAATGAATTCGATATCGGAAATCACCATTTTCCGGCGATGACACGTGCCCAGCTTGCAGAACAACTGTCACAATGCACACCTGACGGACTACACTATTCGATCTTATCTGCAGGTGGAAGTGAAGCCATCGATGTCGCCTTAAAATGTGCAAGATATGCTACGAAAAGAAAAAAAATCGTCTCCATCATCAATGGGTATCATGGTCATACCGGACTCGCTGTCTCATTAGGGAATGAACGATATTCACGCCCTTTCTTAAGTGAAGGGGATCCGGCAGAATTTATTCATGTACCATTTAATGATTTACATGCGATGGAGAGAGCGCTAATAAATGAAGATGTTGCCTGTGTCATTATCGAAACCATTCCGGCAACCTATGGATTCCCGCTTCCGGAAAAAGGATATCTATCTTCTGTTAAACGATTGTGTGAACGGTTTGGATCATTATATATCGCTGATGAGGTGCAAACGGGTTTAATGCGGACCGGAAAACTTTGGGGCGTTGAACATTATGGAATCGAACCAGATATTTTAGTTACCTCCAAAGGCTTCAGTGGTGGAATCTATCCGATTGCAGCTACCGTTGTGAGTAAAAAGGCTGGCAATTGGATGAATGAAGATGGGTTTGCCCACATCTCCACATTCGGCGGTTCGGAATTAGGCTGTATTGTGGCGATGAAGGTGTTGGAAATCTCCAGACGGAGGGAAGTACAGCAAAACGTAGATTTTGTAGCCCGTTATTTACGGACAGGACTTGAGACGATTAAGAACCAAAATCCAGACTTTTTTACAGGGATTCGCCAATTAGGTGTTGTAATGGGGCTGGAGTTCAGCCATCCACAAGGCGCCATCTTTGTCATGCAGCAGCTGTTTAAAAATGGAGTTTGGGCCATTTATTCCATGCTTGATAATCGAGTTCTTCAATTTAAACCTGGTTTACTTTGCGATCAAGACTATTGTGATGAGTTACTTTCAAAATGCGAACTTAGTATAAAACAGGCAGCAAAAATGGCTTATAGTTATAGCTGACCATTAGAAGGGAGAAATGAAAATGAGCAGCTCCTCAGTTGATCCATTACATGAATCATTAAATAAATTTAATGAAATTGCGAATTCCGCCCTTCCCTGTTACCCATTTTTATCGCAATCTACGATTCAACTATTAAATTATTCAGAAAATGCTACGTATCTCGTTCATGATTCAGCTGCAGGTAATAAATATATATTACGTGTTGGGCGCCCAGGATATCATACAAAAAAGGAAGTAGAGAGTGAGCTTGAATGGTTGATGTCAATTGATGAACATTCATCTATTCAGGTTTCCCTGCCTATTTTAGGAGGAAATAATGAATATATACAAGTAGTTGACTATCAAAATGATCTTTATTACTGCACCCTTTTCACATTTTTAGACGGTCAGGCCCCCAATGAAGAAAACGAGAGTGAACTTATCAGTCAATTTAGGAAGCTTGGCGAAATTACCGCGCAATTGCATGGACATAGTATCGATCACCGGGAAAATCTTCGGAAAATCCGCAGGCTCACCTGGGATTACGATACCATTCTAGGCTCCAATCCAAAGTGGGGCAGATGGCAAGATGGCCTCGGGATGACAGCGGAGCGAACAGAATTGTTTACGGATGTTTCAGAAAAAATTAGACAAAGACTGAACCAATTTGGAAAAGGACCTGATCGATATGGCTTGATTCATTCCGATTTACGGCTTGCTAATTTATTGGTTGAGTGCGAACAAATTAAGGTGATTGACTTTGATGATTGTGGATTTGGCTGGTATCTCTATGACCTGGCTACCTCTTTAAGCTTTATCGAGCATTTACCATATGTACCTTCCCTAATTGCCTCATGGTTGAAAGGTTATCGTGGGATTCGCCCCCTTTCAGAAGAAGAAGAGGCTGAAATCCCTACCTTTATTCTGATGAGAAGACTTCAGCTGATTGCTTGGGTAGGGAGTCGTGATAATGAGACTACGAGGGAATTAGGAAGCGGATTTACAGAGTCTACTGATGAATTGGCAAAGAGATACCTGCAGGACGGGAAGATATAGGAAATGATCATAACGATAGTGCTTTTTAAGGTGGTGTAGGAATGGACGCGGAGTTAGTTGAAAAAATTACGAGATTAGTACTTTCGCGGCTGGAGGAAGAATCGAAACGTTTTGTTCAAAATGGTTGGAGTGAACAATCTTTCGAGGTGGATGAAAGGGTAGAATATCCCCCCCTTA
The DNA here is from genome assembly GCF_049463095.1 of Neobacillus sp. 19. Lineage (NCBI taxonomy): Bacteria > Bacillati > Bacillota > Bacilli > Caryophanales > Bacillaceae > Neobacillus > Neobacillus sp. 19. Next base: position 35,293 of record NZ_JBMPZU010000085.1, on the reverse strand, counting down.
CGAACGAGGAGATAAAACAATGGAACAATATTACCTCCACAGTGGGATTTTCAAAAAAAGTGGATGAAATCCCTTCGCACATAGTTCCGCTAACGATGGAAGAATTGAAAACTTGGAAAAACCTCTCAGTTTCCATGAGCCCAAAAGAACGGGAACATAGTCGGGTGAAATTTTCCTCGTATCACGAGTGAGGGGGGAATAGGAACGGGACAAATGGATTTTTAAGAAAAGTAGGAGGAATGAAGCATGGCTATTAATGGCGCACTTGGCATGATCGAGACAAGAGGATTAGTGGCATCCCTTGAAGCAGCGGATGCGATGGTAAAGGCGGCAAATGTCAATCTAATAGGTAAGATTCATGTTGGCGGTGGGATTGTGACCGTCCTTGTAACGGGGGACGTGGGCGCAGTTAAAGCAGCGACGGAGGCAGGAAGTGAAGCGGCTCAGCGTGTGGGAGAGATTCTATCTATCCATGTCATCCCTCGTCCACATAATGAACTGCAAATGATTTTGCCAAAATTTGAAGGATAACAATCTTAATATTTTTAACATATAAGGGGGTGAATGATTGTTCTAATCCCTGATGGTGAATGAAAGTGGTGCCGTAAACAGTCATTGTGATTGTCAACTCGATTGCTAACTTTTAAGGAGAGAAGGGAGAAAAAATGTCTAAAGCTGGTCTCGCTTTGTTTGAACAGAAATCTACCGGTGGAATCGCTCGGCAAATTAGTCCCATTGACACGATGATTTACTCTGCTGCAAATCCAGGGCTGATGTTTGCGCTCGTTTATATCATGTGGGCGCCGTTTCTGTATCCAGGTGCCCATATGGTCTGGGCCATTTTGGCTGTGGCACAGATGTTCATTATTGCAGGTCTTTACTGGTTATTATCAGTCTCGATGCCTAGGTCTGGCGGGGAATATATCTATATTAGCCGGATTCTCCATCCCTCGCTTGGTCTGATGGCAAGCTTTATGATTACTTTTACCTCTATCTCATGGACTGGAATTCTTTTAAACTGGATCATTAAATGGTCTGTAGTCGAATTCTTCTATTCAATCGCATTAATTAATGGAAATGATGGAGCATGGCTGAATTTAGCAGAGTTTTTCAATAGAAATTATATGCATGCGATTATTGGCACGGGCTTGCTGTTGTTTATCTACTTTATCTATTATAAAGGAACAAAGTGGATGGTAAGATTGGCGTACCTAACTTTGGGTGCTACTCTTGTTGGAGCTGTTGTCTTTATCATTGCAAACTTAATCACTGGGCAAGGAACGTTTGCAGCCAATTTTACACAGCTGACAGGTTTAGCCTATGGAGATGTCATTCCAATCGCTAAAGCTGATGGATATACAACGGAGTTCCTCTTCGGTGCAACGGTTATGGCAGGTTCAACCTACATCATCCTAAATACACTTGGATCAACCTTTGGAGCGAATCTGGCTGGAGAAGTGCGAAACGTTCAAAAATCTCAGTTAATGGCATTATTTGGATCATTGGCGATTTTAATGGTAGTATGGGCGATCTTTTATGCGATGTCCTATATTAACTTCGGGGATATCTGGTCCAATAGCCTGTATTATTTATATAATTCTGGCCATGAAGCCTATCCATTTAAAGGTTATGATCCATTTATTACCATAATGATTGGGATCATGACAAAGAATCCTGTGTTTGTGTTCTTAATTGCCATCTGTTTTGCTGTTGCTACCTTTGGATCAGCTGCTGGTTTAGGCTTTGGGCCATCACGTAATATGGTTGCCTGGTCATTTGACCGTCTGATCCCTAGTAAATTTATGGAACTAAATAAAAAGACAAATTCACCTACGTATGCGCTAAGAACCGTTATTATTGGTGCCTGGTTTTTCTTAATGCTGGATATTTTCGTCCCTGCTTGGACAGCAAATATTGCTTACACCATTTTTACATGGTTCCTAGCTTGGATATTCCTTGGGATTGCCGGTATTGTTTTTTCAACAAGAAAGAAAATTTTGTTTAATTCCTCACCACCTATCGTAAAGACAAAATTTTTAGGTATCCATTTAGTCACGATTTTAGGCTGGCTAACCTTAGCGATTAGCGTCTCGATTTGTTACTATCTCCTAATCCCATTCTTAAGAGGGGATTTACCATTTACGATGATTGTGGTCTCCCTGTGTTTAATGTTGATCCCGATCATCATCTATTTTGTGATGAAACGTCACCATGCTAAAAAAGGAATAGATATTGATATTCAATTCCAGGAGATTCCATCAGACTAATCAATTTTTCAAAAATTAATAGGATGAGGTGGGGACTTTGAAAATTTTTTATGCAGGCGATCTGCACGGAGGAGAAACCGCGTTTCGAAAATTCACCAATGCCGGTAAGTTTTATCAAGCGGATTTAGTTATTTATGGCGGGGATTTTACAGGGAAAATGGTCGTCCCGATTGTTGAAAAGTCCGGCATTTATACATGCCGATATTATGGCTCCACGGTGAAAGTAAAGAAAGCAAATGAACTGCCAGACTTGGAAAGAAATTTAAGGGATGCGGGATTCTATCCATTCTTAGTGACAGAAGAAGAGCTAAATCAACTAAAAGAGAGCGACGCGGAGCGAATTATTAAAGAAAAGCAAATAGAAGTGGTTAAGGATTGGGTCGATTTGGCTGATGAAAGGTTTAAAGCAGCAGGAATTCCTTGTATCATGATTCCGGGCAGCGTGGATGACTTTTATCTTGATGAGATACTCAATGACGGAAAGTTTGTGCAAAATGGGGATGGAAGAGTGATTGAGGTAGACGGATTTGAAATCCTCTCAGTGGGCGGCGGGAAGCCAAGTGTATTTAAGTATCCGCGTGAATTTAGTGAGGAAGAACTAGCGGAGAAAATTGAAAACGCTGCCAATCAGGTTCAGGATATGAATAAATGTATCTTCAACATTCACATTCCTCCCTACAGACACCGATTTGGATCAAGGGACTTTGTATGATGATGAGTTGAAGCCTGTTCTCGACGGGGATTCCTTAGCAACAGCGCCAATTGGCAGTAAAGCTGTTCGTGAAGCCATTGAAAAATATCAACCCCTTCTCTCCTTACACGGGCATGTTCATGAAAGCCGGGGAGTGACCACTATAGGAAGGACAATATGTATTAATGCGGGAACAGATTATGATCAAGGCCTCCTTAGAGGCGCTTTAGTGGACGTGAATAAGGATGGAAAAGTGTCATATTCACTAACAGCCGGGTAAGCAATGCTTTATATGAAACTACTTCATTATTAAAAACGGAGTTGAGGTAATGGAAATTATTCACAAAGACCAATGTGTGCTGAAAATGTCACGCAACAATCCAGCGGTTAAAAAAGTAAAACCTGGGAGTATGGTCGTTTTTGAAACATATGATTGTTTCAGTAATCAAATACAGGAGGAAGATCAGCCGTTTAGCTCAGTAGGCTGGGATCAAATTAATCCTGCTACTGGCCCATTATATATTGAAGGGGCGGAGCCGGGGGATATATTAAAAGTGGAGATCTTAGAAATTAATATTGAAAGCAAAGGGGTTATGACGACGGCCCCGAAGCTTGGTGTTCTTGGTGATATTGTGACTGGGGAAACGACAAAAGTAATCCCAATCGAAGAGGGGAAAGCCATTTTTAATGAGATCATTCACATTCCCATTAAACCGATGATTGGGGTCATTGGGACGGCACCGGCAGTCACAGAAATTCCAACTGGCACTCCGGGAGAACACGGCGGGAATATGGACTGTAAGAAAATCGTCAAAGGCTCAACATTATATCTGCCAGTCAATGTTTCCGGTGCGCTCCTGTCAATGGGAGATTTACATGCGGTGATGGCGGACGGAGAAATTGTTATCTGTGGTTTGGAAATTCCAGGAGAAGTAACGATAAAGGTTGATGTGGTAAGAGGCGAAACTTATCCATTACCAATGCTTGTTAGTGAAGAGAAACTAATCACCATCGCATCTGCTAAGACATTGGATGAAGCGGCTAAACAAGCAACCATTAATATGCACACGTTTATTGTTGAACACCTTGGACTGCCGATTGATGAAGCAGGAATGCTATTATCCTTAGTGGGTGACTTAAGGATATGTCAGGTTGTTGATCCGCTTATGACAGCTCGAATGGAGCTGCCGCAATGGATATTGGATCAATATAAATTGAGAATAAAATAGAAGTATGCATGTGTTCGATGTGCTGAGGAGTGAGTTTTTGTATGAAAAAAAAACGTGGGCGTGATCTTGGATTGCCGTTTCCGGGTATACCAGGGGAATTTAATGCCATAACAGATGTTCCGGGTGTGGAAATTGGCTTTACTACAATTATTGAAGGTGAAGGGCAAGTACAAATCGGAAAAGGTCCAATACGTACAGGAGTAACAGCCATTTTGCCTCGCGGTAAAAAGGAAAAAATGGAACCAGTTTGGGCAGGTTTCTACAGTTTAAATGGGAATGGTGAAATGACAGGGGTCCATTGGATAAATGATGGCGGATATTTTCTGAGCCCAATCTGTATTACAAATACCCATTCAGTTGGAATTGCTCACCATGCTACAACAAAATGGATGGTGAATAACTATGAAAAACAATTCACTGATGAACATCTATGGGCAATGCCGGTAATAGCTGAAACGTATGATGGTGTTCTTAATGACATAAACGGCCAACATATCACTGAAGGGCATGTTCTTTCTGCAATTGACAGCGCTAAATCAGGACCAGTCGCTGAGGGGAATGTTGGCGGGGGGACCGGAATGATTTGCTACGAATTTAAAGGAGGAACGGGTACATCATCACGGGTTGTCACGATTAATGGTCAACAACAACATATCGGTGTGCTCGTTCAAGCAAACTTTGGATTACGTGAGTGGCTGACCATTCTAGGGGTTCCATTGGGAAAACATATGAGTAAAGAAAGTCTTTTAGAAAAGGAACAAGGTTCGGTTATTGTCATTATTGGGACTGATATTCCGATGCTTCCCCATCAACTGCAAAGGGTTGCAAAGCGTGCTGCCATAGGCATTGGCAGGAGCGGGAGCCCTGGGGGAAATAGTTCTGGTGATATTTTTCTTGCCTTTTCAACTGCCAATGAAATGGAAATTCCCCAATTATCAAAAGAGAAATTAACGATGGAATTTGTCAATGATGAGGTATTTGACCCCATTTACGAAGCTGTTTGTCAGGCAGTTGATGAATCAGTCGTTAACGCGATGATTGCTGCGGAATCGATGACCACTGTTAAACCATTTGGGAAAATCGTCCCTGCAATCAACCACGAAGAGCTTATGCAAATTATGAAAGAATATCATCGGATTTAGGTAACAACTTGCGTCAAGTAAGAGGCCTGTTCAAATTTGAGCAGGCCTCTTACTTTTACCTGAATGAAACTGGAAATAAAACAGTAAAAAATATGGAGCATGATTATGTTAAAATGATAGAAAGTCAGCATTTTCTGGAGGGAATAATGGGGAAACATAAAATAATGGCAGTTTTAGAAAAAGAATTAGTGATTGCACTTGGTTGTACAGAACCAGTTGCCATTAGTTTAGCTGCCGCAACAGCAAAGAGCAAAATTAATGGACAGATCAAGTCTATCAGTGTAAAAGCAAGCGGAAATATTATTAAAAATGCCAAGTCGGTTGGAATTCCTGGTATGTCGGCAAAGGGTCTAGAGTTCGCTGCTGCTCTTGGAGCGGCTGCCGGTGACCCAGAGAAAAAATTAGAAATATTAGATGGGCTTACAATGGAAGACGAACTGGCGGCATTGAAACTTATAGAAGCGGGAAAAGTAGCTGCCGGCCAGGCAGATACTCCGAAAAGGCTGTATATTGAAGTCATAGTTGAAACAGAAAAGCAGACTGCAATGGTTGTCATTTCCGATAATCATAGTAATATCACCTTAATCGAAGTGGATGGAAAGCCTGTCTATCTTGGCGGATGTGAGAATATCGGAATCCAGACTGAGGAAGAGGAATTGGAAGCGTTAACAATCGATGAAATATATGAATGGGTGTTAACCACGGACATTGACGACTTAGCACTTGTAAAAAAGAGTATTGAATTAAATAAAAATATTGGTTTAGAAGGACTTTCCGGTAATTATGGTCTAAATGTTGGAAAAACGATTCAAGATAATGTGAAAAAGGGGATTTTATCCAACGATTTAGCCACTGCGGCCATGTCGCTTGCAGCAGCGGGTTCAGATGCCAGAATGGCAGGATCAACACTTCCGGTAATGGCGAATACAGGGAGTGGAAACCAAGGGATTGCGGTTACACTTCCAGTTGTCGCCGCAGCAGAAAAGCTGCAAGTGTCCGAGGACAAGATGATTCGGGCGGTTGCTCTTAGTCACCTGATAACCATCCATATCAAATCTAGATTTGGCCGCCTTTCTGCCTTATGCGGGGTCACCGCAGCGGGAATGGGGGCAAGTGGAGCAATTGTTTATTTATTGAACGGGGGCCTTCAACAGATAAAGGCAGCCATTCAAAATACAATTGGCAACGTGTCAGGAATGATTTGCGACGGAGCAAAGGCAGGCTGCGCCATGAAGGTTTCAACTTGTTCCAATGTCGCTGTCCAGTCCGCATTACTTGCCTTGAACCATCAGGAAATACAGTCAACAGACGGCTTTATTCACGATGATGTCGAAAAAAGTATTGAGAGCTTCTGCAAACTTGGAAATGAAGGTACAAGGCAAACAGATGAACTGATATTAAAATTAATGTTGGAAAAATAAAACGAGGTTCGCATTCCCGTTGGAGGACTTTTTACTTCTCGATTTCCTGTGAAAGTCCTTCATCATGGTTATGAAGGACATTTTACTTGATTATTTTGCATAAAAATTTTCGGTATAGTAGGGCTGTGATTGATCATTAAAAGCAACGCCTACTCCTAAATACTTATATCCCTTACGTAAAATATTTTGGCGGTGGCCAATCGAGTTCATTAACCCTTCATGGGCAAAAATACTGCTAAATTGACCATAAGCAAGGTTCTCTCCAGCAAGATAAAAGATAATTTGATCCTCCTTCATCCGATCAAATGGCGATTGCCCTTTAAGGTTTGTGTGATCAAAATATTGATTAACAGCCATATCCATGCTATGTTTCCGAGCAGTTTCTTTTACTTGATTATCCCATGACAGAATGGGAAGCTGGTGCTCCACACGAGATGCATTTGTTAAATCGAATAGCTGGTATTCAAATCCTTCCTTCAATTCCGGACTTGCACTAGTGTAGAGTTCATGTTTCTTTTGTTCCAAATCTTTGTTGATTAATTGCATGGCAGTCACTGTATTGTTTTCGTGTTTGTCGTAGAAAATGGTAACATAGACTTCGTCTAGCAGATATACATCATAGTCCGCATTTTCTTGTATTTGCAAAATAGTCAGCCCCTTTTGAATCCCGGACAGTGGTTTTCCAAGCACAGCTCGAACGGTTTCTTTCGAACTACCTCCCTTAATCCCATTGCTAGAGGCAATTAAATCTTGATTTGTGTATAAACCAACTGCTTGATTTTTATCATCGAACATGACCATAAAAAAGCTTTGATAATTGTTGTGAAAAGCATACCACTTTTCCCCATATTCATTCAGCGATTCCCGGTTTGCCTGGCCAAGTTTGTTTTCAATATCTTTTTTGGTGGCGCCGAGCTCTATATTATGAATGGAAAAGACTTGATCAGCTGGGGTTTTTAACGTTACCTTTTCTCGATCAGCTGGCTCTTCCGTTAGCGGATTTTTATCTAAAAAAAGGCCAAGCTGCTCTACAAATTGTTTGACCTCTCCAGATAGAGATTCGATGGCTGCCTGAATTTCAGGATTTTTCTTGACATCATTTAATTTAGTTTCAATTTGTTTCATTGAAACTGCGTAATCGGAATTTGCAAATTTTTGTTTAATAAATGGTCCAGAAACATATAGTATAAATAGTATGACTAGAATTGAAAAAATTCGCCCCATCATCTCTCCTCCATTTCTATTAGAATTGTAACCAAACGAATTTAATTGTATAAGCAATATGCTTACGTTCAATACAAGCGTATTAGTTAAAATTCGTGAAAAAAACGGGTTTACTATATTATGATAGATGGATTTATGAAATCAAGTGGAAAAAAAATGAATCGATGTAGTGGAACGCACAAAAAATTTGAAAACAACAAAAGGAGATACGATGTTAGAAACTGGATGGAATTTTGAAAATAGTTATGCCCGTCTCCCAAATTCTTTTTTTACTTTACACAATCCAATACCCGTCGAGGAACCAGGGTTAGTTATTCTCAATGCGCCTTTGGCGGAATCACTTGGATTGAATATAGAGGCGCTGCAGAGTGAGGATGGTGTGGCGGTTCTTGCCGGCAACCGGGTACCCCAGGGAGCTGAGCCGCTTGCGCAGGCATATGCAGGTCATCAATTTGGGCATTTTACAAAGTTAGGGGATGGACGGGCTGTGCTGCTGGGAGAGCAGATGACGTCTAAAGGAGAACGAGTTGATATTCAGCTTAAAGGGCCAGGGAGAACACCATATTCCCGCGGCGGTGACGGACGTGCGGCACTCGGACCGATGCTGCGAGAATACATCATCAGTGAGGCCATGCATGCCTTGGGTATTCCTACCACCCGTAGTCTAGCTGTCGTCACAACCGGTGAAGCTGTCCAGCGTGAAACCGCTCTTCCTGGTGCCATCCTTACTCGTGTTGCTGCTAGTCATATTCGAGTAGGTACCTTCCAGTACGTGGCAAAATGGGGAACAATGGAGGAGCTTCGGACACTCGCAGACTATGCAATTAGCCGACATTATCCCGACATTGAAGCGGATGAAAATCGATATCTACGGTTTCTTGAAGAAGTAATCAAACGCCAGGCGGCACTTGTAGCCAAATGGCAATTGGTTGGCTTTATACATGGGGTGATGAACACTGATAATATGACAATTAGTGGAGAAACAATTGATTATGGTCCTTGTGCCTTTATGGATACATATGATCCCGCAACGGTTTTCAGTTCTATTGATACTCAAGGACGCTATGCCTATGGCAACCAGCCTTATATGGCGGGATGGAATCTCGCACGGTTCGCTGAAACTCTCTTACCGCTGCTAGATGAAAATCAAGAGAAGGCGGTTGAAAAGGCTCAAGATGCAATATCTCACTTTTCAAAAATATATGAAGCGAATTGGCTCGAGGGAATGCGAGCGAAACTTGGAATATTTAACGAAGAATCTGATGATGAAAAGCTAATAAATGACCTCCTTAGTTTGATGGAGAAGAATCATGCGGATTTTACCAATACATTCAGGGCGCTAACATTGGCTAATAATGAAGAAACTGGTTTGAATGGTGAGCCAGAATTTGCGGAGTGGTACGGTAAATGGAAAGCTAGATTAGACCGGCAGGAAGAATCGAAAACCTCTGTAGAACAATTAATGGGAAACAGTAATCCTGCGGTAATCCCACGAAATCATCGGGTAGAAGAAGCGCTGGAAGCGGCAGTGGAACAAGGTGATTTAATAGTGATGGACCGGCTGCTTAAAATTCTTTCTAATCCTTATGCCTATTCCCCTGAAAAGGCGGAATACTGCACACTTCCTGAGCCATCAACTGGTAGATACCGTACTTTCTGCGGAACCTGATATTAGTTTTAAAAAAACAGTCACACATTTAAGTATTTCATCATATAGTAACTTCTGTGTGAGAAATAATCAGGAAGGAAGTATGATGATGAATAACAACCAAATCATTACACCAACTAAAAATGATTTCAAGGATGGAGAAAATGGCTTCAAGATCGTTGAATTTAATGTCACTGATCCCACCGAAAGTTTATTTTCAGTAGTTACTCCTATTAAAAAGCAATAAGAGCGTTTTAAACTATCTTTTACATAGAAAGATGGTTTCGAATTTTTGGGCCCAAGTGCCAGGTATCTCATTTTTTCGAGGGTGATTGGCACTTTTGGTTCAGTTAACATGAGAGATTTTGCGACAAAAAAATAATTTGACATTTTCGCCTAACATGTTAACATTATCCATGTAAGGTAATCAATACAAATTAATAATTGAAGTTTATCCGCTAGAGGTGCCTTTTTAAAGGGCTGAGATTGAAGTGCTACTTCGGGACTCTATGAACCTGATCTGGATCATACCAGCGTAGGGAAGTGGAAACATGAATATTTGATGAACAAAAAATGTTCTTTTTTCAAATTTTCAACCACTTTCTTATCTAAAGGAAGTGGTTTTTTGTTTTTCACAGTATGCAATAAATGGCGGAATCTTCTGAAAGGGGTAACTTGTATTTTCGAAGATAAAGAATTTCATATCATATCCAATGGTAAGATGCCGATCGAGCAGTTTCAGGAAATTGTAAAGGATATCGAGCCCTATGTGACAGCAATACATTTACGGGAAAAACAAAAAACAGCCCGTGAACTATATGAAATGGTCCAACAATTAATTTCTGCAAACATCCCGCTAGCAAAGATTATTATTAATGACCGCCTGGATGTGGCCTTAACAGCAAAGGCCGGTGGGGTGCAATTAGCTTTTCACAGTTTAGAACCAGGTGTTGTGAAGGAAAATTTTCCTCAGATTCGGATAGGGAGTTCGATTCATTCTTATCAGGAAGGAGTGGCTGCAAAAGTAAATCGTGCAGATTATGTGATTTACGGTCATATTTTCCCTTCTCACTCAAAACCAGGAATGGCCCCGAAAGGCTTGGAGGAATTATCAAGGATAACACAACTTGACATCCCAGTTATTGCAATTGGAGGTATAACACAAGAAAATGCAGCGAGGGTAATACAGGCAGGAGCACAAGGAATAGCAGTTATGTCGGGTGTTTTAAATGCAGGCGATCCACTGGCAGCAGTTAAGTCATACATAAAAGTGTTGAAAAATGGAGGTGGAAAAAGTGGGGAATTCAGCTGATGTAATTATTATCGGTGGGGGAATCGTCGGAACTTCCATTGCCTATCAGCTATCAAAAATGGGAAGAAAAGTGATTATACTCGAAAAGGATCAACTAGCGTGCCAAGCAACTAGAGCTGCCGCAGGAATGCTGGCCTCACAAGCGGAAATCGAACAAGATGGTCCATTATTCCAAATGGGGTTAACAAGTCAATCTATGTTTTCAACTCTCGCAAATGAATTATTGGAATTTTCTGGAGTAGATATTGAGTTTGTCAATAAAGGATTGTTAAAAATTGCTGAAACCGAAGAAATAGCATCCGAAGTAAAAAAACAGGTTGATTTTCAAAGGGAGTGGGACCCTGCTATAACTTGGCTTGATAAAAAGGAATTATTAGAATTGGAACCATCCTTATCTCCAAGCATTTCAGGGGCAATGCTCATTCCTAACGATGGACATGTGCAGCCGGCAAAGTTAGCAAAAGCATTTACACAAGCAGCTGCCTATTTTGGGGCCGAGATTCGAGAACATACGGAAGTCGTTTCTTTAATATATGAAAATGGTCAAGTTAGAGGGGTTAACACGACCAATGGTGCTATCCGCAGTGAACAGGTTGTCGTTGCCGCCGGGGCATGGGCTTCGAAACTATTGTGTGAAGCAGGTCTGGAGATAAATGTTTATCCAGTAAAAGGAGAATGCTTTTCTGTCAGACCGGAAAAGCCGGTGATTAGCATGACCATTTTTTCCGACAAACGTTGTTATCTTGTACCAAAACGAAATGGGGAAATTTATATTGGTGCCACCATGATTGAACATACATTTGATCAAACAGTAACACCTAAAGGGATTGCTAGCTTAATTGAAAGAGCAACAAATCTGGTTCCACAGCTGAATGAAGCAGCATGGGAGCGCGTATGGTCCGGTATTCGGCCACAGACAGGAGATGGGTTGCCATACATTGGCGAACATCCCAGCCGGAAAGGGCTATACGTTGCAGCAGGGCATTTCCGAAACGGGATTCTATTAAGTCCCATAACAGGGAAACTGATGGCAAACCTTTTAACTGGGGGAATAACTGACCAAACGCTACTCTCAGCTTTTCATTTAGAAAGACATAAAAAAATAGTTGTATAGGAGGCACGGTATGAATGTTGTCTTAAATGGTGAGTTAATCCAACTCCCTGAACAAGTTGTTTGTATTGCAGATGTTCTAAATCATTTTGAAATTCAGGATAAAATCGTTGTCGTAGAAGTTAATGGTGAAGTCATAACGAAATTAGAACACCAGATTACCAGATTAGCAGATAAAGATCGAATTGAAATAGTCCATTTTGTAGGAGGCGGTTAATATGTTGAAAATTGGTCCTATATCCTTTCACTCTCGTTTATTATTAGGAACAGGAAAGTATCCAAGCTATGAAATTCAAAAGGAAGCAGTGGACGTATCTAATGCTGAAATCCTCACATTTGCTGTAAGACGTATGAATATTTTTGACCCAACCCAACCCAACTTTTTAGAACAGTTGGACACCACTAAATATACGCTTTTGCCAAATACTGCAGGGGCAAAGAACGCTTCAGAGGCTGTGCGCATTGCAAAATTAGCAAAAGCCTCGGGTCTTTGCGATATGATTAAAGTGGAAGTCATTGGCTGTGATCAAACCTTACTCCCGGACCCAGTTGAAACCCTAAAGGCAACAGAGGAATTAGTAAAGGAAGGATTTATTGTTCTCCCATATACCTCAGATGATGTGGTTTTAGCCAGGAAGCTTCAAGAAATTGGCTGCCATGCGGTCATGCCAGGGGCTTCGCCAATAGGTTCCGGTCAAGGGATTATCAATCCAGTAAACCTAAGTTTTATTATCGAACAGGCTGAAGTGCCTGTTATTGTGGATGCTGGAATTGGCTCACCAGCCGATGCTGCCTTTGCGATGGAATTAGGGGCCGATGGTGTGTTATTAAATACTGCAGTGTCAGCGGCAAAGAATCCGGTAAAAATGGCAAAAGCGATGAAGCTTGCGATTGAAGCTGGACGATTAGGATATGAAGCCGGTCGGATTGAGAAAAAGCGGTATGCAGCAGCAAGCAGTCCTAAGGAAGGAATGAGTATCGGGTGAATCCACGCTACTCAAGACAAGTATTATTTTCACCAATTGGAAAAGTCGGACAGCAGCTAATTTCCACTAAGCATGTACTTATCATAGGAGCAGGAGCACTTGGTACAGGCAGTGCCGAAGCATTGGTCCGCGCGGGAATTGGTAAGCTAACCATTGTTGACCGTGATTATGTGGAATGGAGTAATTTACAGCGGCAGCAGTTATATACAGAAGAAGATGCTAAAAAACGAACCCCTAAAGTCATTGCAGCCAAACGACGCCTATCGGAGGTTAACTCAACAGTGGAATTGGAGGCAATAATCGAAGACGCTTCAGCCTTTGAGCTTGAAGAATGGGCTAAAAATGTGGATCTAATCATCGATGCTACGGATAATTTCGAAACAAGAATGATGATAAACGATGTATCGCAAAAGGTTGTTGTTCCATGGATATACGGGGCTTGTGTCGGAAGCTACGGCATTTCCTACACATTTATTCCCGAGAAATCGCCTTGCCTTTCTTGTTTATTGGAATCAGTTCCTCTCGGAGGATTAACCTGTGATACCGCCGGAATTATAAGTCCAGCCGTTCAAATGGTTGTTGCTCAACAAATAAGTGAAGCAATGAAAATTTTGGTCGGTGATTTGGAAGCATTGCGAAACAAACTCGTTTCCTTTGATTTATGGAAAAATCAGTATAGTGCGATTAATGTTGATAAATTAAAAAGAGCGGATTGTCCTTCTTGCGGGGTAAACCGGTCCTACCCTAATTTATCTTTTGAAAACCAAACGAAAACAGCAGTACTTTGCGGAAGAGATTCTGTTCAAATCCGTCCACCCAGTCCAACCATCAGGGATTTGTCTGGGCTAGAAAAAACATTGGCAAAACAAGAAGGAACTGTGCAGTTGAATCCTTATCTCTTATCATTTACGGTGAATTCTCATCGATTGGTATTTTTTAAAGACGGAAGAGTCCTCATACACGGAACGAAGGATATTTCTGAAGCAAAGGCGCTATACCATCGATACCTAGGTTAAAACTGACATTGAAAAAGGTGTGTAAACTGACACACCTTTTTTTAGTATCCGCTATTTTTCAGCGACTTGGACGCCATGATTCCTTACATACAAATAATCCAAAGGCAATAAATTGTTTTTCTAAAACGCTTCAGAACTTGACCCCAGTAATGTAATTCGTTAAAGTGATGGGGCAGGAGGTAATAATAGTGGAAAGAAAACCAAAGGCAATTTTTTTAGATATGGATGGGACGATCTTAAACCATCAAAATAAGGTAAGTATACATACAAAAGAAATTATAGATGATTTACGAAAACAGGGTTTTTTTATTTTTATTGCTACAGGAAGAGCTTTTGGCGAAGTTGAAGGGTTAGTACCGCCGGGCTTTCAAGTGGATGGAATTGTTACATCTAATGGTATGGCAGGGTATGTTACGGATGAGGTTGTTTTTAAACATACACTTTCGCTTGAATTGGTGGAAATGGTTATTCAAAAAGCGAGAGAACATAAGGTGTACTATGAACTTTTTCCATACGGATCCGCCCGTATCACACTAAAACAGGATCAGGCGTATGTTGTAGCAGAAATAAGAGATCCTAAACCGGAAACTGTCGGAATGAATGAGTGGCTTTCCCGGAAACAAGCGATAAAAGAAGACATTGCTTGGAAGGATCATATAGAAGGCAACGAATTCTCCAAATTTTATTTTTTTGCCAGGACAAAAGAACATATCGAATGCTGGAAAAAAGAACTGGAGCAATTAAAGAAGGAAATTGATTTTACGATGTCAGTCTCTTCGGAGCACAATGCCGAGGTGATGGTGGCGAACGTCAATAAAGCAACCGGTGTTCAAGAAATGTTAAATCACTTTGGCTTGTCTTTGAAAGATACGTTGGCAATCGGCGACAGCGACAATGATTTGCCAATGCTAAGGCTCGTTAATTACGCTGTAGCAATGAAAAATGCACCCGATCGCATTAAAGAAATCACTGATGACGTAACGGATTTTACCTGTGATGAAGACGGTGTTTACTATTACCTGAAAACTAAATTTGGTGTTTTATAAAGATTGCAAGGCAATCTCCTGTTTTTTGGAGTGAGCCTTGCTTATTTTATAAGTTTTAACCGTCCTGTAACTAAAATTGCAAGAAACTTCAATCTTTTAGCATTTCGGTTAGCTAATAAAAAAGTCCCCCAACTCTTTATTTTACTAATGAGTAAAAAAAGGATTTTCTATTCCTGTTTTTGGGTATTCTAAAGACGAGGTGATATAATGGCTGCTGTAAAAATAGGCGATATGATTTCCTTTAAACGTGAGGGGAAAAACCTTGAAGGGGTCGTTTCTGGCATAAGGGAGAATTCTGTTATAGTCAATTACGGGTATTCAAAAGACAAAGACGAACCACTCACAACCATTGTGAATCATAAAAATTACAAAATAGCAAAATCAAATAGTTGACAGAATCTCCGTTAATTTCAAAAAAAGGTCTCAGACACCATCACATTATTAAATATTGGAAGGTCATTTGTAAAAATTGTTTCTCATTATTTATTTTTATAACAATACGAAGCAGTAGAGCCAGTCCCTAGGTGAACGCATTCACTGGGAGACTGACCCATTTTTCATACACATGCATTAGCACAGGATTATATTAGCGGCTGCGTCTCCACGCTTCCTTAAACACGAATAAACCGAAAACAATAAAAGCAAGGAAACCAATTATCGCGATAAGAATGTTTAAAATATTGCCGAGATTTCCTAGGCCAAGTAACTCGAAAAACTGGGTATAAGTTCCCGATCCCGCAAGCAACAGCCAAACTGCTCCTGTTATAAACCCAAGAAAAATTCCAAAAATACCCCAGGAAGATTGCCCATGACTCATAGAATATCACCTCCTGTCTAAGGTTGTTCACCATTAATGTATGCGTTTACTTAATACCTTGACTATGATTATACAAAATGTGGGCTCAACCCTGGGCGAAAATGAGACTATGGAATCAGATCCTAGAAAATGATTGGTGAAATACTAAAAATGCCTCCATGAAAAGTTGGAGGCAGAGTGTGTTAAACTGTTTTTGTAATGTTACTTGATTCCTTAAGTGTGCATTTAATATTGATTTTGGCTTTTAATCACTGATTGATTAAAATTAATAGCCAACTTCAACCGATGCTACAACTATGTACATCAAATCATTTTTATCTCCCTTATCTTCAAGGACTATCCCGCTAGTCGTCTTCATTCCGCCATCCATTACTTCTACCGAAACTTCCCCATATGGGAGGGCTTCTTTTACAGCCGCAATGTCGAGCTTTTCTTTGTCGCAAGGAACGGCGAGTTTCACATTCACTCTCATATTATCTAAATTGTTTTCAGGGAGCACCGAACGAATACCAGGCATCGAATTAAAGTGAATCGCATTTTTTACAGCACGAACTGCCGCGTGGGTAATATTTTGACCGTGCACATCAATCCCCATCCCAGTTTCAATAAACATTAATTTTTCCATGATTATACATCTTCCTTTCCAATTGCTTTCACCAATTTATTTTACCGTTTTTTATTGAGTATGTTAAATACTCGCGTATAGGTAGCGGAATTATCCTTTATAGAGGGAAAAAATCCAAAAAATAAAATAAAGTTCTTGTTCACACGCCATTTATCACTATATTCCCAGTATTTCAGCCAATTTCGCTTGATCAAATCCCATGATAATCTCTTCACGATCTTCGTCTTTGATAATGGTTGCTGGTGTAGCCGCAGCCCCTAGTTCAATAAGTTCTTGTAAATATTGATCGTTTTTACGTATATCTTTTTCCTCAAACTCAATCCCATTTTCTTTTAACCATTGTTTTTCCGCATGACAAGGCGGGCACGTCTCTTGAGAATAAATAATCACTTTTTTCATTTTACTACCTCCCTTTCATTACAGCTATTGTACAATGAAATCTGATTCCATGGGTAAAATAATGTCCCATAGATACATATTCACCATCTTCAAAGCATGCAGTATATGGAAGGATATGGCTAAAAAGGTAAGCATATTGCTGATAATTTCTCGAGTTTGGATGACAGACCATTATACGGCAAAATACACTGTTTTTACGACTTTGTATGACCTGGAAATCAATGATAAGATAAAAACCAACGTAAAAAGAACAATTCGCCAAGTGAAAAAAACTGAAAGGAATGATTTAAAATCGATCATTTACAATTAAGTTATACGAGCGAAATGGAAAAAGCGATGCATAGTGCTCATGGTGTAGGTTATGAAGAGTATATGAGGCATCATTCTGTAAGAATGAGGGTCGAAAAAAGCCGTGAAATGTATTATAATTCGTGTCGTAGAATGGTTGCTGAACTAGACCGCCTTGTTCATTATAATAATCGTTTAAAGCTATGAATGAAAAGGGAAACCAATGTGAAAGAATGAACAATGGTTTCCCTTTTTGATAGTAAATTTTTATAAAAATTGTGGATTTTATTTCATAATCCGCCACAAGAAGGATTCCTATCGTTCTCACTTTGATTGGAACTCGTTTTTTCTAAATTGGCAACAGAGACTGACTCCATCCCATATCCAGTAGAACTTATTTCAAGCACTTGTTCATTTCCTTTTTTCTTTAAGTTTGTGTTTGTTTCATTTTGAAATTGATCAAAATTTTCTTTTTCCAACAGATAAACCTCCTTGATATTTATTAACTCGTTAAAAAATATATACTATCTAAAAACACCATTAATCGCATTGTCAAAATCGTTCCAAATACGATCTCTATTTCGTCCTTTTCTAAGATCGTTCGAATAGTTTGTCATACGGCCAAAGAAATCGGTATCGTAAGAAATATAGACAGTATCAATTGAGTTATCAGCCGCATGAACTTGTTTTTCTATTCGCTTGTCAAGTGGAGAGGATACTTTCTTATAGTTGGTGTTATCACCAGTTCCAACCTTACGTTCGGTGGTTCTAGTAGTACCCCTTCGTTCGCTCCCAGTTATTTCAGTATTATCAGTCCCCGTAGTACCATCATAATTCCGTTTAACATCCGCCCCGGAATTTCCAAGTTTAAGACCTGTACCTGTATCTCTTGTACCAGTCATTCCAGATGTTCCTGGAGCTATTCCTCTATTACCGTCCAGATGATTTTGATTTAAACTCACCGCAACATATGCATCATTATTTCGAATAATGACATGGGCCTGATCTACTTCTTTTAAGAGTTCCACATTCTTACTCGCCCGGCTGGATAAACGTAAGTTTTGATTTGTTTTATTGGTTGGAAAGAAGTCATTATTTTCGTTATTTCTAACATTTTTTGCTCCCAAATTCTCATTTCTGTTTCCTGCGACATTATCATTATTGTTACAACCGGTTATACCCAATAAAGCAGTTGCTAATACGAAAGTAAGTACCCCTTTTTTTGCCAAGAAGATCACTTCCTATAAATAGTCTTAATTATATATTGACCATTTTTTGCGCTTCAATTCTTGTCTTCAGCAGGAAATATATTTTGTTGCTCTAATCAAATTCTTCAATTTATGCAATGTAGACTGGAATTAAAAGCAGAAATGTCCCATTTCCATGTGGAAGTGGGACGAAATATAAAATGTGTTATGGGAGATAAGAAAAGTACAAACAATTGATTCCAGCCTGACCCCTAGAGGAGTAAGCATAACTTCTTTAAGGGACTGGTCCTTTTTAACCCAGTTTCCCATCAATATCTGATGTATCTACATGATTGCCAAACCAGTCTTTTAATTTTTCTTTTGCTTTATCTTTAATATCATCATCAATGTACATTGCCACTTGGAGGAGGGCTACTCCTAATGCTCCCAAATCATCTGTGAAACCTACTCCAACCGCAAAATCAGGAATTAAATCAAAAGGCAGAATGAAATAACCTAAAGCTCCAATAATGATGGTTTTAGCTTTCCTTGGGACTTCTGGCTTTTGAAGAGTAAAATATAAGAGTAAAACTGCATACACAACGGATGAACCCGCTTTTTTGCCGAATCTCTTCAATTTGTTCCAAAACTTTTCATCAGTGAAATTTTTACCTGCGGCTTCCATGCTTTTTTTGAATTCTTCTTCATTCTTTGACATTTCACCAATCCCTCCTATGTCTTAATGTTATTTTACAATATAAAAGGAAAAAAATATGTTATTTTAACTTATTAAACACGGATCATATCGGGCAAATACAATCAAGATGCCTTTAGGCAAGCAGGTTTAAATGTATTTTACCTAACACTAACTACAACAAAAAAGGATATTTTGAACTGTGTAGAGAATTTTTTATCTACCATTCATAAAAGATATTTCCTTTATACGCGTATAATAGAGACTATTTCTTTTTTTGATAGTCAAATGTGACTAAATAGTACCCGAAAATGACTAGAGAACAGGAGGGAATGATTTGGCTGCTCAAAATATCGATGAAATTTTATTGAAGGAAATTATTACTCACTCCTTTGACGAGATTTTTATTACAGATGGTGAGGGGAATGTTTTGGAGGTGAGTCCCTCGTGCTATGAATTATATGGAGTAGATCCGGATCAACTGATTGGGGGAAATGTGATAGACCTTGAAAAGAAAGGTTTTTTGAATCCATCTGTTACAGCCCTTGTACTAAGGTCCAGTCAGCCACTTACAATAGTCCAAGAGACAAAGGCAGGAAAGAAAATTCTGGTGTCTGCCTATCCTATTTTTAAAAATGGCAGCTTAGTTCGAACGTTAAGTTTTTCGAGAGATATTACAGAATTTGAAAAATTAAAGGAAAGGAATGAACAAGTTGCTGATACACTAGCAATCTACAAAAGGGAAATAGAAAACATCAAGAGATTGGAATCCCTTCTTTACGAAAATTCAAAAATGACCGAAATCAATAGTCTTGTTTCTAAGGTTGCCAATCTTGACGTTACCGTTTTAATCGAAGGTAAATCTGGTGTTGGAAAAAGCCGAATTGCTCAATTACTGCATAATCAATCTGTAAGAGCTAAAGAACCTTTTATTGAAGTGAATTGTGGTGCTATTCCTGAAACATTATTCGAGTCAGAGCTTTTTGGATATGATGAAGGCGCATTTACTGGTGCAAAACGGGGAGGAAAAAAAGGGTATTTTGAATTAGCTGCGTCGGGTACGATATTTCTCGATGAGATAGGAGAGATGCCTCTTAACTTACAAGTAAAGCTTTTAACCGTTTTGCAAAACCGAAAGATAACTAGAATAGGAGGGAGCAGGGTCATTGATATCAACTGCCGGATTGTTTGTGCGTCCAATCAAAGCCTTAGAAAGCTGGTAGATGAGAAAAAATTTCGCGAGGATCTTTATTACAGAATTGATGTGGTCAAACTGGTGATTCCACCACTTAGAGATAGAAAAAATGAGATTCCTACTCTGATTCATGAATTTGTAGAAGTTTTTAATAAAAAATATAATATAACGAAGCAATTTTCCCCAGAAATGATTGATTGGCTTTGTCACAAGGATTGGCCAGGGAACGTTAGGGAACTGCAAAATTTCATCGAGAAAACCTTGGTTACTTCAAATGAGGATATCATACAATTCACACCTTCTCAGCAAAAGCTTCAAGTAACGAATGGTGAATCCTCTCTCACATCATATATGGAATCAATCGAAAAGGAGTTCATCAAGCGAATGTATAAAAAGTATCCAACCAGTATTGCTCTTGCAAAAGCATTACAAATTAGTCAATCATCAGCAAACCGAAAAATTCAAAAATATATTAAAAAACCGTGTTAGTCATTATTGACTAACATTTTCTATAGAAAGATTGTTTTAAGCGTTTTTTCAGTTTGGCATAGTACTTGCATTAACATTAAGAAGATACACATATTAAAGGAGGTATTTATGGCTTTGAAATATGAACCGATCAATTCTCAAGAATCCCCTCGATTTTGTGGTGTGAAAACATTTATGAGATTGCCGTTTGTGAAAACAGAAGACGATATTGATTTTGCCGTCGTTGGTGTACCTTTTGATACTGGTGGCACTTTTGCAGTCGGTACCAGATTTGGTCCTGAATCAGTTCGCTCCATGTCCTCGCTTCTTAGACCTTATAATCCCGGTTTAGAGATTGATATATTCAAATATTGTTCAGGGGTAGATTATGGTGATCTTGCAGTGAATCCCGGTTATATTGAAGAGTCTTACCAAATGATTGAGTCCCAATTGGAATCTTTGCTGAAAAAAGATGTGGTACCAATCTTAATTGGTGGGGATCATTCTGTATCTCTCCCTCATTTACGTGCCATGGCGAATCGCTATGGTAAGGTGAGCCTTGTTCATTTTGATTCCCATGGGGATACGTGGGATTCTTATTTCGGAAAAAAATATTCTCATGGAACCATGTTCCGCCGGGCAGTTGAAGAGAATATCGTGGACCCATTTAAATCAATTCAAATTGGAATGCGAGGGAGCTTATACGCACCAGATGATATTAAAGATGCGGAAAACCTTGGATATCAGGTGATAACCACTCAAACATTGAAAACGATGACAGCTAGTGAATTAGGAGAAATCATTAGGAATCGGGTTGGGAATAATCCTACTTTTGTCTCATTTGATGTAGATTTTCTCGATCCTGTATTTGCTCCAGGAACAGGCACACCCGAGGTTGGCGGTTTTAGTACCTTTGAAGCTCAACAATTTGTTAGACAGTTAAAAGGAGTAAATATCAAAGGATTTGATGTCGTAGAAGTTCTTCCGGATCGTGATCCTGCAAGAGTCACCAGTCTAGCTGCAGCAAATATTTGTTTTGAATTTATTTCACTGATAGCTTGGAATAGGAGGGTGGATGTAAAATCAGGTTACTCGGAGCCTGCCAAAAATGGGGATCAAACTTAACATCGGAAACGCTTACAGAGTCTTTTTTTAAAAGTAAATGGGGATTTTTTATAAAAGGAAGGGGTATGTAAGTTGACATCTCTCGATTTAATGATTGTCCTTTTCTATTTTGCCATGCTCATAGGAGTCGGGATTTATAGTTCCAAAAAGATTGGAAATGAAAGCGATTTTTTGGTGGCAGGGAGAAGGCTCGGATATGGATTGTATGTCCCTGCTATGACTGCAGTTGTATTAGGTGGAGCATCGACATTTGGAAGTACGAAATTAGGATATCAATATGGTATTTCCGGGCTATGGTTGGTCGGGATGATAGGTCTGGGTATTTTAGGTATGGGCATCTTTTTTACTAAAAAACTTAGTAAACTTTCAATCTTCAGTGTAAGTGAACTGCTAGGAAATAGATTTGGAAATAGCAGCCGCTATATTAGCGGATTGGTCATGGCTGTTTATGACATCATGGTAGCTGTAACCGCTGTTGTTGCGATTGGTGTTATGTTTTCTGCATTATTTGGCTGGAGCAGTACAACAGCCATCCTAGTGGGTGGACTTATTGTCGTCTTTTACACCATGTTAGGGGGAATGTGGGCTGTAACGTTAACTGACGTGATTCAGTTCTGGATTATGTTTATCGGTTTGATAGGCATTTTAATTCCTATTGGAATCTATCATGCTGGTGGGGCATCGGGACTAGTGAATCAAGTTAGTCCGGAATTTCTAAATCTGACGAATATCGGTGGTAAAGCTATTTTTGCTTATTTCCTCTTATTTTTCTTTGGTATGATGATAGGTCAGGATATATGGCAGCGTGCGTTTACTGCCAAAGATGAAAAGATTCTGAGGAGAGGGACCATCTATGCAGGTGTACTTTGTATCATTTACGGTATTGCGGGTGCAGTAATTGGAATGGTAGCAAGTGTAGTCGTACCTGGCCTTGCCGATCCTCAACAAGCACTTCCACAACTGGTCATAAAAATCCTTCCAACAGGTTTGATTGGAATTTTAGTTGCAGCTGTATCTTCAGCTGTTATGTCCACAGCATCCGGGACCATCATGGCTTCTTCAACTATCATCGTAAATGATTTTATCCTATTTAAAAGTAAAAAAAATCGGACTGAAAAAGAGAAAATAAAGTTAACTCGAATTGTTACATTGATTGTAGGTTGTATTGCTATATTAATATCCCTTGTTCTTCAAGACATTATTGTTGCGCTGGATGTTGCCTATGCCATCCTTTCTGGCAGTATATTTATCCCGGTAATTGCTGCGTTGTTTTGGAAAAGAGTGTCAGCAAAAGTGGCCCTTTCATCAATGGTCATTAGTGCAATCGTCGTCATTGGTGATTTAATAATTGAAGGAGTTTCTTCACTAAACGCCATTATTTGGGGCATTGTTGCCTGCGCATTAGTAATGGGAATAGGGACTTTATTTCAAAATAAAAATACTCCAGTTGTTGAAGAGGTTAATAAGAATATGTAGCACTTAAAAAGCGCCAGACACCGTCCAAAAATAGGAAGGTGCCTGGCGCTTATTATTGTTTTTAGTTGTTGATAGATCTAATATAATAAACTGAGAGGAAATCAGAAAATTAAGCTTTAAAAGGTCTTGGAGGGGTAGAAATGAAAAACCTAGTGTCATTATTTCATAAAAGAATAGGCATGCCGAATAATGAAACAATTACCTTCGAAAAATTAGCTGAGGTTCTAGAAAAAACAGCACAAAGCATCCCGTTCGAAAATTTAAATATTTTTGAAGGAAAAATACAAACAATTACCAAGGAAAACTTAATGAAGAAGATCGTGGAAAGAAATGAAGGCGGTCTTTGTTACGAATTAAATCCAATTTTCTATTTTTACCTATTAGAAAATGGATTTAACGCAGTCTTAACAGACGGTGTTGTTTATAACCATGCTGCAGAGGAATATCATCAACTTGGAAGGACGCATGTAACAATTCTTATTAGTCACGAGGAACAAACGTATTTAATTGACACGGGATTTGGCGGGAATTTACCGTTAAAACCAGTTCCTTTGTCCGGTGAAATCATATCATCTTATAATGGGGAGTTTAGAATTAAAAAAGTAAACCATCAATATGGTAAATATTGTTTAGAAATGAAATTAAAGCATAAAGATAGAGATTGGAAAATTGGATATGCTTTTGATTCCAGGAAATCTATTGAAGATGCAGCAAAATTGAATGAGATCCAAACAATTATTTCCGAACACCCGAAATCTTCATTTAACAAACATCCACTATTGACCCGACTTACCAAAAACGGAAATATCACCTTAACAGATACCACATTTACTAAATGGGCTGATGGAATTATTTCTAAAGAGGCCATTAATACCGAGAAATACAAAGAATTGGCAAAGCAACATTTTGGGCTGTGAAACATAAGATTTTAAATGCCAATATAAAAAGCAAATAAATTTTTTAATTGAATAATATTTGTCCCGAACTCTTCCCTTCCTAAACGAACATGTCCCATGTTCGTTTTTTTTTAGGGAGAGAGATGAGGACGTTTACAGTGCTTCCATTACTATAGTAGCAGGGTACATAACTTAATCACCAAAAGTAACATAAAACAACAACATCTGGAAAAAATGTATTTGATACGGTCATTAATAGAATGAGGTGACAGCATGAATCCTTACATTGAGGTCAGAAGTGTCTCTAAGATTTTTGGTAATAATTCGAAACCTGCGATTGAACTATTGAAACAGGGTAAGACCAAAAAGGAAATTTTGAAAGCAACAGGTCAGACAGTTGGGGTGAAAAATGTTTCCTTTGAAATTTATCCCGGTGAAATTTTTGTCATCATGGGTTTGTCTGGAAGTGGGAAATCCACATTAATACGAATGTTTAACAGGCTGATTGAACCGACAATCGGAGAAATACGGATCGAGAATGAAGATATCGTGAAGATGAGTGAGGTAAGACTGAGGGAAGTCAGACAGAAAAAGATTAGCATGGTGTTTCAAAACTTTGCGCTGTTTCCTCATAAAACGATTGTGGAAAATACAGAATATGGGCTGGAAATACAGAAAGTTCCGGCTGAACAGCGCCGGAAAACAGCGCTTAGTGCGCTCGAAATTGTTGGTTTGAAAGGTTACGAAAACCAGCTGCCTAAACAATTGAGCGGCGGCATGCAGCAACGGGTTGGACTGGCCAGGGCTCTTGCAAGTAACACGGCAATAATTTTGATGGACGAGGCCTTCAGTGCACTGGATCCACTAATCCGGAAAGATATGCAGGATGAATTGCTGGAAATCCAAGAGAAATACAAGAAAACGATTATCTTTATCACCCATGATTTAGATGAAGCCCTGCGCATCGGCGACCGGATTGCCTTGATGAAGGATGGCAGTATCATTCAGCTGGGAACACCTGAACAAATTTTGATGAGTCCCGCCAATGAATTTGTCGAGAAGTTTGTAGAAGACGTTGATTTATCCAAAATATTAACCGCCTCTCATGTGATGAAACGGGCTGAAAAAATCGCTTTCGATCGAGGGCCGCGGGTAGCGTTGGAAATTATGCGGAAGCAGGGATACTCCAGCATTTTTGTCGTTGACCGCCATCGGAAACTTCTGGGCGCCATTACTGCTGAGCAGGCACGGCAGGCCATTGAACAGGATCAAACCATTAGGGATGTCATGACAACCAATATTCCAACTGTCTCTGGTGAAACATTACTGACTGATCTAATGGATGTTATGGCCACATCGCTACTGCCGATCTCCGTTATCGATGAAGAAAACAGATTACAAGGAATTGTCATTCGCGGCGCCGTCATCGGGGCTTTGGCAGGAAATAAAGATTCCTTGAACGATTTGGAGAGTGAATGAGATGAATATACCGAAAATCCCTTTAGGAGATTGGGTAGACGCTCTGGTCAGGTGGGTCACCGTTGCCCTCTCAGGATTTTTTTCCGTGATAACCACCGCCATCGAATCCTTATTAGATATCATAGTAAGTGTTTTAAGTGCGGGTCCACCTATCATCTTAATCATCATCTTAACTCTGTTAGTCATCTATACCAGCAGATGGCCAGTAGGAATTTTTGCGCTCATTAGCTTGCTCTTGATTGATAATCTCGGTTATTGGGATTCCAGTATTCAAACCATTGCGATTGTATTATTATCAGGATTACTTACCATTATCATCGGGATCCCTGTTGGAATCTGGTGTGCGCAACGAAAAACGGTACATCGAATCGTAACGCCGATTTTGGACTTTATGCAGACCATGCCGGCATTTGTCTATTTAATTCCTTCTATATTATTTTTTGGAATCGGGGTGGTACCGGGAATTATTGCCTCGTTTATTTTTGCGATTGCACCAACGATCCGAATGACCAATCTGGGCATTAAGGAAGTCCCGAATGATTTAATTGAAGCAGCAGATGCATTTGGTTCCAGCAACAGTCAAAAATTATTTAAGGTTCAATTACCAATTGCCACACCAACGATTATGGCCGGGGTCAACCAAAGCATTATGCTGGCCCTTTCAATGGTGGTGACGGCATCATTAGTCGGTGCCCCGGGGCTGGGGGCAGATGTTTACCGGGCTGTCAGTCAAATTGACGTCGGAAAAGGTTTCGAAGCGGGATTATCCATTGTGTTTATCGCCGTTATTCTCGACCGGATTTCGCAAAACTTACGGAATCCAGCTTATGAGAATATGTTCAAGAAAAAATTCGCCTTTTCGATTTTAGCTGTTCTGATTATCGTGACAGCGATTGTAACAGGAGTTACAAAAGATACGGCAAAAAATAAAGACGGCAACAGCATTGGTGCCCAAACGGATTTTCACATTATCGGGATTGAACCCGGTGCGGGAATAATGACACAAGCGAATAACGCTATCAAGGAGTATAAGCTGGATAATTGGGAGCTGGCAGAAGGTTCATCTGCCGCCATGGCAGCTGAATTAAAGAAAGCTTATGATCATAAGAAACCTATTATTGTCACCGGATGGGCACCTCATTGGATGTTCTCAACTTACGATCTTAAATTTTTGAAAGACCCAAATAAATCCTTTGGGGAAGTTGAAGATATTCATACCATTGTAAGAATAGGACTGGAACAGGATGCGACAGGTGCCTACACAATCCTCGACCAATTTAACTGGGAACCAGCTGATATGGAAAAAGTGATGGTGGATATAAAAGGCGGGATGGACCCAGTTGAAGCAGCGGATAAATGGATTAAAGCTAACGGAAACAAAGTGGCGCAATGGACAAATGGTGCCAATCCAGGTAATGGAGAAAAAATCAATCTTGTCTATGTTGCTTGGGATACAGAAATCGCAAGTACAAATGTCATCGCGAAGGTTCTAGAGCAGCATGGCTATGAAGTGAAATTAAGCCAAGTGGAGGTTGGTCCTATGTTTGCCGGTGTGGCCAACGGAAGCGCAGACGCTATGGTGGCCGCCTGGCTGCCTAGTACCCATAAAGAATTTTATAAGCAGTATAAAAACGATTTTGTTGATTTAGGAACCAACCTCCATGGAACCAGGAATGGATTGGTTGTGCCAAAGTATATGGACATTGATTCAATAGAAGATTTGAAGTAGATTACATGGCCAGCCACCAAACTTGAATAAGCACATGTGTCACAAAAAATTTAAGATTTTTGGTTAAAATCCAAGAGGTTTTTCACCTGCTGTTATAGAATTACTCATATAGTAATACTATTAGATAGGGGTGGGGGAAAAGTGAAAATTAAAGTGGTAATGGACTCTGGGAAAGAATACGTTATATGTGAAAAAAATTATTCCTTAAATGACTTCACAAATCCATTTTTTAATGAATTGCCAAATGGAGAAAGAACCCTGCAGAATACTCTCGTATATTTAGATCAAGATGAAAAAATTGTGATCAATCCAACTCGTATATCATCAGTAGAAGTGATTGAAAAGTAAAGCTGCACATCCTTTCAAGGTTTTTAAGTGGAAATTTTAAAGCGAAATCATAATTGATTTCGCTTTTCGTATTTTAATGATCAAACTGATCCTTATATTTCTTTAATTTGTAAATGACAGAGGGTTGACTGATTCCTAGATATTCGGCCATTTGATATGTCGTTTGGCAGCGTTTGTATGCTTTTTCAATTAATTGCTTTTCGACTTCTTCTAAGGTGTTTTTTAAATTTAGTTTTCCTTCTACTTCCTCCTTACTAATGAGGTCATGATGATCTTCTGTCTGCTCGGAATTTCCCCGTATGGCGGGAGGGAGATGTGAAGGATATATCATCGGTGCTTCCGTTGTCAGGATTAATCGCTCGATTAAATTTTCAAGTTCTCGAATATTTCCTGGCCATTCATAATGCATTAATAATTCATAGGTAGACGGGTGAAACTTTTTTAGCGTTTGATATTTCTCATTTATCTTTTCAACATAATGTTGAATGAGAATAGGGATATCATCGGTTCGATCTGATAATGATGGGATTAGTATAGGTACGACATTCAAACGATAGAATAAATCCAACCTAAATGTACCCTTTTTCACCATATCTTCTAAATCTTGGTTTGTGGCAGTAATTAACCGAAAATCAAGGAGAAGCTCTTTGTTTCCACCAATTCTTACCATCTTTTTTTCTTGCAGAACTTTTAGTAATTTAGCTTGGAGAGCAAGTGAGAGTTCTCCAATCTCATCCAAGAATAATGTTCCACTATCCGCTTGTTCAATTAATCCTTGCTTTCCTTTTTTATTTGCTCCCGTAAACGCACCGGTTTCATAGCCAAACATTTCTGATTCAAATAAGCTTTCGGGGATTGTGCTGCAATTGACTTCGATAAAGGGTTCTTTACTTCGGTTGCTCTGATTATGGATGGCACGAGCAAGTGTGCTTTTTCCAACTCCTGATGGACCTAAAAACAGAATCGTAGCATCCGTTTTTGCAACATTATTAATTGTTTTTATTATTTGCTGCATTGTATTACTTCTAGCTAGAATGGATTGAAAACCAAATTCCTTTTCCCTTAGGTCCTCCACCTCTGTTTGATATCCCTTTAATTTTCGTTGTAATTGCTCATACTCCTCCTTTAATTTCCATATTTCCGTCTGATCTTGACTATAACTTACTACTCTAACAAGGCGGCCCTCTTTATCAAATATAGGGTATCCCGTTGACATCACAACGTGACCTGTTTTCGTATGCTGCATAATACGAACTGGCTTTTTTTCTTTTAAAACAATGGCATTAATGGAAGGGGAGAGAAGACCATCTTTTTCTAGTTCGTATACAGATTTGCCTATATACGAACCGGGTTCCATCCCATAAATCGACCAATGACCGGGGTGGGAGCGTTGAATAATTCCATTTTCATCTGTAATGGTTATATTGTTGTTCGACGTTTCAATAATTTTATTTAACTCCATTTCAAATATTGAATGATCCAAAGGTACTCCTCCTTTTAATCTCATCACCTTATTTTTGAATGGTCAGAAAGTTAATTAAAATATTAATCAAAAATGACAGAATAATCAATAATTAAATCAAATATCTATATATTTAATTAAAAATTAAATCAATAGAGTTGATTGGTTTATACTTTATGATCATTTTTCAAAAGAAATATTGGCACGGAAATTGCATTATTAAACATAAGCAATCGAAATATTTTATTAAAGGGAAGGATGTTGATTATGACAAGAAGTAATGAATTAGTTCAAGAATTAATCGATTTAGATAAAAAGCATTTTTTTCATCCCACATCACCAATTAAACAGCAACAAGAACAAGGACCAGCCTTTATTTTTACAGAAGGGAAAGGAATTCATCTTTTTGATGTTGCGGGGAATAAAGTGATAGATGGTATGTCTTCACTTTGGAATGTGAATGTAGGGCATGGGAGGGAAGAGTTAGCCAAAGCTACGATGGAGCAAATGACAAAACTTGCTTATAGTTCATGCTTTGCAACCTTTAGTAATGAGCCGGCAATTCGCTTAGCGGCGAAACTCGCTCAGGTTGCTCCGGGGGATTTAAGTGTAACCTTTTTTACTTCCGGCGGATCCGAGGCAAACGATACTGCCTATAAATTAGCTCGTCATTACTGGATATTAAAGGGAAAGCCTAATCGAAAAAAGATCATTTCTAGAACGAAATCCTACCATGGAGTTGCAATGGGATCCACTAGCGCTACTGGTTTGAAAGCCTTTAGAGATTTTACGAATTCATTAGCTCCTGATTTTCTATATGTAGACCATTTTTCTTCAAAATCATTACGTGAGACGATTGAAGCAGAAGGTGCAGATACGATTGCGGCCTTTATTGCGGAACCAGTACAGGGGGCAGGAGGCGTTCACGTAGCACCCGACCATTATTTTCAAGAAGTACGTCAAATTTGTAATGAGTATGGGATTTTATTTATTACTGATGAAGTCATTACTGGATTTGGCCGTACAGGAAAATACTTTGGAATCGAGCACTACGGAGTCGTGCCTGACATGATGTGCTTTGCTAAAGGAGTATCAAGCGGCTATGCTCAACTAGGGGGGGTAATGATTTCGAGTCGGCTATATAAAGAATTTACTGAACTATCCAATGGTACTCTTTTACATGGATACACGTATAGCGGGCACCCAACGGCATGTGCAGTGGCATTGAAAAACCTAGAAATTTTAGAACAGGAACATTTAATTGAAAACGCACAATTTATAGGACAGGAATTACTTAAAGGATTTCAATGGCTTCACGGAGAAAGATATATCATAGGCAAAGTAAAGGGACTTGGTCTAATGGCTGGTATTGAGTTTGTAAAAGATCAAAATAAGAATGAAAATTTTTCAACACCAGTTTCCCCTGCTGTCGTGAACGAGGCAGCAAAGCGGGGACTTATTTGTCGGGCAGTCGTTTTAGATGGTCAAGATATTCTAGTATTTGCACCACCATTAACGATAAACAAAGAAGAGATTGGAAAAGTCATCGAGATTTTGAACGATTCTATCAAGGCTATCGAAAAAAATGTTTTTGAAAGTTTCGCGACAAAAGAGTGATAGAATACTAGAAATGATATTGGACATAGGAGTGAATGAATGATGAAGAAGAAGTTATTTATTAATGGAAAATGGTTAGAGGCAAAAAACTACGCGCCTTTACGTTCTCCCTATAGTGGGGAAGTAATTGCAGAGATCCCGTCAGCGACGATTGAAGAAGTTGAAATGGCATTGGCTGCGGCTTATGAAGCTAGAAAAGTTATGGCTGCAATGCCAAGTCATCAACGCGCCAAGATTTTGGAAAATATCGCAAACTTGCTGGAAAAAAGAGCATCTGAAGCAGCAGAAATCATTGCTGCCGAAGCGGCTAAACCGATCTCGACAGCCCAGGGAGAGGTGGCACGTACGATACAAACGTATAAATTTGCTGCGGAAGAGGCAAAGCGTATTAAAGGGGAAACCATACCAATGGATGCTGCGCAAGGCGGAGAGGGAAGGATCGCGTACACAGTGCGTGAACCACTGGGTGTTATCGGGGCGATCACTCCATTTAACTTTCCAATGAATCTTGTGGCCCATAAGGTGGGCCCAGCGATTGCATCAGGCAATTCGGTTGTATTGAAACCTGCAACACAAACACCGCTATCCGCTTATTTCCTTGCTGAACTAATTGAAGAAGCCGGGCTGCCAGCAGGTGCATTCAATGTAATCACGGGAAGTGGGGCGTTAATAGGTGATAAAATTGTTACAGATGATCGAATTCAAAAAATTTCTTTTACTGGAAGTCCTGCAGTTGGAATTGGCATCAGGAATAAAGCAGGATTAAAGCGGGTTACGCTTGAACTCGGTTCAAATGCTGCGGTGATCATAGATAATGGAGTAAATCTTGATAAATTAATTTCACGGTGTGTGTCTGGAGCATTTGCTTTCCAAGGTCAGGTTTGTATCTCCCTGCAAAGAATTTATGTCCATGAAGAAATGTATGAAAATTTTGTAGAAAAGTTCGTTGCTGAGACGAAGACATTAAAAATTGGCGATCCGCTTGATCCATCAACAGATGTTTCAGCCTTAATTAGTTCAAAGGATGTTGAGCGGACGCTCCAATGGATTCAAGATGCGGAGCATAGCGGGGCGAAGGTGGCATTAGGAGGCACGTCAGAAGGGAATATTTTATTGCCTACCATTCTATTAGAGGCAGATTCTTGTCTAAAAGTTTCTTGCCAGGAAGTGTTTGCCCCAATTGTGTTAATTAATAAAATTAAGTCAGTCGGTGAAGGAATTGATCGTGTAAATGATTCCAAATATGGCCTCCAAGCAGGCGTTTATACAGATAATATCTATACGGCACTACATGCTGCAGAAAAGCTTCATGTAGGTGGAGTAATGATTAATGATATACCTACTTACCGCGTGGATCATATGCCATACGGCGGCGTAAAAGAAAGTGGGATTGGCAGGGAAGGCGTGAAGTATGCCATTGAAGAAATGACTGAGCAAAAGCTTGTTGTATTTAATCGGAACTAATTGAAGTGCGATCGGACAGTCAGAATTCCTCGATTTGAGGGATTCTTTTTTGTCTCTAATAAACTGGATTGAAAATGATGATGCAAAACAACATCAATTTTGATGCGTGATGGCATTATCATTCTGGTATTTCCTTGGTAATCTTGATACCTTTGTCCTTTTTTGTTGGCATCATTCTTGCATATATTAACAGGGAATGCATTAACGTTGGGAAAATTTGATGATATAAGAGGGGGGGATATGATTTGAGGGATGTATTACCCAAAGAAAATCAAATTCAAAAAATGTATATTGATGGAGAATGGCAATTTGGTAGTAGTGGTAAAACGAGAGTAATTAAAAATCCCGCCACTGAGGAAGTTATTGCTACTGTTACAGAGGGTGCAGCTGAAGATGTATGCAGGGCTGTTGAAGCAGCTCATAGAGCATTTTATGAAAGGGGCTGGATGGCGAGTAAAGCAAGGGAGAGGGCCGCAATTCTGTATCAGCTTGCTGACCGATTAGAGGAGAAAATTGAGGAATTTGCATTATTAGAAACCTTAAATAATGGAAAATCTATCCATGATTCAATCTATGATATGAATGATGCCGTCAACCAGTTGCGCTATTATGCTGGATTTGCTACAAAGCCCCATGGTCAGGTTTATGACGTTCCAGATGAGATGCAGGCTATGGTCATTGCCGAACCGATAGGAGTTGTAGGACAGATTGTTCCTTGGAATTATCCGTTGCTAATGGCAACACAAAAAATTGCACCAGCCATTGCGGCAGGATGCACAGTGGTCATTAAGCCAGCTGAACAGACACCACTTACTCTGATTCGTCTATTTGAACTAATTGACGAAATAGGATTTCCAAATGGGGTAATTAATTTAGTTCTGGGAGCTGGTTCTGTTGTAGGTGCAGAACTGAGCAGTAACTCATTGGTGGATAAAATTTCCTTCACAGGTGGAACTGCCACAGGGAAAATTATTATGAAATCGGCTGCTGATACAATTAAAAAGGTAAGTTTAGAATTAGGTGGAAAATCCCCTTTAATTGTTTTTGAAGATGCAGATTTTGAAACTGCTGTTGATTATGCCTCATTTGCAATTTTTGCTAACCAAGGACAAGTGTGCTCGGCTGGTTCCCGCCTTCTGTTACAGCAAAGTATTTACGAGAAGTTTGTCCCTGAATTAGTAAAGAAAGCCAAAGCGATTAAAATTGGTCCAGGAATTGATGAGAGTACTGATATGGGACCACTTATATCCGAAGTGCAGCTAAATCGAGTTTTAGGATACATTGATATAGGGATTAAAGAAGGTGCACGTGTTTTATGCGGCGGAAACAAATTGAATCGAAAAGGGTATTTTATCGAACCTACTATTTTTACTGATACCACTCCTGAAATGCGAATTGTTCAAGAGGAAATTTTTGGTCCAGTCCTCGTCATCCAAAAGTTTAAAACAGAAGAGGAAGCGATCCGATTGGCAAATGGTACAAATTATGGTCTGGCGGGAGGAGTTTTTACTACGGATTCTGCTCGGGCAATGAGAGTGATTCGTAAATTAAGAGCCGGAATCACATGGATTAACACCTATCATAATACTTTTAATGAAGCACCGTGGGGAGGCTATAAACAAAGCGGTATAGGAAGAGATCTAGGAACTTACGGTTTCCAAGAATATTTGGAAATGAAACAGGTCAATATCAATTTAGATATTAAACCGAGTGGTTGGTTAAAAGCAGAAAATAAATAGTTTTTAAAAAGGGAGGACAAATGAATGAATAAAGTAGTTGTTTTAGGTGCTACAGGAACGATTGGGAAAGTAATAGTAAAGGATTTAGTGGAAAGTAATGTAGAGGTAATTGCAGCAGATTTAGAGCTAAACAAATTAGAAGAGTTAAAGAAATGGACAAATCATCGAATTTCCATTATTCCCTTGAATATTAAAGATGAAGAAAAAACAAAGGACGTCCTTCGGCAAGGAAATGTGTGCGTGAATGCTACAAATTATGTTTTTAACATTGATGTAATGAAAGCGGCTGCAGCTGTAGGAGTGAATGTCCTCGATTTAGGTGGACTTTTTAAACGGACAAAAGAACAATTAAAACTTGATAACGAAATGAAAGCGGCTGATATTTTATCTATCGTTGGAATGGGTTCTGACCCTGGAACCTCCAATGTTTTTAGCCGTTACGGTGTAGAAATGTTAGATGCTGCAGAAGAAATTCACATTCGTTATGGATCGACAACATCAGGTGCTACATTCGCATTTGCCATTGATACGATCATCGATGAAGCCGCGAAAAATGCATTAGTTGTAAGAGATGGAAAACTCCTAGAAATTCCTCCGCTGGCTGATGAAGAATATACTGCTTTTCATGAAGAAATTGGCGTTCAAAAAACATACTCGATCATCCATTCAGAATTAGCAACATTACCTGTCAGCTTTCCGAGTGTTCAACAAATTACGTATAAAGATACTTGGGATCCTGCTACCATTGAAAAATTAAAAATACTAGATTCATTAGGTCTGCTAGAAACAGAGCCTGTAGAAATTGCCGGAAATAGCGTGGTGCCTAGACGCCAAACCGTTTCATTGCTTCAAACAGTCTTATCTGCAAAGGAAGAGCCACAGTGGGGGAAAGATGCTTTATTGGTGGAAGTAAAAGGAATGAAGGATGGTAATAAGGCATCTGTAAAATTAGAGCTGGTTACAGATTACCAAGAAGATTGGGGCGTTAGCGCTACTCAATATGCAACAGCCATTCCCGCTTCAATTGTTGCGCAAATGCTGCTCAAAGGTGAAGTGACAGAAAAAGGCGTTAAACCACCAGAGCAGTGTATTGACCCTGAGAAATTTTTATCCTATCTAAAACAGAAAAATGTTGAGTTGTACATTACGTATAGTGAAACGAAAAAGAATAGTATTGTTTTTGCGTAACAAA
>NZ_JBMPZU010000084.1:0-83764 GCF_049463095.1 Neobacillus sp. 19 | reverse complement strand
TATATGAAGTGAAAATGGAAACCGAAGTGGAAATAATCGGGAAAAAATAGGGTTGACCTGAGAGTTAAAAACGAAAATTTTCATCTTACTTTTCTTGTAAGATCCCTTACGAATGACAAATATTGTGTTATAATTACTGATAATATTATAGATGTACAAACAAATGGAACGAATGACGGCATGATTTTTCGTGCCGTTGTTTCTCTTTTTAGGTATGTTAATTGGGCAAGTATTTGTTGATATTTTAGAGCAACTGCTTTTTATTTGGAGGAATAGTGAATGGAGAAAGGTAAAATCGTTGCTCTTGAGGACCGAATTCCAAAACTTAAGGAGCAAAGACGGCGAAAAGCCAACAGGCGGCTTGTGCTTCTTCTTATTTTGTTTTTTTCGATGATTGTCGTGATTGCCTACTCTCAATCACCCCTAAGTCATGTTAAGCACATCACCGTTATAGGGAACGATGTGTATACGGATGCTGAATTGATTAAAGCTAGCGGTATAACGACGGATACGAATATATGGAATGTAAAAAAAAGTGATATTTCATCAAAGCTGCAGGATTTATCCGAAATCAAACAGGCAAAGCTTCAGGTTAAATGGCCGAACACAATTGAAATTCAAGTAAAAGAACATAAGAGGGTGGCTTATCTTAAGCAAGATACAAATTATTTGCCCGTCATGGAAAACGGTAAAATTTTAAATGATAGAAATACGGAAATAATTCCAATTAATTCTCCGATTCTTTTCAAATTCAAAGAAGGCAAAGTCCTTGACCAAATGATAAAAGAGTTAGAAATTCTTCCAAGTGAAATTTTAAACTCCATTTCTGAAATTCATTATTCTCCGAAAAAAACTGATCGATATCATATTTCCTTATTTATGAATGATGGCTTTGAGGTAAGTGCCACACTTAGAAGTTTTTCGGAAAAAATGGTCCATTACCCTTCAATTATAAGCCAGCTCGATCCTCATAAAAAGGGAATTATTGATTTAGAAGTAGGCTCGTATTTTAAAGCTTTTGAACCTGAAGTGGAGGAAAAAAAAGTTGAAGAGGATAAAAGTGAAGGTGAGAGGTAAACATTTTATCTTGTCACTTGTATGCCTTGTTTTAGGGTTTATGATTGCCTTCTCTTATCATCTGACGCAAAAGGAAAATCAAACCGAAAACCGGGACATGTCAGGCAAACAGTACGAAAAGACTCTTGCACTTAGAAATCAATTAATTGCTCAGGAGGAGACTAATCGCAAACTGCAAAAGGAATTAAATCAAAAGCAGGAGAAGGTTTTGAAGAATGAAAAAGACCTTGCAAAGGAAGCGCAGGTATTCCTTAATCTGGCCGAAGACACTGAGAAATATCGGATGTTCCTTGGGAAGATGAAGGTCAAAGGAAAAGGTGTGAAAATTACCCTTTCTGATGGTGCATATGACCCAAAGGAAGTTAATGTTAATAATTATCTTGTCCATGAACACCATGTTTTTAAAGTAGTGAATGAACTATATATTTCCGGTGCGGCAGCAGTGGCGATTAATGGACAAAGGCTGACAAGTCATTCATATATTGTTTGTAACGGCCCAGTCATTACGGTTGACGGGGTGGAGTACCCTGCTCCTTTTGTCATAACTGCAATTGGTGAACCAGATGTGTTATCATCAGCGCTAAACCTCTCGGGTGGAGTAAAGGATCAACTAGTTAATGATAATCTTGTTTTCACACTGGAAAAACTAAATGAAATTGTCCTAAACCCAATATTGGGCAGTTAAGTAGGTGAAAAAAGTGGACAAGCCGAAAATAAACATAAGTTTTACTTTGATTGCAACAGTTGTCGGCTTCATGATTGCGATCCAATTCCAAACCGTGAAAAAACCTGCTGAACGTGACACACGTGATGTTTGGCAGCTTCGCGAGGCATTGTTAAAAGAAAAAGAACTCCAGTCACATTTACTAAGTGAAATTCGTTCGAATGAAGAGAAACTTTCAGCTTATGAATCTAAACGAAAACAAAGTAAGGAACAAGTGTTAAAGGACACATTAGATGAATTAAAAGTAGAAGCAGGGCTTACCGAGGTAACTGGTCCCGGCATAATATTGCAAATTGAACCTGTGATTGAGGATGTTCAACTGGGAAGTCCTGTTGCGAAGGATATATCACCCGAGCTATTAAAAAGACTGCTAAACGAAATAAATATGTATGAAGCGAAATACGTAGCAATTGACGGTCAAAGGATTATAAATACGACGGTTATCAGGGATATTAATGGCGATACAAAAATTGATGGGCACACAATCAGGGGTTTACCTATCGAGATTAAAGTAGGTGTGAGTGAAATGAATGCGGCTGAAAAATTATCAAATCGGATGAAAGTCTCGAAAGCAAGGGATGAGTTTTTTACTGAAAGCTTGAGGCTTAACATTTCAGCACCGAGCCCATCTATTAAAATTCCAGCCTATGATAATTCTATTCGTATAAAATACATGGAGCCGATTAAGGAAGGGGGCAGTTCTTAATGTGGCTTCCAATTATGGGACTTGTGATTGGAGTTATACTCGGGTTATTAACAGAAATCCGAATTCCTGAAGAATACTCCAATTATTTGTTCGATTGCGATTTTGGCAGCTTTCGACACGCTTTTTGGTGGAATCAGGGCATACATGCAAAATATTTATGATGAAAAGGTGTTTGTTTCAGGATTCTTTTTTAATATAATTCTTGCTGCAAGTTTAGCTTTTCTCGGTGTTCATCTTGGTGTAGACTTGTATTTAGCAGCAGTTTTTGCGTTTGGTGTCAGGTTATTTCAAAATATTGCTGTCATAAGAAGAATCTTATTGACAAAATGGTCAACGAACAAAGAAAAAATAGAAAAAAATGATATTTTTTAAAGGGAAATATGTAGTTGTGACGAATAATTTTATTAGATATTGCTATGAAACTAGTATTGAACAAATTCAGTTGTTGTTCGACCTAAGGAGATTAAAAGGAGGTGCCAAAGAATGAACAGCAATGAAATATATGTTAGTCTTGACATCGGTACATCCAGTGTGAAAGTAATCATTGGTGAAATGGTCAATGACTCGGGGAAAGACTCGTTAAATATAATTGGTGTTGGCAATGTGAAATCTGAAGGCTTACGAAAAGGGTCGATTGTCGATATGGACGATACCGTTCATTCTATTAAGCGGGCGATTGAGCAGGCGGAAAGAATGATAGGGATGGAAATCCGGGAAGTTGTCGTTGGTATTTCGGGGAACAACATCATGCTTCAACAATGTCACGGAATTGTTGCTGTCTCGAGTCAAAACCGTGAAATTACGAATGAAGATGTCATTCGTGTCATTGAGGCATCTCATGTGGGATCTATCCCGCC
This sequence comes from Neobacillus sp. 19, assembly GCF_049463095.1. Classification (NCBI taxonomy): domain Bacteria; kingdom Bacillati; phylum Bacillota; class Bacilli; order Caryophanales; family Bacillaceae; genus Neobacillus; species Neobacillus sp. 19. The sequence continues at coordinate 80,400 of NZ_JBMPZU010000084.1, read as the reverse complement.
AGAAAGAGAAAATATTGGTGTCATTCGTAAACAATTTATTTTAGATGGCAAAGATGAAATCAATGATCCACGAGGGATGATTGGTGTCCGTTTAGAAATGGATGGTACGTTAATTACCGGCTCTAAATCAACAATCATTAACACGCTTCGCTGTGTAGAGCGTGCTGGCCTTGAAATTTTAGATATTATCCTGCAGCCATTGGCAGCAGGGGATTTCGCATTATCAAAGGATGAAAAGAATCTTGGCGTTGCCCTAATTGACATTGGCGGCGGCTCCACTACAATTGCCGTGTTTGAAGAAGGATTTTTAAAGGCAACTAGTGTAATCCCGGTTGGCGGTGATCTTCTCACGAATGATCTTTCCAAAGTCTTGCATACTTCTACCGAGGATGCAGAAAAGATAAAGGTTAAATATGGACATGCCTTTTATGATAATGCTTCGGAAGATGAGTTCTTCAGTGTACCAATCATCGGAAGCGATCAGCACCAACAATTTAACCAGCTCTATGTATCTGAAATAATTGAAGCAAGAATGGAAGAAGTTTTTGAATTAATCGCACATGAACTAAAGCGTTTAGGTGTAAATGATTTGCCGGGCGGATTTGTCTTAACAGGTGGAACTGCAAAAATGCAAGGTGTGCTGGAGCTTGCCCAGGATATGTTTCAAAATCCAGTCCGCATCGCATCGCCTGACTATATTGGTGTAAGAGAACCTCAATATACAACAGCGGTTGGCTTGATTAAATATGCTTACAAGAATGGCAGATTACCAGGAGGAACTATTGGCAATACCTCAGCGGTTTCAGAGCCAGTCGAAAAACGAGTGCCAAAACAACATCAACCTAAAGCAAAAGTAGAAAAACATCCGGAAGAAAAGATGTCATCAAAAGTAAAAAAATTCCTTGGTTACTTTTTCGAATAAACGGAAAAGAAAATCGACGAATTAGGAGGATTTGTCATGTTAGAATTTGATACAAATTTAGATTCTCTTGCAACAATAAAAGTTATCGGAGTAGGCGGCGGCGGTAATAACGCGGTAAACCGAATGATTGAACATGGTGTTCAAGGAGTTGAATTTATCGCAGTTAATACTGATGCACAGGCGCTCGAATCTATCAAAAGCAGAAGTAAAAATGCAGATCGGTGCCAAATTGACTCGTGGACTTGGGGCCGGGGCTAATCCAGAAGTGGGAAAAAAAGCTGCTGAAGAGAGTAAGGAGCAAATTGAAGAAGCACTGCGTGGTGCTGATATGGTATTTGTAACAGCAGGAATGGGCGGCGGAACAGGTACTGGCGCCGCGCCGGTAATTGCTCAAATTGCCCGGGATTTGGGTGCCTTAACAGTTGGAGTAGTGACTCGTCCGTTCACCTTCGAAGGTAAAAAGCGTTCAAATCAAGCTTCTGGCGGAATCGGTTCGATGAAAGAAGCAGTTGATACACTTATTGTCATCCCAAATGATCGATTGCTGGAAATTGTTGATAAAAGCACCCCAATGCTCGAGGCGTTCCGTGAGGCAGATAATGTCCTTCGTCAAGGTGTACAGGGTATTTCTGATTTAATTGCGACACCTGGGTTAATTAACTTAGATTTCGCCGATGTAAAGACGATTATGTCTAATAAAGGTTCTGCGTTAATGGGGATCGGGGTGGCAGCAGGTGAAAACCGTGCGACAGAAGCAGCAAAAAAGGCGATTAATTCTCCACTGTTAGAGACATCAATTGATGGGGCACAGGGTGTATTAATGAACATTACCGGTGGAGCCAACTTGAGTCTTTATGAGGTCCAAGAGGCCGCAGATATTGTTGCTACAGCGACTGACCAAGAAGTAAATATGATTTTTGGTTCTGTGATCAATGAAACATTGAAGGATGAAATTATCGTAACTGTTATTGCTACAGGCTTTAATGAGGAGGTTGTTCAACCAAAGGTATCACGCCCATCTTTCGGACAAGCCAAACCGTCAGTCGGCACCGTAAAGAGGGAGCCCAAGCGTGAAGAGCCTCAGGCACCGCAGGAACCAGTTCGTAACACGAATGCTTCCCAAGAAGATGCGCTGGACATACCGACCTTCTTGCGTAATCGAAATCGCAGACGTTAATAGAGTAAATAAAGAAATGCATGGTCCGAAAGCGGCCATGCATTTTTTTATATTCTAATCTGACAAAATCCGTATAGAATAGTGAAAATTTCTGTTTTTTTGATTACAGAAAGTGACACACTTCAGCCCCCCAACTAGGTTATACTTTTTCCTAAACAGATTAATAGTACTTTCCAAAAGGAGGCAGCTGTTTGACTGTTTATTTAGATGTAATCTGGGCTCTAAATTTCTTATTTGATAGCCTTCTCCTGTATTTAACAGCTATTTTTCTAAAAAGAAGGATTAGGTTATGGAGATTATTTGCCGGGGGATTTATTGGCTCATTGATAATTTTATTATCGTTTACACCATTAAATGTCTATTCAAGCCATCCAATAGCAAAACTTTTTTGTTCCATCGTGATGGTTTTAATAACCTTTGGATATAAGCGATTAGCTTTTTTTCTGAAAGCATTAATGACGCTGTATGTTTCTACATTTTTAATCGGCGGGGCATTAATGGGCGCCCATTATTTTATCCAATACGATCCAGAGTTGACGGCAAAGGTTTTGATGTCCAGTGTAAAAGGTTTTGGTGATCCAATTAGCTGGCTCTTTGTCCTAATTGGCTTTCCTGTTGCCTGGCATTTTGCAAGGAAAAATGTGGAAGGCATGGAGATGACAAAAATTCAATTTGAACAAATCGTCACCGTAAGGCTGAATATTGACACGGAAAGCCTGGTTTTTAAGGGTCTGGTGGATAGTGGAAATCAATTATATGACCCATTGTCTAAGCTGCCGGTTATGTTTGTCTCTATTAAAAATCAATTGGATGCCATCCCCGAATCTATCAGAAAGCTTGCTGAAGGTCCAGATCCACTTATAATGGGAAGTCAAGATCTCCCAGCTGAATGGCAAAATCGAATGAGAATTGTACCTTTCCGTGTAGTTGGTAAAGACCATCAGCTCATTGTTGCCATAAAACCGGATCTTATTATAATCGAACAGGGCGGTGTTCAATACTTATGCGATAAGGGACTTGTATCCTTTACACTGCAGCAGCTTTCGGCTGATGATGCTTTCGAATGCATTGTTCATCCGAAAATGCTGACCGGACCAAAACAGCAAGGAGGGTCTGAGAAGGTAAGTTAATAATACTATACTCATAAAAAAGATCTTTTAGAAGGAGGAACATACATGAAAAAATGGAGACTTCGCTTATCCTACTATTGGTATAAGTTATTAATAAAATTGGGCATTAAAACGGATGAAGTTTATTATATTGGCGGAAGCGAAGCCCTGCCGCCTCCTTTAAGTAAAGACGAGGAAGAGATGCTATTAAAAAAACTGCCTGTTGGCGATAAGGCAGCCAGATCCATCCTCATTGAACGAAATCTCCGTCTTGTTGTTTATATTGCCAGAAAGTTTGAAAATACAGGGATAAATATTGAAGATCTAATCAGTATCGGGACGATTGGATTAATCAAAGCAGTTAATACGTTTAACCCCGAAAAGAAAATAAAACTTGCTACATATGCGTCAAGATGTATTGAAAATGAAATTCTCATGTACTTACGACGTAATAATAAGATTCGATCGGAGGTATCCTTTGATGAACCGTTAAACATTGATTGGGATGGGAATGAGCTGTTATTATCTGATGTATTGGGTACGGATGATGATATTATCACAAAGGACCTCGAAGCGAATGTAGATAGGAAATTGCTGACAAAAGCGTTGCACCAGTTAACCGACCGGGAAAAGCAAATCATGGAGCTTAGATTTGGTTTGACGAATGGAGAAGAAAAGACTCAAAAAGACGTGGCTGATATGCTTGGGATTTCCCAGTCCTACATTTCACGATTGGAAAAGAGAATCATAAAAAGATTACGAAAGGAATTTAACAAAATGGTCTAAAAAAGAAATTTTTTTCCACAAAAAAATCCTTTGCTATTCGTGATTAAATGGCATTTTTCGACAAATATGCACCTGTCCCTTCCCGAGGACAGGTGCATATTTTTCCTTCTCAAGGAGATACTGTTTTTTGTACAGCAACTCCTGTGAGGAGGGAAAAGGATTTGACTCGAAATAAAGTTGAAATTTGCGGTGTGGACACATCAAAACTTCCTGTTTTAAAGAACGAAGAAATGAGAATACTCTTCAAGCAAATGCAAGAGGGCGATATAACTGCCCGTGAAAAGCTCGTCAACGGGAATTTACGCCTCGTCTTAAGTGTTATTCAGCGGTTTAACAACCGGGGTGAGTTTGTTGATGATCTGTTTCAGGTCGGCTGTATTGGACTTATGAAATCAATTGATAACTTCGATTTAGGTCAAAATGTAAAGTTTTCCACTTATGCCGTACCAATGATTATTGGAGAAATTCGAAGGTACTTACGTGATAATAATCCAATTCGTGTCTCTCGTTCGTTAAGGGATATCGCCTATAAAGCCCTTCAGGTTAGGGAACGATTAATGAGCGAGACCTCGCGAGAACCTACTGCTGAAGAAATTGCAAAAGTCTTAGAAGTACCCCATGAAGAAATCGTATTTGCTCTTGATGCAATACAAGATCCAGTATCTTTATTTGAGCCAATTTATAATGATGGCGGTGATCCGATTTATGTGATGGATCAATTAAGCGATGAAAAAAATAAGGATATTCATTGGATTGAGGAAATTGCCCTTAAAGAAGGAATGCGGAGACTGAACGAACGTGAAAAATTAATTTTACGGAAGCGCTTTTTCCAAGGGAAAACTCAAATGGAAGTGGCTGATGAAATTGGTATCTCCCAAGCCCAGGTTTCTCGGCTTGAGAAAGCAGCCATCAGACAAATGAATAAAAACATTCAAAGCTAAAGCTGTCCACATCGGACAGCTTTATTTTTGGTTATCTAAGATAAATTTACAACTGCCAACATATAGTTATTATAGTATTGTAATTGGGAGTGGTGCAGGTGGTTAAAATTTCAGAATTCCAAATTAAAGATGTCGTGAATGTATCAGACGGTAAAAGACTTGGAAATATTGGGGATATTGAAATAAACTTAACGACAGGGAAAATTGAAGCAGTCGTTATCTCCGGCAGCGGCAGGGTCCTTGGTTTTTTTGGAAAAGATGAAGATATTGTCATTCCTTGGAAAAATATCATTAAAATTGGCCAGGATGTTATTTTGGTAAGATATAAAGGCAGTATGGAACGAATACCCGAAGAAACAGAAGTGTAACATGATGAATTGCGGTGACCAAATTTTCTTTTCATGGTAAACTATAGAAAAACATAAGAGGTATTGAAATGGAACCCTTTGTTTTAACGAATCAGTCCTATTTAACAATTGAAACCTGGAGCAGACAATTTCCGGAATTAATCGCCGGTTTTACAACTAAAAGCGGTGGGGCAAGTAAAGGAGACTTTGAATCCCTTAATCTTGGCTTTCATGTTGGCGATGATCGTGCAAATGTTTGTTTAAATAGAGAAAACGTTGCTGGATTGCTTAAGTTCCCTCTTCGACATTGGGTTGGGGCAGAACAAACTCATGATATTGTTTTGCAGAAAATAACAAAAGCAGATCGTGGAAAAGGATCCAATTCCTATGAACATTCCTTTAAAGGTACGGATGGTTTTTATACGAATGAAGAGGGCATCCTGTTAACACTTTGCTTTGCCGATTGTGTCCCTCTTTTTTTTATTGCTCCCGAAAAAAAGATGATTGGTACTGCACACGCCGGCTGGAAGGGGACAGTTGGGAAAATCGCAAAGGAAATGATAGTAGCATGGGGCAGGGAAGGAATTTCACCTGATCAAATTTTAGTCGCGATTGGACCATCTATTTGTGAAAAGTGTTATATTGTGAATGAACATGTAATTAACTTAGTAGATAAATCACTAGAAGAAGGCGGAGTATTGCCATATAATTTAGTAAAAGAAGGGCAATATTCTTTAGATTTACGTGAGTTAAACAGGCAAATTCTTCTTGCATCGGGTGTACCGGATCAGAATATCCTCAATTCCCAATGGTGCTCTAGCTGCTATAATGAGGAATTTTTTTCCCACCGCCGCGATAAGGGTAAAACTGGAAGAATGCTGAGCTTTATTGGCTGGAAGGAGACTGCGAATCGTTTATGAGAGTAATTGATAAACTGAAACAAATTAGTCAACAAATAAATGAGGCATGTCAAAACTCACATCGGAATACCGATGAAGTGAAATTGATTGCCGTTACAAAATACGTTAGCACGGAAAGAGCTGTGGAAGCACTAGATGCAGGAATTCGTCATCTCGGAGAAAACCGTGATGACGGTCTGCTTAAAAAGTGGGAAGTATTGAAGGACAAGCCATCTTGGCATTATATCGGCTCATTGCAAACGCGAAAGGTGAAAAATATTATTGATAAGGTTGAATATATTCATTCTTTAGATCGCCTTTCACTTGCAGAGGAAATCAATAAACGGGCCAAACATAAAGTGAAATGTCTTGTACAGGTCAATGTGTCTGGTGAAGAATCGAAGCACGGCATATCATATGAAGAGGCCATTTCTTTTATTGAATCGCTTATACCCTTTGAAAATATCAGTGTGGAGGGTTTAATGACAATGGCCCCTCTCACGGATGATGTCCAGCTAATCAGAGACTGCTTTCGAAAATTAAAGGAACTCCGCGATCAAGTTCAAGCCTTACACTTACCATTTGCACCCTGCACGGAGCTCTCTATGGGGATGTCTAATGATTTTACAATAGCGATTGAAGAAGGAGCAACAATGGTTAGGATAGGTACAGCGCTTGTCGGTGAAGATGGTTAGGAGAGGAAAAAATGACGATTAAATCAAAATTAAAAACATTTTTCTTTTTAGATGATGAATATGATGATAACAATGAAGGTAATACAGAGGCAGTAGAACCGGTAAAACCAAAACAACCGCCTGTAAAAAGTCAAAATGTTGTCAGTTTACAAAGTGTACAAAAATCTTCAAGTTCTTCTGGCGGATCGAAGTCATCAAAGGTTATCTTAGTGGAGCCGCGAGACTACTCAGAGTCAACGGAAATTGCCGATCATTTAAAAAATCGCCGGGCGGTTGTCGTCAATCTGCAGCGGATTGATCATGAGCAAGGCCGGCAAATTATCGACTTTTTAAGTGGAGCCGTCTATGCTATTGGAGGAGACATTCAAAAAATCGGTTTAAGTATATTTTTATGTACTCCAGATAATGTTGAAGTGTCCGGTAATATCTCAGATTTAATCATTGACCCTGATAATCAAAATACAAGGTGGTAATGTAAATGGCTTTTGTGTTTAGTCTATTGCAGCAGGTAATCGAGATTTATTCGTGGGCGTTAATTATTTATATTTTAATGTCGTGGTTTCCAAATGCCAGGGAGTCCGCTATTGGTCAATTTTTGGGACGAATATGTGAACCGTATTTAGAGCCATTTAGAAAAATCATTCCACCGATTGGCATGATGGATCTTTCACCAATTGTCGCTTTCTTGGTGCTAAACTTCGCAGGCATGGGGCTGCATAGAGTATATCTTTGGCTCGCATAAGAATTTTTCAATAGGTTGTGTTATTCAAACATGAACATTTATCAGCATTTCCGTCCAGAAGAACGGGACTATATTGACAAGGTATTACAATGGAAAAATAATGTTGAAACACAATATACCCCCAAGCTAACGGATTTTCTTGACCCTAGGGAGCAGCATATCCTTAAACTGTTAATTGGCGAAAATGGTGATGTAAACTGCAAACTTTTTGGCGGCAGCCAAGATAACGAACGAAAAAGGGGATTGATCTTTCCTGATTATCTGACTGCTAATGAGGATGATTTTCAAATTAGTCTATTTGAAATCCAGTATCCTGCAAAATTTGTCACAATTGAGCATCGGCAAGTATTAGGGACGCTCATGTCCTTAGGGCTAAAGCGCGGGAAATTTGGTGATATTCTCATGAAGGAAGGTCAAATCCAATTTTTCGCGGCCATGGAAGTCAGTGAATATATAAAAAGCAATGTCGAATCTATTGGCAGGGCAGGGGTAAAGTTGATTGAAGCGGATATTGCAAATGCTCTTGCTGTAAAAGAACGCTGGGAAGAAATGGAGCTAACGGTATCTTCTATGCGTCTCGATACTGTTATTTCAGGTATATATCATGTATCACGGCAAAAATCGCAATTAATGATTCAGCAGGGGCTTGTTAAAGTAAACTGGACAATAATTGAAAACCCCTCTTTTTTATGTGACGATCAGGATATGATTTCCGTCAGAGGGTATGGAAGGGCAAAAATTATCCGTATCGACGGTAAAACGAAAAAAGAAAAATGGCGGATTAGTGTCGGAAAGCAAAAATAATTCATAGATAAGCAGGATATTCGAAAAACTTGTCGAATATTTGCTAATACATAATAGAAGTTCAGATTTGTATGGAGGTGGCATCAATGCCGTTAACGCCGTTAGATATTCATAATAAAGAATTCAATAAAGGTTTTCGCGGGTACGATGAAGATGAAGTAAATGAATTTCTTGATCAAGTCATCAAGGATTATGAATTAGTGCTTAGGGAAAAAAAGGAAATGGAAGAGCGTTTAAAAGATATGAATGAGCGACTTGGACATTTTGTAAATATTGAAGAAACACTCAACAAATCCATTATCATTGCTCAAGAAGCTGGTGAAGATGTTAAACGTAATGCCCAAAAGGAAGCAAAGTTGATTATCAAGGAAGCTGAAAAAAATGCGGATCGCATTGTCAATGATTCTCTGTCAAAAGCAAGAAAAATCGCGCTCGAAATTGAAGATTTAAAGAAACAATCAAAAGTGTTCCGTACACGTTTTAAAATGTTAATCGAGGCACAGCTTGATATGTTAAATACAGATGATTGGGATCATTTATTAGAATATGAAGTGGATGCAACAGAATTAAAAATCCACCAAGAAGAAGATTCATTAGCTTGACGAATTACATTTTTTTAGCATATAATTTTTAAACATAGTGAAATAGAATGGAAATTGACGATGAAAGGGACAGTACAATTTTTCTAATGCTTTTAGATAGCGAACCGGGGAAGGTGAAAGCCCGGTAAAGCTGAAGAATTGGAAGATCACCCTCGAGTTCCAGACCGAAACCCAAGAGAGGGCTGTAGGCTCAGGCGTGTTATTCACGTTACGAATGGAAAAGCGGATAGCCCGAGTGTAAACCGGCTATCTATCAGGGTGGTACCGCGGGAGTCAAACCTTCTCGTCCCTTTTTGGGATGAGAGGGTTTTTTTATTTGTCAAATGGCTATTCTGATATGTATGAAGATGAAGAGGATTACAGGAGGAATAAGAAATGGAATATAAAGATACGTTGTTAATGCCGCAGACTGAATTTCCAATGCGTGGCAATCTTCCACAAAGAGAACCTGATATTCAGGCAAAATGGGAAGAAATGAATATTTATAAAAAGGTACAAGAACGGACCGCGGGACGGCCAATGTTTGTCCTGCACGATGGTCCTCCATACGCCAATGGGGACATTCATATGGGTCACGCCCTTAATAAAATTTTAAAGGACATGATTGTCCGCTATAAATCAATGAGCGGCTTCCATGCCCCATATGTTCCCGGCTGGGATACACACGGACTGCCAATTGAACAGGCATTAACGAATAAAGGTGTGAAACGCAAAGAAATGACAGTTGCGGAATTCCGCGAGCTTTGCACAAAATATGCACTTGAACAGATTGATAATCAGCGCACCCAATTTAAACGCCTTGGTGTTCGAGGTGACTGGGAAAATCCATACATTACGTTGAAGCCCGAATATGAGGCACAGCAAATTAAAGTATTCGGTGAAATGGCGAAAAAGGGCTATATTTATAAAGGCCTTAAGCCGGTTTATTGGTCTCCATCAAGTGAATCAGCATTAGCAGAGGCAGAAATCGAATATCAAGATAAACGGTCACCATCGATCTATGTTGGCTTTAAAGTGAAAGATGGCAAGGGTGTCCTTGATACCGAAACGCAAATTGTCATCTGGACAACAACTCCATGGACCATTCCGGCAAACCTTGGCATTTCTGTTCATCCTGACTTAACATATGTAGTAACAGTGGTGAACGGCAATAAGTATTTAGTGGCAGAAGCATTGCTTGAAGCAGTTACCAATGAAATTGGCTGGGAAGCTCCGGAGGTTGTCCAAAAGGTTAAAGGTTCGGAATTAGAAAATATCGTAGCAGTTCATCCATTATATGACCGTGATTCTTTAGTCATGTTAGGTGAACACGTTACTACAGACGCTGGAACTGGATGCGTTCATACTGCACCTGGTCACGGGGAAGATGACTTCTATGTTGGTCAAAAATATGGCTTAGACGTTCTTTGCCCGGTAGATGATAAGGGTGTAATGACAAGCGAAGCACCTGGGTTTGAGGGATTATTTTACGATACAGCTAACAAGCCGATTGCTCAGGCTTTAGAAGAAGCCGGTGCCCTATTAAATCTTTCATTTATTACTCACTCCTATCCGCACGATTGGAGAACAAAGAAGCCGGTGATCTACCGTGCAACGGCCCAATGGTTTGCATCCATTAAAGACTTCCGTGATGAATTGCTTGAAGCAGTTAAGGAAACAAAGTGGGTACCTGCATGGGGGGAAACAAGACTATTTAATATGGTTCGCGATCGCGGCGATTGGTGTATTTCCCGTCAGCGGGTATGGGGTGTACCGATTCCTGTTTTCTATGCAGAAAATGGGGAAGAAATTATTACCGATGAGACCATCAATCATGTATCTGACCTCTTCCGTGAACATGGTTCAAATGTTTGGTTTGAACGTGAAACGAAGGAATTGCTTCCAGAAGGTTTTACACATCCGGGAAGTCCAAATGGTACATTTACCAAAGAAACAGATATCATGGATGTTTGGTTTGACTCAGGCTCATCGCATCAGGCAGTTCTGCTAGAAAGAGAAGATTTAGTCCGCCCTGCAGACCTGTATCTTGAAGGTTCAGACCAATATCGCGGCTGGTTTAACTCTTCCTTGTCAACAGCGGTAGCTGTGACAGGCAAAGCACCGTACAAAGGTGTTTTAAGTCACGGCTTTGCACTTGATGGCGAAGGACGAAAAATGAGTAAATCACTTGGTAATGTTGTTGTACCGGCAAAAGTAATGAATCAATTAGGTGCAGATATTTTACGCCTTTGGGTTGCATCCGTTGATTATCAGTCAGATGTACGTGTTTCTGATGCTATCTTGAAACAAGTGGCCGAGGTATACCGCAAAATCCGTAATACTTTCCGATTCTTGCTTGGCAACTTAGCGGATTTTGATCCTGCTGTTAATAGGCTTGCGTATGAAGACTTGCGCGAAGTGGATCAATTTATGCTTGTTAAGTTAAATAAACTGATTAAGAATGTCCGCAATTCCTATGAAAATTATGAGTTTGCCAACATCTATCATGTAGTTAATAATTTCTGTACCCTTGATTTAAGTGCTTTCTATCTTGATTTTGCAAAGGATGTTCTATATATTGAGGCAGCAAATCACCACGATCGCCGGGCCATTCAAACCGTGTTATACGAGTCATTGCTTGCTTTAACTAAATTAGTATCGCCAATTCTTTCTCATACAGCAGATGAAGTGTGGAAATTCATCCCGAATGTTCAAGAGGAAAGTGTGCAATTGACGGATCTTCCAGAGTATCAGGATCTTCCAGGTTCACAAGGCTTAGAAGAAAAATGGACGGCATTCATGAAACTGCGTGATGATGTATTAAAAGCACTTGAAGAAGCCCGTAATCACAAAGTAATTGGAAAATCGTTAACAGCAAAGGTTACTCTTTATGTGAATGAAAAATCAAAGACTCTGTTAGATTCCATTGAAGAAAATCTGAATCAGCTATTCATCGTTTCAGGATTTGAAGTGGCAGGAGTGTATGAAGATGCTCCTGAAAATGCGCTTAAATTAGAATCAGCAGCAATTGTCGTCACCAAAGCTGAAGGTGAAACATGTGAACGCTGCTGGATTGTGACCCCGGAAGTAGGTCAAGATCCAGAGCATAAAACACTTTGCCCTCGCTGTGCGGAAGTTGTCAAAGAAAACTATACCCATTTGGCGTAGCAGAATGCCCCGAGTAAAATACTCGGGGTTTTTTGAATCCAGCTCTTTTTGTATTTATTATCCTTTACCGTTAATTGTTGTTGTTGATGTCAAAAGTTTTCCCGTGTCACAAAGTCGATGCCGGAGATAATAAGACAAATAACTAATAACGGAGGTAACAACTATGAATGCCATGCAGGAAAAGCTGTTTTTGGAACTCCGTCAAACGAAAGAAGAGATTGAGAATTCATTAAAATCGAAACAAAAGGAAGATTGGCTCACATGCCTTTTAGAAGAGGAGCTTGCAGATATTAATGCAGCTATGGAGAAGTTTGCCTGTGGGAATTTTGGACAGTGTGAAATTTCTGGAGAATTTTTACCTGAGGAATTATTACGATCCATTCCTACCCTAAAATCCTTACGTGATTCAGAATACTTAGAAATGTACTACAAAAAACCGATTTACTAGGCAATTTTTAGAATGTTGCATTGTCGTTTCGCGAAAAAGTATGCTAAAATGCTAAGAGTAACTTTAGGTGATGCGGAGGTATTTCTTAGTGTATTATTACTTAATCGCTATTTTTGTTATTTTATTGGATCAGATTACAAAATGGTTAATTGTAAAGAACATGAATTTAGGGGAAAGTATACCCATCATTGATAATGTTTTATATATTACTTCTCACCGCAATCGTGGAGCTGCATGGGGAATTCTTCAAGGCCAGATGTGGCTCTTTTATGTTATTACCGTTGTGGTAATTATTGGAATCATGTATTATTTGCACAAAGCAGCGAAGGGCAAATGGTTACTAGGAGTATCATTAGCTTTCATGCTGGGAGGCGCGATCGGTAATTTTATTGACCGAGTCCTTCGTAAAGAAGTGGTTGACTTTATTCATACGTATATTTTCAGCTATAATTTTCCGGTCTTTAACATTGCAGATTCTGCACTTGTGATCGGTGTAATTTTACTAATGATTCAAATGCTGCGTGATGAGAGAGAGACAAAGGAGAAAACGTATGGAGAAAATGGAACACACCATTCTTGAGGAGCAAAAAGGAGATCGAATCGATAAGGTTATTTCCGGACTCAACGAGGAATGGTCCCGGACGCAGGTCCAGCAATGGATTAAAGAAGGGAATATCCTGGTAAGCGGGCAAACCGTCAAAACCAATTATAAATGCAGTTTGAATGATGTTATTGAAATTTCCATTCCGGATCCTGAAGAGCTGGATGTAATCGCGGAAGAACTTGACTTAGCTATTTATTATGAAGATCAAGATGTCCTTGTCGTTAATAAACCGCGGGGAATGGTCGTTCACCCAGCTCCAGGGCATATGACAGGAACTCTCGTAAATGGCTTAATGGCACATTGTAAGGATTTATCGGGTATTAATGGTGTACTGCGTCCAGGTATCGTCCACCGGATTGATAAGGACACATCAGGACTATTGATGGTTGCTAAAAATGATAGGGCCCACGAAAGCCTTGTGAATCAATTAGTAGCAAAAACAGTTACCCGGAAATATAAAGCGATTGTGCACGGGGTCATTCCACATGACTTTGGAACAATTGATGCCCCGCTTGGCCGCGATACTAAGGACAGGCAGAGCATGGCGGTGGTTGATAATGGAAAACACGCTGTTACTCATTTTCATGTAATTGAACGGTTTAAAGACTTTACTCTTGTGGAGTGCCAATTAGAAACAGGCAGAACCCATCAAATCCGTGTTCATATGAAATATATCGGCTACCCGCTCGCCGGCGATCCAAAGTATGGACCGAAAAAGACATTGGATATTAATGGACAGGCATTGCATGCAGGTGTACTTGGCTTCACCCACCCGCGGACAACCGAATATATGGAATTTGAAGCACCGCTTCCAGATGAATTCGAACGGCTACTCGATTATCTGCGAATTAATCGTTGACATGAGCCTAATTTTAAAGTAAGCTAACTATAGTTTAATAAGCCTTTAATTCGGTCCCGTGAGGCTGAGAAGGAAACGGTTATAAGATATAGGACTAACTATATCTGATGAATTTTAACTTGTCTGCCTCTCGCCCATTCGGTGAGAGGTTTTTATTTTAAAAAAAGAAGGTGTACTATGAACCAAAAAGCACTTGTCCTTGATGATCAGGCAATCGGGAGGGCGTTAACCAGGATTGCCCATCAAATTATTCGAGAAAAATAAAGGTATTGATGATTGCATACTCGTGGGAATTCGTACAAGAGGCATTTATATCGCCGAACGTCTTGCCGCAAAAATTGCTGACATTGAGGGGAAATCCATTCCGGTTGGTGAAATAGATATTACCCTTTATCGTGATGATTTATCGAAGAAAACGGATAACCAGGAGCCTCTCGTAAAAGGTTCTGATATACCAGTTAAGATAAATGATAAAAAAGTCATTCTTGTTGACGACGTTTTATATACAGGAAGAACTGTAAGAGCAGGACTTGATGCATTAATGGATATCGGTCGTCCATCAGCGATCCAGCTTGCTGTTTTAGTAGACCGCGGTCATCGCGAACTGCCGATCAGAGCAGACTACGTGGGAAAAAACATTCCGACATCTAGTGAAGAGAAAATTGTGGTCGAGTTAGCTGAGGTTGATCAACTTGATCAAGTAAGTATCTTTGATAAATAAATAGCATCCCTTTTAAATGCAGTCCCGTGAGGCTGACAAAGGGGAAAGAGCCGTAAGTGTTTTTAAGCGCGGCAATTTCTTACCCTCTTTGTCCCTGTACGGACAAAGAGGGTTTTTTTATGAAAAAGAGAGAAAGATAAAAAAATAAACCAGTAAACAGGGGAGATCAGAATGAACAACAAACCCATCCTAGATGTTAACGAGATTCCGAAACCTGGTCAATGGCTGACATTAAGCATTCAGCATTTGTTCTCCATGTTTGGAGCAACCATCCTTGTGCCGTACCTTGTCGGCTTAAGTCCGGCAATTGCACTCATTTCGAGCGGACTAGGTACATTGGCGTTTATATTAATAACGAAAGGGCAGGTACCAGCCTATCTTGGCTCTTCATTTGCTTATATTATCCCCATAACACTCCTAAATGAAGCAGGCGGGCCAGGAGCTGCGATGGTAGGAACCTTTTTAGCAGGTCTTGTATACGGAATGATTGCCTTAATCATCAGTAAAGCAGGGTACCGGTGGATTATGAATCTGCTTCCGCCAATTGTTGTGGGTCCGGTTATCATTGTCATCGGCTTGTCAGTAGCACCAACAGCAGTGGGAATGGCAATGAATAATCCTGCGGGAAAATATAGTATGGTCCATTTCTCAGCAGCACTTGTCACACTCGCAGCAACGATCATTTTCTCCATGTTTGCCAAAAAAATTCTAAGTATCATCCCGATATTGGCAGGAATTATTGTTGGGTATATTTACGCTTTGATCGTAGGAATCGTTGATTTCGCACCGGTAATGAAAGCAGATTGGTTTGAAATGCCGGAATTTGTCATCCCATTTGTCAGTTATAATGTGAAATTCACCTGGGATATTTTCTGGTTAATGGTGCCTGTGGCTGTGGTGACCATATCAGAACATATTGGTCACCAGTTAATCCTTAGTAAGGTGGTTGGCCGGGATTATATTAAAGAGCCGGGCTTACATCGTTCAATCCTTGGAGATGGGACGGCAACCATTATATCAGCATTGGTTGGCGGGCCGCCAAAAACAACTTACGGTGAAAATATCGGTGTTCTCGCTATTACTCGAGTTTACAGTGTATATGTGCTGGCAGGTGCAGCAGTTTTAGCGATCATCTTCGGATTTATTGGGAAAATTACCGCTTTAATTGGAACCATCCCAACACCTGTCATGGGTGGTGTTTCTATCCTTCTGTTTGGAATAATCGCTTCATCAGGATTAAGAATGTTAGTCGATAGTAAAATTGATTTTGATGACAAACGGAACCTCGTGATAGCATCAGTCATCCTCATCATCGGAATTGGCGGAGCTGTTCTAAAGCTGCCATTTAAAGATATCCAGATCCAGGGAATGGCGTTAGCAGCCATTTTAGGTGTAGTGTTAAACCTCATTCTTCCTGGCAGACAGCCCGTGGGTGACATGTTTGGTGAAGAAGAGACTAAAAAACAAAAATCAGCATAATAGAGAAACCTTTTAACTAAGTCCAGAGAGGCTTGAAAGGGTGTTATGCTTGAACCATTCTAATGCAGTTGGTTTAAGCTAGGATTCCATGCACCCTAAAGGAGATTTAGGGTGCATTTTTTTATATGTGAGAAGAAAGGCGGGAAAAAGGGATGCTCCAACATTTACTAACCACGAACGAATTGAAGGTAGAGGAAATCTATCAAATACTTGAGGATGCAAAAAGATTTTCGGATGGCATGGTCTGGAGACCTGATCAGCAAATGTTTACGGCAAATCTTTTTTTTGAAGCCAGTACTAGAACCAAATGCAGTTTCGAAGTAGCGGAAAGAAGGTTAGGCTTAGGGGTGATTCCATTTGAAGTTGAAACCTCTAGTGTTCAAAAAGGAGAGACACTTTACGATACAGTAAAGACATTAGAATCCATTGGAGTGAATGCCATTGTCATACGTCACGGGCAGGATCGCTACTTTGATGAACTGGTCGGCAAGGTGAATATCCCCATTCTTAACGGTGGGGATGGCTGCGGGCATCATCCAACACAGTCGCTTCTCGATTTGTTAACCATCCAACAGGAATTCGGCGGTTTTGAGGGGTTAAAAATTGCGATTGTTGGGGACATCAGTCACAGCAGGGTGGCACGGTCCAATGCAGATGCCTTAACAAGGCTTGGAGCAGATGTTATGTTCTCCGGACCAGAGGAATGGTTTGACCACCATAGTTTAAATTCAGCAAGATTTAGACCGATTGATGAAGCCGTCAGAACAGCGGATGTGTTTATGCTCTTAAGGGTCCAGCATGAACGGCATCAAAAGAAGGGAAGCTTTACTGCTTCAGAGTATCATCGCCAGTATGGTCTCACGCTTGAGAGGGAACAGCAAATGAAGCCCGATAGTATTATTATGCATCCCGCTCCAGTCAATCGGAATGTGGAAATTGCTGATAGTCTAGTAGAGTGCAAACGTTCAAGAATCTTCAAGCAGATGGAAAACGGTGTTTATGTCAGAATGGCTGCATTAAAACGGTCAATTGAAAGTTTAATAGGAGGGAATCAATATGAAATTACTTATTCAGAACGCAAACTACATAGCATCTAACGGACAATGGATCGAGGCAGATATCTTAATAGAAAATGGGATTATTACAAAAATTGAAAAGAAGATTGAAGCGGCAGCAGACCATAAAGTGGATGCAGCGGGAATGACAGTCTCCCGGGATTTATCGACTTACATGTCCACCTCCGCGAACCAGGCGGGGAGAAAAAAGAAACCATCGCAACCGGAACAATGGCCGCGGCAAAAGGCGGATTTACTACCGTAGCCACTATGCCAAACACCCGACCGGTGCCTGACACCAAAAACCATATGGAGAACTTGCAAAGTCGGATTAGAGAAACGGCTAATGTACGGGTGCTGCCATATGCCTCCATCACGACGAGGCTGCTTGGTCAGGAATTAACAGATTTTGAGGCATTGAAAGATGCTGGGGCATTTGCCTTTACCGATGACGGAGTAGGGGTGCAAACAGCGAGCATGATGCTTGAGGCGATGCAAAAGGCTGCTGCACTTAATATGACAATTGTTGCTCATTGTGAAGAAAACAGCCTTATTAATAAGGGCTGTGTCCATCAAGGTTCTTTTGCAGAACAAAACAAGTTAAATGGCATTCCTTCTGTTTGTGAATCAGTCCAAATAGCGCGGGATGTATTGCTGGCTGAGGCAGCAGGCTGTCATTATCATGTTTGTCATGTCAGTACGAAAGAGTCTGTCCGTGTAATCAGGGATGCCAAGCAGGCAGGCATTCATGTTACGGCGGAAGTTACCCCGCACCACCTATTATTAACGCAAGACGATATTCCGGGTCTTGATGCCAATTATAAAATGAATCCGCCGCTAAGGGATGCAGCTGATCATGTTGCACTAATCGAAGGTCTGCTTGATGGAACTATTGATTTCATTGCCACAGACCATGCACCACACACACTTGAAGAAAAAAGTGAAGGAATGGAATTGGCACCGTTCGGAATTGTCGGATTAGAGACGGCATTCCCGCTCCTTTATACACATTTAGTGTTAAAAAATATTATTTCGCTTGAAGAGTTAATCGGCTATCTAACAAAGAAACCAGCCGAAAGCTTTGCCCTACCATTTGGGAAAATTGAAGTAGGTGCACCAGCCGACCTTGTCCTCTTAAATCTAGCTGAAGAAAGAGAAATTGATCCAAGCGAATTTCTTTCCAAGGGAAAAAATACCCCATTTACAGGTTGGAAATGTAAAGGCTGGCCGGAGATGACAATCGCAGACGGGAAGATAGTTTGGGAAAAGGGATGTGAAACAGCATGAAAGCACAACTAATTTTAGAAGATGGGACAGTATTTATCGGAGACGGATTTGGCAGTCATATGGATACAATTGGCGAAGTCGTCTTTAATACCGGGATGACTGGTTATCAGGAAATTCTCTCGGATCCTTCCTATTGCGGGCAGATTGTTATGCTTACCTATCCGCTAATCGGAAATTACGGCATCAACCGTGATGATTTTGAATCAATCATCCCAGCTGTCAAAGGCTTTATTGTGAAAGAAGTGACTGATTTTCCTTCCAATTGGCGCAGTGAGTTTACGCTTGATGAATATTTTAAAATGAAAAAAATCCCCGGAATTTCCGGGATTGATACAAGAAAATTAACAAGGATTATCCGTCAATATGGAACATTAAAAGGGGCGATTTGCAGTATTGACCGGGACCCATACGAGGTTGTCACAAGATTAAAGCAGACAAGACTGCCGATTGACCAAGTCAGAACCGTTTCGACAAAAAATTCGTATCCAAGCCCAGGCCGTGGGAAACGAATTGTCCTCGTTGATTTTGGTATGAAGCATGGTATTTTACGAGAACTAAATAAGCGCGGCTGTGATGTTGTTGTTGTCCCATACCACACAACGGCTGATGAAATCCTGCAATTGCGGCCAGATGGAATCATGCTTTCAAATGGACCTGGGGACCCAAAGGATGTCCCAGAAGCGATTCATATGATCAAACAAGTACTGGGGCTGATCCCGATATTTGGAATCTGTCTTGGACATCAATTATTTGCCCTCGCTTGCGGTGCCAATACGGTAAGAATGAAATTTGGTCATCGCGGTTCCAATCATCCTGTCAAGGAGCTGGCATCAGGTAAAATTGCGATTACTTCGCAAAACCATGGATACACAGTAGAAACAGAATCTTTACATCAAACCAGATTAGCGGTAACTCATACAGCATTGAACGATGGAACAATCGAAGGCCTAAAACATTTAGATTATTCGGCTTTTACTGTTCAATATCACCCAGAGGCTTCCCCGGGGCCAGAAGATGCAAACGGATTATTTGAACAATTCCTAGCCATGATTGAAGCTGAAAAACAGGAGGGAACAGCAACATGCCAAAACGTACAGATATAAACTCCATTTTAGTGATTGGATCAGGACCAATTGTGATTGGTCAGGCCGCGGAATTTGATTATGCGGGCACACAGGCGTGTATCGCCCTGAAGGAGGAGGGCTACCGTGTCATCCTCGTAAACTCTAATCCGGCAACAATTATGACCGATACTGAGATGGCAGATGCTGTCTATATTGAGCCATTAACAGTCGAGTTTGTCAGCCGAATCATTCGTAAGGAACGTCCTGATGCAATGGTTGCAACACTTGGCGGCCAAACTGGTTTGAACCTTGCTGTAGAGCTTGCAAAGTCAGGAGTGCTAGAGGAGTGCGAAGTTGAAATATTAGGCACAAAGCTAGCAGCAATTAATCAAGCAGAAGACCGAGAGCTTTTCCGCAGCTTAATGAATGAATTAAATGAGCCAGTTCCTGATAGTGAAATCATCCATGAATTGTCGGAAGCAATCGCTTTTGTTAGTAAAATTGGCTTCCCGGTCATTGTCCGTCCGGCTTTTACTCTTGGCGGAACAGGCGGAGGCATTTGCCGAAATGAAGAGGAATTAGAGGAAATTGTAACGAGTGGATTGAAAAATAGCCCCGTACATCAATGCTTACTTGAAAAAAGTATCGCAGGCTTCAAGGAAATTGAATATGAAGTGATGCGTGATGGTGCCGATAATGCGATTGTGGTATGTAACATGGAAAATATCGATCCGGTTGGCGTCCATACTGGCGATTCCATTGTTGTTGCTCCAAGTCAAACCTTAAGTGACCGGGAATACCAACTGCTAAGAAATGTATCGCTCAAAATTATTCGTGCTCTCGGAATTGAAGGAGGCTGTAATGTTCAGCTCGCCTTAGACCCAGATAGCTTTAACTACTATATTATCGAGGTAAACCCACGGGTAAGCCGCTCATCCGCCCTTGCGTCGAAGGCGACAGGTTATCCAATCGCAAAACTGGCTGCAAAAATTGCTGTTGGTTTAACACTCGATGAAATGCTTAATCCCGTAACAGGAAAAACGTATGCTTGCTTCGAACCGGCGCTCGACTACATCGTTACCAAAATCCCACGCTGGCCATTTGATAAATTTGAATCCGGAAATCGTTCGCTTGGAACGCAAATGAAGGCAACAGGGGAAGTTATGGCCATCGGCCGGACGTTTGAAGAGTCACTGTTAAAAGCAATTCGTTCCCTTGAGGCAGGGGTTCATCATTTCGAATTAAATGGTGCGGAAAGCATTGACGATGAATTACTGGAAAAACGAATTCAAAAAGCAGGTGATGAGCGACTCTTTTATATTGCCGAAAGCTTAAAGCGGGGTACAACAATTGAAACCATTCACGAATGGAGTAAAATTGATTTGTTCTTTTTGAAGAAAATGGAGGGGATTGTTGAGCTTGAGGCAAAGCTGGCAGCCCGCCCATTTGACAGCGAACTGCTAAAAGAGGCAAAGCAAAAGGGATTTTCTGATAAAAAAATTGCTGTGCTATGGGATCGGTTAGAGACGGACATCTATCAGTTACGCAAAGAAATGGGAATCATGCCAGTTTACAAAATGGTTGATACATGTGCCGCTGAATTTGAAAGTGAAACGCCTTATTACTATGGCACCTATGAAGAGGAAAATGAATCAGTCGTGACCAGCAAAAGTAGTGTGATTGTACTGGGCTCAGGTCCGATCCGAATCGGTCAGGGGATTGAATTTGATTACGCCACTGTCCATTCTGTAAAAGCGATAAAAGAAGCGGGCTATGAGGCTATTATCATCAACAACAACCCCGAAACTGTCTCAACTGACTTCAGTATTTCTGATAAGCTCTATTTTGAGCCGCTGACTGTTGAGGACGTAATGGCTATTATCGAATTAGAAAAGCCTATCGGTGTGGTTGTTCAATTTGGCGGACAGACAGCTATCAATCTTGCTGCAGATCTGGTTGACCATGGAGTGAAAATACTTGGAACTAGTTTAGCAGATTTAGACCGTGCGGAAGATCGGGATAAATTTGAACAGGCTTTGGGGCAGATTAATATTCCAATGCCGCTTGGAAAAACAGCATTATCTGTTGAAGAAGCCATTGTTATTGCCAATGAAATTGGTTATCCGGTTCTAGTCCGTCCTTCATATGTTCTTGGCGGCCGGGCGATGGAGATTGTCTACTATCGGGAAGAATTACTGCATTATATGGAAAATGCCGTTAAAATTAATCCCGAACATCCGGTCTTGATTGACAGATACTTAACAGGGAAGGAAATCGAGGTAGATGCCATTTGTGATGGTGAAAATGTTTTGATTCCTGGGATCATGGAGCATATTGAACGAGCCGGCGTCCACTCCGGTGATTCAATCGCCGTCTATCCGCCGCAGACGCTCTCAGAGAATGTGAAACAAACTCTTGTAGAGTATACAGAAAAATTGGCAAGAGGGTTAAACATTATCGGACTATTAAATATTCAGTATGTATTATCAGACAATCAAGTATTCGTTCTGGAGGTTAATCCACGATCCAGTCGAACAGTTCCTTTTTTGAGTAAAATCACCAATGTACCGATGGCGAAAATTGCGACAAAGGCGATTCTCGGGATATCAATTGTTAAGCAAGGGTATCAGCCTGGACTTGTTCCAGAAAAAAATGGTGTGTATGTCAAGGTCCCAGTATTTTCATTTGCTAAGTTGAAAAGTGTGGACATCACATTAGGACCGGAGATGAAATCAACTGGTGAGGTAATGGGCAAGGATCACACCCTAGAAAAGGCACTTTATAAAGGTTTAATTGCCTCTGGGATGAATATACAAAAGTTTGGCACAGTGTTGTTTACTGTTGCAGACAAAGAGAAGGGAAGAAGCATTAAAACTGGCGGTAAGGTTTGCCGCAAATGGCTACCGTTTAATGGCAACAAGCGGCACAGCATCTGTGTTGGAATCTGCCGGTTTGAAAGTGAAGGTCGTAGGAAAAATTGGTTCGGAAGGCCAAACACTATTGGATGTCATTCAGCACGGTGAAGTCCAACTCATCATTAATACGCTGACAAAAGGAAAACAGCCTGAGAGAGATGGATTTAGAATCCGTCGGGAAGCGGTTGAGAATGGGGTTCCATGCTTAACATCATTAGACACAGCAGATGCTATATTAAAAGTGGTTGAGTCGATGAATTTTTCCGCAGAAGCGATGGGTGCAGCAATTAAGGAGGCGGTCCTTGTATGATTCAAAAAGAATTTTGCTCCATTATCAGCCAAACAGAAATTGCTGAAGATATTTTTGAATTAACGGTGAAAGCAGAATTTGTAAGTCAAATCAAAGCTCCGGGGCAATTTGTCCATATTCGGGTTGCGAGTGCTTTGGACCCGCTGCTTAGGAGACCGATCAGCATTTCATCGTTTAATTCCGAGAAACAGCAGTTTACCATGATTTATCGCAGGGAAGGCAAAGGGACTACCAAACTTGCGGAAATGGTACCAGGAATAGAACTTGATATTCTTGGTCCATTAGGAAACGGCTTTCCAGTTGAAGAAATGGAATTTGGGGAAACCGCACTGTTAGTGGGTGGAGGAATTGGTGTACCGCCTCTTTATGAACTATCCAAGCAGTTAATTGCTAAAGGGGTAAAAGTTATACACGTTCTCGGGTTTCAAACGGAATCAGCTGTTTTCTACGAACGGGAATTTTTACAAAATGGTGAAACATACGTGGCCACGGTTGACGGAACCTATGGAACAAAAGGGTTTGTAACAGATGTAATGAAAAATTTACAGTTTGATTGTATTTATGCCTGCGGCCCGACTCCGATGTTAAGGGCACTTGAACAACAATACTCAGCTAAAAAGATGTTTTTATCATTAGAAGAACGAATGGGCTGCGGCATTGGCGCCTGCTTTGCCTGCGTCTGCCACAAGGCAGATGATCCAACAGGATTATCCTATAAAAAAGTTTGCAGTGACGGCCCTGTTTTCCGTGCCGGGGAGGTAGTAATATGAATCGACTAAATGTTGCATTACCTGGATTAAACCTAAAAAATCCGATTATGCCGGCATCGGGTTGTTTTGGATTTGGCCGTGAATATAGTCAATTTTATGATTTGAGCAGGCTTGGTGCTATCATGATAAAAGCGACAACCGTTGAACCGAGATTTGGAAATCCTACCCCTAGGGTGGCGGAAACGGATGCTGGAATGCTTAATGCCATTGGTCTGCAAAATCCCGGATTAAAAAAGGTTGTATCCGAGGAATTGCCATGGCTTGCGCAATATGATGTCCCGATCATTGCGAATGTTGCCGGTTCCACAGAAGAAGACTATATTGAGGTAGCGCGTGAAATATCGAAGGCAGCGAATGTTCAGGCCTTAGAATTAAATATTTCCTGTCCGAATGTAAAAACAGGCGGAATCGCATTTGGAACGATTCCTGAGGTGGCCAAGCAATTGACCAAAAGTGTAAAAGAGGTGTCCGAAGTTCCGGTTTATGTTAAGCTTTCCCCGAATGTCACAAATATTGTCGAGATGGCAAAGGCTGTGGAAGAGGGCGGTGCAGATGGACTGACGATGATCAATACATTGGTCGGAATGAAATTAGATTTAAAAACAGGAAGGCCGATTTTAGCCAACAGAACTGGCGGCCTTTCCGGCCCGGCAATTAAGCCAGTGGCCATTCGGATGATTTATGAGGTTAGCCAAGCCGTTTCTCTCCCAATTATTGGGATGGGCGGTGTGCAATCAGCGGAGGATGTCATTGAGTATTTTTATGCGGGGGCAAGTGCCGTCGCAGTGGGAACAGCAAACTTCGTCGATCCATTTGTCTGCCCAACCATTATTGAAGAACTGCCGGAGCTTTTAGAAAAATTAGGGTTTGAACATATCAGTGAATGCAAGGGAAGGAGTGGGAAGGAGCATGGACAACTCACTTATCATCGCGCTTGATTTTGCGAACAAAAGTGAAATTGAACGTTTCTTGACACCGTTTGACGATCGAAAACTTTTTTTGAAGGTAGGCATGGAGCTTTTTTACCAGGAAGGCCCTTCTATTATTCATCAATTAAAAGAAAAGGGACATCAGATTTTTCTCGATTTAAAGCTGCATGATATTCCGAACACCGTGAAAAGTGCTATGAAGGGACTGGCACGACTTGAGTGCGACTTAGTCAATGTTCATGCGGCCGGCGGTAAAGAAATGATGGAAGCAGCGGTAGAGGGATTAGATGCAGGAACGGCGGCAGGACAAAAACGTCCATATTGCATCGCCGTTACACAATTGACGAGCACTTCTCAGGAGCAAATGAATAAAGAGCAGCTTATATCTGTCTCGTTGAATGAATCAGTCCTGCATTATGCCGCGCTTTCAAAAGATGCAGGTTTAGACGGGGTTGTATGCTCTGCATGGGAATCTGCAGCCATACATGCTCAAACTGGCAGCGAATTTTTAACGGTATGCCCGGGAATCAGAATGGAGTCTGACCAGGTTGGAGACCAAAAACGCGTGGCTACACCTCAATTTGCAAGAGATGCAGGTGTCAGTTCGATTGTAGTTGGACGTTCGATTACTCGGTCAACGGACCCAGTGAAAAGCTATAAACAATGGATAAATGCATGGAGGGGTTAACATCATGAAACAGAAAATAGCTGAAAAATTATTAGATATCAATGCCGTGGCATTAAGTCCAAGAGAACCATTTACTTGGACATCGGGTCTTAGATCACCAATTTATTGTGATAATCGCCTAACTTTATCGTTCCCTGCAGTAAGAAAAGAAATTGCAGCAGGATTGCAAACTCTTATCGAAGAAAACTTTCCGGAAACAGAAGTCATTGCTGGAACGGCTACAGCAGGAATTCCGCATGCTGCCTGGGTCAGCGAACTCATGGATCTGCCAATGTGCTATGTCCGCTCGAAAGCAAAAGGCCATGGCAAGGGAAACCAGATTGAAGGCAAAGTGGAACAGGGTCAAAAGGTTGTCGTTGTGGAAGACCTTATTTCAACAGGGGGCAGTGTCATCACAGCGGTACAAGCTTTAAGGGAAGCTGGCTGTGAAGTGCTTGGAGTAGTATCTATTTTTACATATGGGTTAGAGAAGGGAAAAGAATTGCTGCAAGGTGAAGAAATTAAGAGTTTTTCACTTACTGATTTTCCAACCTTAATAGAAGTGGCCATCTCAAAGGGGTATGCGGGCGCAGATGATCAGGAAAGTCTATTATTGTGGCGGAAAGATCCTTCTGAATGGAGCAAACAGTTCTAAGAAACTGATTCGCTGATAAATTTCAAAATTCGCCGATACATCATACGTATTCGCTGATAAATTGAAAAAGAGGGTGTCCAAAATAAATCGGACATCCTCTTTTCGCATTATTTCTTCAATTTCAACACTATTTCTTCATCGGGTGTGACATAAACTGTCTGCTGGTTGTCATAAATGACAAAGCCCGGCTTCGCACCGCTAGGTTTTTTCACATGGCGAACCTTTGTAAAATCAACTGGAACTGAGCTTGAATTTCGCGCTTTGCTGTAATAAGCCGCTAATATAGCTGCTTCATTGATTGTTTCATCGGAAGGATCTTTACTGCGAATGACTACATGTGAGCCGGGAATATCTTTCGTATGGAGCCAAATTTCATCCCTTGCCGCCAACTTATTAGTTAAATAATCATTTTGCTTATTATTTTTTCCGACGATGATTTCCGTGCCATCGGAAGATATAAAGTGATCCAGCACCGGCTTCGTATTCTGTGCTTTCTTACTTTTCCGTTTCTGCCGCTCTCTGACATAGCCTTCCTCTACAAGCTCCTCGCGAATTTCCTGTATATCCTTCGGAGAGGCAGACTGTACTTGCTGTATTAAATTTTCAAAATAAATTACTTCCTCACGAGCCTTTTCAATTTGTTCAACCACCACGGCAACCGCATTCTTCGCTTTTTGGTATTTGGAGAAATACTTTTGGGCATTTTCAGATGGTGTTTTCCTTGGGTCAAGCGGAATGATCAGTGAGCCGCCCATTTCATCATAATAATTAAGGACCTCGATTTCCTTCATGCCCTTTTTTGCCGCGTAAAGATTGGCTGTTAACAGTTCCCCAAAACGCTGGTACTGCTCTGCTCGTTCTGCTTCTTTCAGTGTATCCTCAAGCTTAACAATCTTTTTTTCATTTTTTTCCTTTTCATTACTGATAAACCGTTCAATATCATTTCCCTGCTGTTTGACCCGGTCGCGTTCGGCTTTGCCAAAATAATAACGGTCAAGCAGCTCACTTAGGGAAGGGAAGGTCTTGCTTTCTCCCGCTACATGCTCAAGCGGAAAAAGATAGAACGATTCTTTCCCATTTGCAGACATGATAGCTGGGGATATCGTGCCTGCTGCTATTTTTTTAATCAAGTGCACAAATGCCCCAGGCACAGTGGTTCGATTGGCCAGGCCGCTTTGGAAAATAACTTCCTTTGCAAAAAGCGGTGATATCCCGGCAAATTGCTCAACTAGCTGCCTGTCCAGATTACCGCCAATAAAATCAACCGACCGTAATACATCCTCTTCAGTAGCATCAAAAGGATTTAGCTTATTTTGTGCCGGTGGGAAGATATAAGGCTGCCCCGGTAAAATGGCTCTGTGGCTGTTCAGCGCAAATGAAACATGCTTGATGCTATCTAGAATAATATTCCGTGTTTTATCTACTAAAACGATATTGCTGTGCCGGCCCATAATTTCAATGATTAATTGCTTATAACTGATATCCCCAATCTCGTTACGGCCTTTAATTTCTAAAATAATCATCCGGTCGTTGTCAACCTGATATAAATCCTCCAAAATATAACCCTCAATATGCTTTCTCAGCAGCATACAAAACATTGGAGGTTCGTTCGGATTGTCATAGGCTTCGTTTGTGAGCTGCACCCGGGCATAACTGGGATGAGCAGATAAAAGAAGTTTTTGATTCACTCCATTGGCACGGATAGTAAGAATCACTTCATTTTTATAAGGCTGATGAACCTTGTTTATTCTTCCACCCCTCAGGGCAGAAATTAGTTCATCGACCATTGCTTTTGTAAATAAACCATCAAATGACATCGAAAACATCCTTTTCTTCAAACGTATGTAAACTTCATTATATCCTACTATTTTATCATCTGCCTTATTTTACTCTGCAATGACATTTTCAACTAGCATTTTTTTGGACGACCCTGAATAAGCTTTCTTTAGAGCTAGTCTGAATGATTAAAGGGGGAAGTGAGATGGTCGGATGAAATTCCATGAAATGAAGATAGATCAAGTAGAAAAGGCCTTAGAAACCGACTTTTCTTCTGGATTGTCACAGGAAGAAGTAAAAAAAAGGATCAAGCAGCACGGACTAAATGAATTAGAAGAGGGAGAAAAGCAATCTGCTTTACTCTTATTTTTTAGTCAATTTAAAGATTTTATGGTCCTGGTGCTTCTTGCTGCAACTTTGATTTCCGGGTTGCTTGGAGAATATATTGATGCCATCGCAATCATCGCAATCGTCATTATTAACGGCTGTCTTGGCTATTACCAGGAGAGGCGGGCTGAGAAATCACTGCAGGCCTTGAAAGAATTATCTGCACCACAGGTATCCGTACTAAGGGATGGAATATGGTTGAAGATTCCATCAAAAGAAATTGTGATAGGCGATATTTTAAAGTTTACCAGCGGCGACCGGATTGGCGCCGATGTTCGTGTCATTGAATCAATAAGCCTAGAAATTGAAGAATCCGCCTTAACAGGGGAGTCTGTCCCGGTTTCTAAACATATTGACAGTTTAACCAACCCTAACCCAGGAATAGGGGATATGGAGAATATCGCTTTCATGGGCACGATGATAACAAGGGGAAGCGGTATTGGCGTAGTCATCGCAACCGGAATGAAAACGGCAATGGGTCAAATTGCTGATCTGCTTCAAAATGCCGAGTCGCAAGAAACCCCCTTGCAGCGCCGTTTAGAGCAGTTGGGAAAAATTTTAATCACAGTTGCTTTGCTGTTAACCATCCTCGTAGTTGTTGTTGGAGTGTTGCGCGGTCACGAATTATATGAAATGTTTTTAGCGGGAGTTTCACTTGCGGTGGCTGCGATACCTGAAGGGCTGCCTGCGATTGTGACCGTAGCCTTATCCCTTGGTGTTCAGAAAATGATTAGGCAAAATGCAATTGTCAGGAAACTGCCTGCCGTCGAAACGCTTGGTTGTGCCTCGGTTATTTGTTCTGACAAAACAGGGACGATGACACAAAACAAAATGACCGTTACCCACCTTTGGAGTGGCGGTCATACTTGGACAGTCGAGGGGGTGGGATACCAGCCGAAAGGAAAGTTTTTATCAGGGCGAGCGAATAGTTCTTCCGAGAGATGAAAAAGCATTGCAGCAAATGCTGATTTTTGGGATGCTTTGTAACCACTCGGATTTAGTTTTAAAAGAGGATGATTTTATTCTTGACGGTGATCCGACAGAGGGTGCCTTACTAGTTAGTGCAATGAAGGCAGGCTTTAATCGCCAAAAATTATTGGATGAGTTTACTATTATAAATGAATTCCCATTTGACTCTGCCAGAAAAATGATGAGTGTGCATGTGAAAGACAAGCAAGGGAAGCATTTCATTGTAACCAAAGGGGCACCTGACGTTATTTTAGGAATTTGTGAATCGATTCTTTGGGATGAACGGACACAATATATGAATAAGGAAACACATGTAAAGGTTCAGGATGCCGTAAATGGTCTTGCCTCACAGGCGCTCAGAACGATTGCGATTGCCTTTAAGCCAATCCCGGCTAATACCGTTATTTTGAGTGAGCAGGAGGCCGAGAAAAAACTAACCTTTATTGGTGTCCAGGGCATGATTGATCCGCCAAGACCGGAAGTAAAAGCCGCTGTTAAGGAATGTAAAGATGCAGGAATAAAGACCGTAATGATTACCGGGGACCATGTCATTACTGCAAAAGCCATTGCCACACAGCTTGGAATTTTGACGAAAAAAAGCAAGGTGCTTGATGGGAAAGCATTAGCAGATATGTCGGTGGATGAGCTTGAGGAAGTCGTTGAGGATGTTTCTGTTTTTGCCAGGGTTTCACCGGAACATAAGCTGAAAATCGTGAAGGCCTTGCAGAATAGAGGTCATATCGTTGCCATGACGGGTGATGGGGTAAATGATGCCCCTGCCATCAAAGCGGCAGATATTGGTGTGGCGATGGGGATCACCGGCACGGATGTCGCGAAAGAAGCATCGGCCCTTGTCTTGTTAGATGACAATTTTGCCACGATTAAGGCAGCAATTAAAGAGGGCAGGAACATCTATGAAAATATCCGTAAATTCGTCCGCTACCTATTAGCATCCAATGTGGGTGAAATATTAGTTATGTTATTTGCCATGCTGCTCGCCTTGCCGCTGCCGCTAGTTCCAATCCAAATTCTCTGGGTCAATTTAGTAACAGATGGGCTGCCGGCAATGGCGCTTGGCCTTGATCGTCCGGAGGAGAACGTAATGAAACGGGGGCCGCGCAGTCCAAACGAAGGGATCTTTTCCCGCGGTCTCGGCTGGAAGGTGGTATCACGTGGATTCCTGATTGGAATTGTCACGTTATTAGCCTTCATTATTGTCTACCATAACGATCAATCGCAGCTGACATATGCGCAGACTGTTGCCTTTGCAACCCTTGTCATGGCCCAGCTGATTCATGTGTTTGATTGCCGCAGTGAAAAATCGGTCCTTTCTAGAAACCCGTTTGGGAATCCGTATCTTGTATGGGCAGTGATTTCTTCTCTTGCGTTAATGTTTGTGGTTATTTATTATCCGCCATTACAGCCGATTTTCCATACCATGCCGATTGCTGCAAAAGACTGGCTTCTAATTGTCGGACTTTCCTCAATACCAACTTTTTTACTAGCAGGAACATTTTTGTTAAGAAAAACAAAATAAAGTGTGTTATAATCCAAAAGGTAATAGAAACCATTCTATTACCTTTTGTCTTTTTTACATACATTGAAAGCCGATCATTTTTAAAAGATTGGATGTGCACGATATGGTTATTAGTATGACAGGCTTTGGCAGAGGAAAGGCCGTTTCCGGGTTATCCACAGTAAATGTAGAAATAAAAACAGTCAATCATCGATTTTCCGAAATAAATATACGGATGCCGAGAACTCTGTTAAAAATAGAAGATAAAATGAAAAAGAAACTAAACCAGCATATTCGCCGCGGCAGGGTAGAGGTTTATGTAAGTGTTGAGGGAGAAGGTACTGTCACCCGCAATGTTCAAGTAGATTGGAAACTGATTGAAGAATATTATCAATTCATCGAACAGGTACGGAGCAAATATGGGATTGAAGATACCATCACGTTAAAGGATTTGTTGAATCGGACAGACCTTTTACATATTGAAGAAAGTGAATCAGGGAATGAAGAGATTGAGAATCTAGTTCTTACCGCTGTTGAAGAAGCAGTGATCTTATTAAAACAAATGCGGACGGCTGAAGGTGAAGAAATGAAAAAAGATTTGCTGGCTATTTCTTCGCAATTAGAAGCAAATGTTTTTGACCTTCAGAAATATGCCCCACTTGTTGTCCAATCCTTTAAAGAGCGCCTAACGAAAAGGATGCAGGAGTTCGTCAATGGACAATTAGATGAAACGCGAATTTTAACAGAAGTAGCTGTTTTTGCAGATAAAGCAGATATTAATGAAGAAATTACCCGATTAAAGAGTCATATTCAGCAATTCTTGCAAACTTTAAATGACTGTGAGCCAATTGGAAGAAAGCTTGATTTTATCGTTCAAGAAATGAATAGGGAAGCGAATACGATCGGATCCAAAGCAAATGATTCAAACATCGCTAAAAAGGTTGTTGAAATAAAAAGTTTACTTGAAAAGCTGAAGGAACAGGTTCAGAATATCGAGTAGGACTTGTTTAGAAACTGTTTAACACGGTCAAAATATATTATTAATGATTGGATGAGTAACCATGTCGATTAAATTAATTAATATTGGATTTGGAAATATTGTTTCTGCCAATCGAATTATTTCCATTGTCTCCCCGGAATCAGCACCAATTAAAAGAATTATTCAGGATGCCCGGGATCGGGGCTCGTTAATAGATGCTACATACGGACGACGTACCCGTGCAGTGATTGTTATGGATAGCGACCATGTGATTCTCTCAGCTGTACAGCCTGAGACCGTCGCCCATCGCTTGACGGACCGTGATGAAACTATTGATGAAGGGTAGGATTTTTGAATGCAAGAAAAAGGATTGCTGATTGTACTATCCGGGCCATCCGGGGTTGGAAAAGGAACGGTGCGAAAAGAAATATTTTCTCATCCCGATACCGCTTTTGAATACTCGATTTCAATGACAACCCGCGCACCGCGCGCTGGAGAAGTGGATGGGGTCGATTACTTTTTTAAGTCAAGAGGAGAATTTGAACAATTAATCGAGCAAGGCAAGCTCCTGGAGTACGCCGAATTTGTCGGCAACTACTACGGAACCCCTGTAGATTATGTCCGCGAAACCCTTGATGCCGGGAAAGATGTCTTCTTAGAAATAGAAGTAAAAGGCGCCCGTCAAGTTCGTGAAAAATTCCCTGAAGGATTATTTATTTTCCTGATGCCGCCAAGTCTTACCGAATTAAAGAATCGGATTGTGACGAGAGGTACGGAAACGGATGATATTATCCATAATCGGATGTTATCTGCCCGCGAAGAAATAGAAATGATGGAATTATACGATTACGTCGTTGAAAATGACCAAGTAGAGCTGGCCTGTGAGCGTGTCAAGGCAATTGTAACAGCTGAACATTGCCGTAGAGAACGAATAGAACATCGTTATAAAAAATTGCTGGAGGTTGAATAATATGTTATATCCGTCAATTGACTCATTGTTAGAAAAAATTGATTCAAAATATTCACTTGTGTCCGTGGCTGCAAAACGTGCCCGTGTCATGTCACAGGTGCACGATGAAAGATTGCCTAAATATGTTTCCTATAAACATGTTGGGAAAGCATTAGAGGAAATTTATAGCGGTGAGCTAACCTACCGGATTTCACAAAAAGCTGAAATGCAAGAATAATTAACGGTTATAAACAAAAAAATGAAAGAAGGTCTGACAATTGGAAATCATCCTGCATGTCAGCCTTTTTTATTTGGTTTAACAAAATTCGTTGAAAATTGTCGATTCTAGATAGGAAAAAGATGAAAAAATGGTTTTTTTCTAGCATAATAAGAAGATAAGAGTGGTCGAGAAGTGAGGGATAGCAGGTAATGGTGGAGAATAAAAAAATTTTATTATGTGTTACTGGAGGAATTGCCGTTTATAAGGCTGCAGCTTTAACAAGTAAACTAGTTCAAGCTGGAGCACATGTGAAGGTTATATTAAGTGAATCTGCTGGAAAATTTGTTACCCCTTTAACCTTTCAGGCATTATCCCGCAATGAAGTATATACTGATACATTTGATGAAAAGAACCCCCAAGTCATTGCCCATATAGATTTGGCCGATTGGGCTGATTTAATTTTAGTTGCGCCTGCAACGGCGAATACAATTGCCAAGATCGCCGGTGGAATGGCTGATAATATGGTTACAACCACCATGCTGGCTGCAACTGCACCTGTTTGGATTGCACCTGCGATGAATGTACATATGTATGATCATCCTGCTGTGAAAAAAAACATTGCCATCTTGGCTGAGTATGGGTATCAATTCATTGAACCAAGCGAAGGTTATTTAGCCTGCGGGTATGTTGGCAAGGGACGCTTGGAGGAGCCTGAAAAAATAGTCGAATTGATCAAAAGGTTTTTTGCAGGCAGTGGCCGAAAACAGCTTGCAGGAAAAACAGTGTTGGTTACAGCAGGACCAACCAGGGAAAAAATTGATCCGGTCCGATTTATCTCCAATCACTCAACCGGAAAAATGGGATATGCCCTGGCAGAAGAGGCGAAGAGACAGGGGGCGGATGTGATTTTAGTTTCCGGCCCAGTCCAACTGGCTGCACCTGCTGGTGTAGAGCTAGTAAAGGTTGAGAGTGCGGAGGAAATGTATCATGCCGTGCTGAATCGGTATGAAGCAGCGGATGTGGTCATTAAAACAGCAGCAGTCGCTGACTATCGTCCAAAGGTCACCTTTGAACAGAAGGTGAAGAAACAGCCAGGGGATGCAACAATTGAACTCGAAAGGACAAACGATATTTTATTCGAGCTGGGCCAGCGAAAAAAGAACCAAGTGCTGGTTGGGTTTGCTGCTGAGACGGAGAATCTAGAAGAATATGCAAGAAATAAACTAACAAAGAAAAATGCCGATATGATTGTCGCAAACAATGTAAAAACAGAGGGTGCAGGTTTTGGATCAAATACAAATATTGTCACCCTTATTAAGCGTTCAGGCACGGTGACGGAAATGCCGATTATGTCAAAAGCAGATGTTGCCAAAAGAATTATCGAAGAAATTACTTCACTATTGAAGGATATGGGCAAAGATGGAAATAGCTAGTGTGATTGTGGATGTTCCGACGAAACAAACGGATCGGGCTTTCGATTATCTGATTCCGGAACAATGGCGGGGAGTTATTCAGTCGGGAATGAGGGTCATTGTTCCGTTTGGACCTAGAAATATCCAGGGATTTGTCAGCGAGTTAAAGGCAGAGTCAGAATTTAAGAAGTTAAGAGAGATCATAGAGCCAATGGATTTAGAGCCCGTTTTAAACCCTGAATTATTGGAGCTTGGCTCCTGGCTAACTGAAAATACACTCTGTTTTAAAATTTTTGCATATCAAGTGATGCTCCCAGCCGCATTAAAAGCTAAATACGAAAAAAAGGTGAAGCTTGCCTCCCAATTCACAGCGGACGATTTGCCATTGCCGCTGCAACCATATTTTAAACACGCTGATTCCCTTAATTGGGAAGACGCTTTAAAAAATAATATAGTCCCACAGCTACAAAGAGAAGCAGCCAAAGGACATCTTGAAGCGCTTTATTATGTCAAGGAACGTGTCAAGAAAAGACAGAGAAAATATGTCCGCCCCGCTGTAACACGAGATAAATTAATAGAAGAAATAGAGCGCATGCCGGTAAATGCGGAAAAGCAAAGGCAAATATTACAGTATTTTTCCGATAACTACCAGGAGATTGAAGTAAAGAAGCTGGTATCAGACGTACAAACATCCACTTCAACCGTTAAATCCCTTATTGGAAAAAAGCTGCTGACAGAATTCAATATGGAGGTTTATCGGGATCCGTTCGAAAATCGAACATTCGAACGAACGAAGCCATTACCTTTAACGGAGGCACAGCAATCCGCAATCGGACCTATTCTTAATGCAATTGAACAGGATCAACATGAGGTGTTTTTACTTTATGGTGTCACGGGAAGCGGAAAGACGGAAATCTATTTACAATCAATCCAAGAGGTAATTGAAAAAGGTCAGGAAGCCATTGTTCTGGTGCCGGAAATTTCGCTTACGCCGCAGATGGTCAATCGTTTTAAAGGAAGATTTGGAGACTTAGTGGCTGTATTGCACAGCGGCTTGTCAGCGGGGAAAAATATGATGAATGGCGGAAAATTCAGCGCAAGGAAGTAAAAGTCGCGGTAGGAGCCAGGTCTGCGATTTTTGCTCCCTTCGAGAATATCGGCATCATTATTATCGATGAGGAACATGAAACAAGTTATAAGCAAGAAGAAATGCCCCGCTATCATGCAAAAGATGTGGCGGTTGAACGGGCGATTACCTATAACTGTCCCGTAGTACTTGGCAGTGCCACCCCATCGCTTGAGTCATTTGCCAGAGCACAAAAAGAGGTGTACCATCTATTATCACTGCCGAACCGGATGAATAATCAGGCCCTGCCTTCCGTGGAGATTATTGATATGCGAGAGGAGCTCCGTGAAGGAAATCGCTCCATGTTTTCGCGGAAGCTGTTTGAAATGTTAAAAGATCGAATTGAGAAAAAACAGCAGTCGGTTTTATTCCTGAATAAGCGCGGCCACTCCTCCTTTGTGATGTGCAGAGATTGTGGTTACGTAGTGAATTGCCCGAACTGTGACATCTCACTTACCTATCACCGTATAAATGAACAGATGAAATGCCATTATTGCGGTTATGAAAACATTGTCCCGAAGCATTGCCCTGAGTGTAACAGCGAATATATCCGCTATTTTGGAACAGGAACGCAAAAGGTGGAGGAAGAGCTGGGGAAAATTCTCCCGGAGGCTAGAGTGATTCGAATGGATGTTGATACAACAGGACGTAAGGGCTCGCACGAAAGATTATTAACTGATTTTAAGGATGGAAAAGCAGATATATTATTGGGGACGCAAATGATCGCTAAGGGACTGGATTTCCCAAACATTACGTTGGTGGGAGTGCTTTCGGCTGACACGATGCTTCATTTACCTGATTTCCGGGCATCTGAGAAAACCTTTCAATTATTGACACAAGTCTCAGGCAGAGCGGGGCGTCACCAACTGCCGGGAGAGGTTATCATTCAAACGTACACACCGGAGCATTATAGTATTGAACTTGCCGGTCATCATGATTATGATCAATTTTATCAGCGGGAAATGATGATGCGAAAAACGCATCATTATCCACCATTCTATTATCTATCTTTAATTACGGTTAGTCATGAGGATCTTATTAAGGTCGTGTCGGCTACCGAGAAAATTGTCAGCTATGTCCGTACACAGGTCTCAAATAGGGCAGTAGTATTGGGACCCGCTGCCTCACCAATCCCTAGGATTAATAATAGATATCGCTACCAATGTCTGATAAAATACAAACGGGAACCGAACCTGACAAAGACATTAAAGACAATCCTTGATCAATATCAAAAGGATACGAAAAGTGGTTTGCAGGTTTCCATCGACGTAAATCCATTTATTTTAATGTAATTTCATAATGATCAAGCTGTATAAAAGGTTATGATTACAATTTTTGGGTGAAAATAATAAGATAAAAATAAAAAATTACGCAGCTAACTAGTATTGGCATAATGGAGGAACAGATTTGGCGATCAGAAAAATAGTCATATACCCTGCTGAGATTCTCGAACAGACTTGTAAGGCAGTGGTAAAATTTGATAGAAAGCTTGCAAAAATTCTCGATGATATGTACGACACAATGATTGAATATGATGGGGTAGGGCTTGCTGCCCCGCAAATCGGACTGGATGCACGTATTGCCATCGTGGATATAGATGATGAACACGGAACAATTGAAATGATGAATCCCCGTATTTTAGAATCATCAGGGGAACAAACTGGACCGGAAGGATGTTTAAGTTTTCCTGATCTTTTTGGTGAAGTAACACGCCCCGATTTTGTAAAAATAGAAGCCTTTGATCGGAAAGGGCGAAAATATTCCCTCGAAGCGGAAGGATTCTTGGCCAGAGCGATTCAGCATGAAATAGATCATCTTGATGGGGTTTTATTTACTGCCAAAGTATCAAGATACCTAGAGGAAGATGAGTTAAAAGGAGTAGAAAGTGAATGACGAAAATTGTTTTTATGGGAACCCCTGATTTTTCCGTACCTGTGTTACGGCAAATTATTGATGATGGCTATGAGGTCATTGGCGTCGTAACCCAGCCTGACAGACCGGTAGGAAGAAAAAAAGTGTTAACACCGCCGCCGGTAAAAGTGGAGGCAATGAAACATGGGATCCCCGTCTTTCAGCCTGAAAAAATCCGCCAAGAAGAAGAGCTTGCGAAAATCCTTTCATTACAGCCGGATTTAATTATTACTGCCGCATTCGGGCAAATTTTGCCAAAAAGGCTGTTGGATGCACCTAAATTCGGCTGCATAAATGTTCACGCTTCTCTTTTGCCGGAGCTGCGCGGGGGTGCTCCAATCCATTACGCTATCATGCAAGGAAAAGAGAAAACCGGTGTCACCATCATGTATATGGTAGAAAAATTAGATGCAGGTGATATGTTAACAAGTGTGGAAATACCCATTACCGAAGATGATAATGTTGGTTCACTTCATGAAAAGTTAAGTGCAGCCGGGTCAAAATTATTATCAGAAACCTTACCGCAGTTATTGGCTGGCCGTCTGACACCAATCCCGCAAGATGAAGCTAAAGCAACATTTGCAGCCAATATTAAGCGTGAGCAGGAAAAGATTATCTGGGAGAAAACCGGGGAAGAAATCTATAACCAGATTCGCGGGTTAAACCCATGGCCCGTTGCGTTTACGACGATGGAGGGTCAGGTCATCAAAATATGGCAGGCTGAAAAGACCGCTGGATCAAAGGGGCAGGAGCCGGGAACCATTTTAAGGATAGAATCAGATGGGTTTACGGTGAACACCGGTAATGAAACGGCCATTAAAATCATCGAGCTCCAGCCGTCCGGGAAAACTAAAATGCTGAGTGAACAATATTTACGTGGTGCAGGTTCAAAAATTTTAGCTGGCAGCAGGCTGGGAGAATAACATGACTTCAACAAAAAAAAACGTACGTGCCATTGCTATGGATCTGCTCGTACAGATTGAGAAAAACCAATCGTACAGCAATTTGCTCTTAAACAACGTAATAGAAAAAAATGAATTGTCCCCAATTGATGTAGGCTTACTGACAGAATTAACATATGGAACACTGCAAAGACGAATGGCCTTGGACTTCTATTTAAAGCCATTTCTTAAAGATAATAAGAAACTAGCGAATTGGATACACCATTTACTAAGGCTCACACTATATCAAATGGTATATCTTGACCGGATTCCAGACCGGGCAGCCATTTACGAAGCGGTGGAAATTGCCAAAATCCGCGGACATAAGGGAATTGCAAGTTTGGTAAACGGTGTATTAAGAAGCATTCAAAGAGAAGGACTTCCTTTGATGAGTGAGGTATCGGATCCGAACGAGAGATTATCCCTTGAAACGAGTCACCCTTTATGGCTAGTGACCAGATGGGTGAAACAATTCGGATTTGAGAAGACGAAAGAAATGTGTGAAGTAAACTTAACAGCACCAATGCAAACTGCCAGGGTGAATCTCACAAAGATTTCAAGAGATGAATGTGTGGCGATTTTAGAAGAAGATGGTTATCAAATTGAAAAAAGTCCCATCATTCCTGAGGCAATTAGGTCATTAAAGGGGAACTTAGCTTCAACGATTGCCTTTAAATATGGAATGTTAACGATACAAGATGAAAGTTCGATGCTTGCCGCCTATGCATTAGGTGCAAAGGAAGGCAAATTTGTTTTGGATGCTTGTGCAGCTCCTGGAGGGAAAAGCACGCATATTGCTGAAAAAATGCAAAATACGGGTGAAGTGATTTCCGTTGACCTTCATCAGCACAAAGTGAAATTAATCAACGATAATGCCCGGCGTTTAGGGTTATCGAATATAAAAACAAATGTATCTGATTCAAGACTTATACAGGAAAAGTTCAAAGATGAATCATTCAATCGAATTCTGCTCGACGCCCCTTGTTCAGGCCTTGGTGTAATGCGAAGAAAACCTGACATGAAGTACACAAAAACAGAGCAGGATGTAGAGCGGCTAAGCGTTATTCAACAAGACCTGTTGAATTCTGTTGCCCCATTATTAAAAAAGGGCGGTATTCTTGTCTATAGTACGTGTACAGTTGATAAACAAGAAAATGAACAGACAGTAAAGAAATTTTTAGAAAATCATCCTGAGTACGAAGGGGATGTATCCTTCAAGCAGCGAATGCCAGAAGCAATTCAACCATTAGTAACAGGTTATGACCTGCAAATATTCCCGCAGGATTTAGGCTCAGACGGATTTTATATAGCAGCAATAAGAAAGAAGGTGTGACAGTTGGAACAAACAAATACAACTGAGAAAAACACAACAATAGAGAAAAAACTACGTTCAATTTATTCCCTGGAGTTACACGAACTTAAGGAGTGGCTGGGGGAGAATGGTGAAAAACCATTCCGTGCAGAGCAAATTTACGATTGGTTGTACAAAAAAAGAATTACTTCATTTGAAGACATGAGCAACCTATCTAAAGGTTTGAGGGAAAAGCTCGAATTACATTTTCAAATTACCACATTAAATACGATTATCCAACAAACATCTGCTGATGGTACAATTAAATTTTTATTCGAGCTGCAGGATGGGTATTCGATTGAAACAGTGCTGATGCGGCATGATTATGGAAATTCCATTTGTGTAACAACCCAGGTTGGCTGCCGGATTGGCTGTACCTTCTGTGCTTCCACTTTAGGGGGGCTGAAAAGACATCTGGAAGCAGGCGAAATTGTTGCACAAGTAGTTAAGGTTCAACAAGCGCTTGATGTAACAGATGAGCGGGTTGACTCGGTAGTAATCATGGGTATTGGTGAGCCATTTGATAACTATGAAAACATGCTGGCATTTTTAAAAATCATCAATCACGACAAAGCGTTAAATATTGGAGCACGCCATATTACGGTTTCTACAAGCGGTATTGTTCCGAAAATATATCAATTTGCTGATGAAAATACGCAAATCAATTTTGCCATATCACTTCACGCACCAAATACGGAACTGCGATCAAGATTAATGCCAATTAATAAAGCCTATAAACTAGATGACTTAATGAAGGCAGTGCGATATTATATCGATAAGACAGGTCGTAGAATCAGCTTTGAATATGGTCTGTTTGGAAATGTAAATGATTCAATCGAGCATGCGGAAGAGTTGGCAGAACTGCTGAAAGGCCTCAAATGTCATGTGAATTTGATCCCGGTTAATTATGTTCCAGAACGGGATTACGTGCGTACACCAAAAGACAAAATTTTTGCCTTCGAAAAAACATTGAAAAAACGTGGAATTAATGTGACCATTCGCCGAGAACAGGGTCATGATATTGATGCAGCATGTGGACAACTTCGTGCGAAGGAGCGAAAAGAAGAGACGAGGTGAAGGGATGAAAGCGGTATTTCAAACAGACCGAGGGAAAGTCCGTCTTCATAATGAAGATGCCGGCGGTGTATTTCCCAATCAGGACGGTAACCGCCTAGCCATTGTTGCTGATGGCATGGGCGGTCACCGTGCAGGTGATGTAGCAAGTGATATGACATTGACTCATTTAAAAAATCAATGGGAAGCTTCTACGGGAGTTGTTACGGCGGAAGAGGTGGAGGAGTGGCTTAAACACCAAATAACAAAGGTGAATCAATTATTATTGGAACATGCCACAACCCACTCAGAATGTGATGGCATGGGGACGACTGTTGTCGCCGCCATTACGACGGACCGATTTGCAACGATTGCGAATATCGGCGATAGCCGCGGGTATTTATTAAATGAATCAGGCTTCAAACAAATTACTGAAGACCATTCACTTGTCAATGAACTGGTAAGGTCAGGACAGATTTCTAAAGAAGATGCCGAGCATCACCCAAGGAAAAACGTTTTACTGAGGGCCTTAGGAACAGAAAAAACGGTGGAAGTGGATATTAAAACCATTATTTTTGAAGAAGGTGACATCCTATTATTGTGTTCTGATGGGCTTTCTAACAAAGTCACTGAAAAAGAAATGATGGAGATTCTCTTAAATGAAGATAGCTTAGAGCAAAAGGCAGGTTCCCTTATCTCATTAGCAAATGAAAATGGCGGAGAGGACAACATTACACTGGCGATTGTAGCGTTTTCTGATGTCAGCGAGGGTGATGTATAGATGATGATTGGGAAAAGATTAAGCGGCCGCTATAAAATACTAGATATGATTGGCGGAGGCGGCATGGCCAATGTCTACCTTGCACATGACATGATTCTTGACCGCGATGTAGCAGTAAAAATGCTTCGCCTGGATTTTGCAAATGATGAAGAGTTCATCCGTAGATTTCATAGGGAAGCACAATCAGCAACAAGTCTCGCACATCCCAATATCGTTAATATATTTGATGTTGGTGAGGAAAATGATCTTTATTATATTGTCATGGAATTTGTCGATGGCCAAACCCTAAAACAGTACATACAGCAGAATTCCCCATTAAAAGTGGAAGATTCAATTGGTATTATGAGGCAGCTAACTTCAGCTATTTCACATGCCCATCAAAACCAAATTATCCATCGCGACATAAAGCCGCATAATATCTTGGTCGACCATGATGGTAATGTGAAAATTACTGACTTTGGAATTGCTATGGCTTTAAGTGCTACAAGTATTACCCAAACCAATTCTGTCCTGGGCTCTGTGCATTATTTATCACCAGAGCAAGCTAGAGGCGGAATGGCAAATAGGAAGTCTGATATTTATTCTTTAGGAATTGTGATGTTCGAGTTATTGACCGGAAGGCTGCCTTTTTCAGGGGAGTCAGCAGTGTCTATAGCCTTGAAACATCTCCAATCGGAAACTCCTTCTCTAAGAAGATGGAACCCTGCTATTCCTCAAAGTGTTGAAAATATTGTTCTTAAGGCTACCGCCAAAGATCCATTTCATCGGTATAATAGTGTGGAGGAAATGGAAGAAGATTTACGGACAGCTCTAGATCCGGAACGACTGGATGAACCTAGGTTTGCCCTCCCAATCGATAATGAGGCGACCAAGGCAATCCCTGTTATTACCGATAACCAGCCATTTAAAAATCTGGATGAAACATTAGTTCATAGTAATGAAAAGCCTTCAGCTAACGCGAAAGAAAAGGGTAAAAAGGGGAAAACGAAGAAAAAAAGAAAAAAATGGCCTATAGTCTTACTATCTACCTTCCTAGTACTTGTTATTCTTGGAATGTTATCTTTTGCCTTCTTACCAGGATTATTGTCTGCCAAAGAAGTAAGAATCCCGGATATTAGCGGAATGAATGAAGATGATGCTATTTCCAAGCTGAAGCTAAAAGGAATAGCGGTCGGGAAAAAAGTTAAGATGACGGATGAGAGAGTAAAAAAGGGAAGTGTAATTAAGACGATCCCGGAAATTGGCACACCCGTAAAAGAGAATACCAAAATTACCCTCTATATCAGTACAGGAAAAGAAAAATATGAACTTTCTGACTATGTAGGCCGGCAGTATGAAGATGTCCTAAGGCTGCTTGATAATCAGAATTTTAAAGATATAAAAAAATCCGAAATAACTGATGACAGTGACCCTGGAACTATCATTGAACAAACTCCAGCTGGGGGAAAAAAGGTAGTACCGGAAGAAACTGTTTTAGAGTTTAAAGTCAGTAAAGGACCGGAAAAAATTGTTTTAAAGGACTTAACCCAATATACTTTAAAAAGTGCGCAGGATTATGCGTCATTAGTCGGGCTTAATTTAGATGCCTCACAAGAACAATATCATGATACAATTCCGGCTGGAATGGTCATTTCCCAATCACCTGAGAAAGACACAGTCATGAAAAAGGGCGACAAGGTTACGGTCATCATTTCAAAAGGAATAGAGCAAAAACCACCTAGAGAGTTAATTATAGAACTGACCATTCCATATGAACCAGCTGTTCCAGGAGAACCAGGTCAAAAACAATCGGTTGCAATCCTGATTGAGGATATGGAACACAGTATGACAGAACCAGCTGAAACCTTTTATATTACAGAAAACACGAAGAAAGAAATTAAATTATTAATCCCCTATGATGGAAAAGCGGGATACAAGGTTTTACGTGATGACAAGGTGATTATTGATGAGACGAAATACTATTCCGAGTCTCAATAATAAAATGGCTGGAATTCGTTCAGACTTTAAAGGGGTAAATGGTTGAGTTGGTAAGTAAATGGGCAAGGAGTGTGGCTATGCCTGAAGGGAAAATTGTCAAAGCATTAAGCGGTTTTTATTATGTTTTACATGATGAAAGCATAATCCAATGTCGCGGAAGAGGCGTTTTTCGAAAGAACAAAATAACCCCGCTTGTCGGGGATGAAGTGGTTTTTCAGGCTGAAAATGATTTGGAAGGTTACAT
Organism: Neobacillus sp. 19; assembly: GCF_049463095.1. Classification (NCBI taxonomy): domain Bacteria; kingdom Bacillati; phylum Bacillota; class Bacilli; order Caryophanales; family Bacillaceae; genus Neobacillus; species Neobacillus sp. 19. The sequence continues at coordinate 36,874 of NZ_JBMPZU010000084.1, read as the reverse complement.
TCTCGAAGTGAAAAAACGTAAAAATGAATTAATTCGGCCGCCGATTGCGAACGTCGATCAGGCTATCCTTGTATTTTCAGCAGTGGAGCCAGACTTCAGCACGGTTTTATTGGATCGTTTTCTGGTGTTGGTCGAATTTAATCATATTGAACCATTAATCTGTATTACCAAGATGGACCTGACAAATCATGTGCAAACCCAGAAAATTTCAGAGTATGCAGAGCAATACAAAAGAGCGGGTTATGAAGTGATTCTCACTTCTTCAGAAACAGAAGTCGGTATTGAGCGTTTAAGTCCGCATATTGAAAATAAGATTTCTGTCTTTGCCGGGCAATCAGGTGTAGGAAAGTCCTCCCTGCTAAATGTTTTAAGGCCGGATCTCGAATTAAAAACAAATGATATTTCTTCCCATCTTGGAAGAGGAAAGCACACGACCAGACATGTAGAACTTATTAAGATTGGAAATGGACTTATTGCTGATACACCAGGCTTCAGTTCATTAGAATTCACAAACATTGAAACGGAAGACTTAACATTTTGTTTTCCGGAATTACAAGAGGCGAGTAAGAACTGTAAATTTCGTGGCTGCTTACATGTAACTGAGCCAAAATGCGGTGTGAAAGAGGCAGTTGATGCTGGTGAAATTCCAGCCTATCGGTATGAACATTATGTAGATTTTCTGCAGGAAATTAAAGATAGAAAGCCGAGGTATTAAAAAATGGTGAAAATTGCACCTTCGATACTTTCAGCCGATTTTTCAAAATTGGGGGAAGAGATTTTAGCTGTTGAAAAAGGGGGAGCGGACTACATCCATATTGATGTCATGGACGGTCATTTTGTTCCTAATATTACAATTGGACCACTTATTGTTGAGGCGATTCGTCCGTTGACAAAGCTTCCGCTGGATGTGCACTTAATGATTGAAAACCCAGATCAATATATTGAGGCCTTTGTAAAAGCAGGGGCCGATTATATTACTGTACACGTGGAGGCATGCCGGCATCTTCACCGCACAATTCAAAATATCAAATCTTTCGGTATTAAAGCGGGTGTGGTTTTAAATCCGGCCACTCCAGTGGAAACAATTCAACATATAATCGGGGATATTGATATGGTGTTATTAATGTCAGTCAATCCTGGTTTTGGAGGACAAGCATTCATTCCCGAGATCCTTCCAAAAATAAGAAAAGTAAAAGAAATGGCTGAACAAAAAGGAATAAATCTAGAGATTGAAATTGATGGCGGTGTGAATCCAGAAACGGCAAAACAGTGTAAGGAAGCAGGTGCAAATGTACTTGTTGCAGGCTCCGCAATTTATAACCAACCAGATTATGCGAAGGCCATTTCGCTAATTAGAGGGTAAGGCCGGCTATTTCAGCTGGCTTTTTCTTATTTCGCTCAAAAGGAGAATGTCTAATGATAATAAATATACTTGCCGGGGGGCCTGAAGAACTGCTGCCAGATTTGATAGACTTTACAGAGGAAAATGCCATCTGGGTTGGGGTTGACCGTGGCGTATTTCATCTGTTAACAAGAAATATTATTCCTGACATTGCCTTCGGAGATTTCGATTCAGTCTCTCCAGAGGAATTACTGTTCATTGAAAGCCAAGTATCAGAATTAAAGCGATATAATCCGGAAAAGGATGAAACGGATATGGAGCTTGCCCTTAATTGGGCATTGGAGCAAAAACCATCGATTGTTCGTTTGTTCGGGGCGACTGGAGGCAGGCTTGATCATTTATTTGCAAATGTGCATCTTTTGTTGAATCCACTCAAAGAAAAACACCCGGCTGATGTCTATTTAATTGATCGTCATAACATCGTCTTTTTGAAGGAACCAGGCAGTTATTTCATTGAAAAAATGAAATCAAAAAAATATATATCCTTTGTGCCCTTAACACTTGATGTGAGTGGAATCACCTTAAACGGCTTTAAATTTCCACTTAAAAATCAGCATATTTCACTCGGGTCTACACTATGTATTAGTAATGAACTTATTAATGATTATGGTACTTTTTCATTTTCAGAAGGCATATTAATAGTGATAAGAAGTCACGATTAATAGGCGTTACTAATTGGTACTGATTTCGTTCGCCTGAATAAAATGGATAGCGTACGAAAAAGGTAAGTGGAATATGCTGGGGAGATTTGTGAGGAGGGACAGTATGAAATTTTATACGATTAAACTGCCAAAGTTTTTAGGCGGACTTGTCCGGGCAATGATTGGTGCATTTAAGAAAAACGAATAGAAGAAGAAATCGTATGGCACCCGTTACCATTTGGGTGCTTTTTATTTTTGGTTCGTTGGGGGATAATAAAAAAGAAAGAGCACCCCAACAAGGGTGCCCTGGTCTTTATTATACGCGCTCTACTTTACCGGCTCTTAACGCTCTTGCAGAAACCCAAACACGCTTAGGCTTTCCATCAACAAGAATTCGTACTTTTTGTAGGTTAGCACCCCATGTACGCTTATTAGCGTTCATAGCGTGAGAACGTGCGTTACCAGTAGTGGTTTTCTTTCCAGTTACTACACATTTACGTGGCATAATGATTTCCCTCCTTAACTACCAAAAGCTTATACAGCAATCCTAAATTTCATCTGCTTGAGATACCTTAATAATTTACCATACAACGTTTATGAATGCAATACTTGTCTATAAACCTTTCAAGAAAAAAACCTTGACATGCAAGTATGACTTTCAATATTGGATTGACTATAGTAAAATGACAATAGTCAAGGAGCAATTTTCCAAAGGGGGAACGATTCATGTCCATTGAATTAAAAACAAAGTACGGACAAATTGATATTTCAAATGAAGTAATTGCGACGATTGCTGGTGGAGCGGCAATCGAATGTTACGGAATCGTCGGTATGGCCTCTAAAAATCAAATTAAAGATGGTATTACGGAAATACTACGAAAAGAAAACTTCACTCGCGGCGTGATCGTGCGCCAGGAAAATGAAGCATTACATATTGATATGTATATTATTGTCAGCTATGGAACGAAAATTTCCGAAATTGCCCACAACGTGCAATCAAAGGTTAAATACACCCTCGATAAGACAGTTGGACTTGCCGTTGACTCGGTCAATATTTACGTTCAGGGAGTTCGTGTGACGAACCCGTAGTGAGGAGGAAAGTTTGTGTCAATAACAGCATTAGATGGAAAACGTTTTGCCGAGATGGTAATTCAAGGTGCAAATCATTTGGCTGCAAATGCAAAAATGGTTGATGCGTTAAACGTTTTTCCTGTGCCCGACGGTGATACTGGAACAAATATGAATTTATCAATGACCTCTGGGGCGAAGGAAGTAAAGAATAACATTCAAGAAAATATAGGTAAAGTGGGAGTAGCTCTTTCAAAAGGCTTGCTTATGGGAGCACGAGGAAATTCAGGGGTTATTCTCTCCCAGTTATTCCGTGGCTTTTCCAAGGCTGTAGAATCGAAGGCGAACATTTCCGGAAAAGACTTTGCCGGGGCCTTGGAAGCAGGGGTTGAAACCGCTTATAAAGCTGTCATGAAACCTGTCGAAGGAACGATTTTAACTGTAGCAAAAGATTCTGCCAAGAAGGGTGTTCAGGCTGCTGAACTATCAGACGATATTATTGTCATTATGGAAGAAGTCCTAAAGGAAGCGAAGGCATCCCTTAAGCGTACGCCCGATCTGCTGCCGGTTTTAAAGGAAGTTGGCGTAGTTGACAGCGGCGGTCAAGGACTTGTATTTGTCTATGAAGGCTTTCTTGCTGTATTAAAAGGAGAGGAGCTTCCTGAATCATCAGACCTGCTTCCTTCCATGTCGGAATTGGTAAGTGCTGAACACCATAAAAGTGTTCAAAGTCATATCAATACGGAAGATATAGAGTTTGGCTATTGCACAGAATTCATGGTTAGATTTGAACGGGAAAAGACAGTGGAACATCCATTCGATGAAGGCGTATTTCGGAATGATCTCAGTCAATTAGGCGACTCATTATTGGTTATTGCGGATGAAGATGTGGTCAAGGTTCATATTCACTCCGAACAGCCAGGAGAAGTTTTAACATACGGTCAACGTTATGGCAATTTAATTAATATGAAGATTGAAAATATGCGCCAGCAACATTCCAATATCGTCGGAGAATCACAATCAGTACTGATCGCCGACCGTCATGAGGCACCAAAGGAACTCCAAGAATATGGAATCGTTACGGTTTCAATGGGGTCTGGAATTGCGGAATTATTTAAAAGCATTGGCGCCCATGCCGTCATTGAAGGCGGACAAACGATGAATCCTAGTACGGAAGATATCGTGAAAGCGGTAAAAGAGGTCCATGCCAAAAAGGTCTTTATTTTACCAAATAATAAAAACATCATTATGGCAGCAGAACAGGCAAAAGATGTTTCAGAAGAAGAAATTTACGTCATTCCATCTAAAACGGTTCCACAAGGACTTTCGGCCCTGCTTGCATTCAATCCGTCAGCAGCGGTGGAAGCAAATGAAACAGCGATGAAGGAAGCATTACAGCATGTGAAAACAGGACAAATTACCTTTGCTGTCCGTGATACCTCCATTGATGGCTTAGAAATTGAGAAAGACGATTTCATGGGCATTTCTGAAGGGAAAATCGTTGTAAAAAACAAAGATAAAGGTCAAGCAGCTAAGGACCTTTTAACCGGTATGCTTGATGAGGATTCCGAAATTTTAACGATTCTCTATGGTGAAGACGTGAATGAAGCAGAGGTAAACAATCTAGTACAATTTATCGAAGAAACTTATCCTGATATAGAAATTGAAATTCATAATGGCGGCCAGCCATTGTATTCATTTATCTTTTCAATTGAATAAAGAACGGCTAAAATAGAAGGGGGGGCCTATAGGGTCACACCCTTTTTATTTGTTGAAAACCAGTTTTTCAGACTGCTTCGCAAAGGGAGAGAGTAGTGTGTTCGATAATCTAAACCAATCAGTAACGGCATTAAAAGGAATTGGGGACGAAACGGCTGAAGCCTTTGCGGAAATGAAAATTTTTACGATTCAAGATTTATTGGAATATTTTCCTTACCGCTATGAAGACTATTCGCTTAAGGACTTAACGCAAGTGCAGCACGAAGAGAAAGTGACGGTAGAGGGGAAGGTTCATAGTGAGCCTTCTCTTACCTATTATGGCAGGAGGAAATCAAAGCTTACGATTAGGCTTTTCGTCGGAAATTATTTGATTAAAGTAGTGTTTTTTAACCAACCCTATTTGAAAAATAAAATCAATATGAATGAAACCATCACAGTAACTGGCAAATGGGACGCCCATCGTCAAACCATTACAGCGAATGAAATGCAGGCAGGTCCTAACACAAAAGCTAACGATTTTGAACCAGTTTACTCGGTCAAAGGCAAAATTACGACTAGAGGAATGCGAAAATTTATTCATCTTGCTTTTGGGCAGTATGGTCATTTCCTCGAAGAAACACTTCCAGTATCTTTTTTGCAAAAATATCGTCTGCTTGGCAGGAAAAATGCCATTCAAATCATGCATTTTCCCGGCAATCCTGAAGAGGTAAAACAAGCAAGACGACGCTTTGTCTATGAGGAATTCCTATTGTTTCAATTAAAAATGCAGGCTTTAAGGAAGTTTGAACGCGAGCATTCTCCCGGAATCAAGCAAACGTATCATTTGACGAAAGTAAAGGGATTTATCAACAGCCTTCCGTTTCCGCTAACAAATGCCCAAAAAAGGGTTGTTAATGAGGTATTAGCAGAACTAAAATCACCATACCGCATGAATCGTTTATTACAAGGAGATGTAGGTTCAGGGAAAACAGTTGTCGCGGCGATTGGATTGTACGCCAGTGTGACGGCAGGCTACCAAGGGGCGCTTATGGTCCCAACGGAAATTTTGGCTGAGCAGCATGCGGATTCATTAAAAAGGTTATTAGAACCATTTAACGTGAGATGTGAGCTATTAACAAGTTCGATAAAAGGAAAACGGAGACGGGAAATCCTTCAAGAGCTTGCCGATGGAAAAGTAGATATTTTAATTGGTACACATGCCCTGATTCAGGATGAGGTTACGTTTAAAAAATGCGGTTTTGTAATAACCGATGAGCAGCATCGCTTCGGTGTAGAGCAGAGGAGAGTGCTGCGGGAAAAAGGAGAAAATCCTGATGTCCTGTTTATGACTGCAACTCCTATTCCAAGAACTCTTGCGATTACTGTTTTCGGTGAAATGGATGTCTCAATCATCGATGAGATGCCTGCAGGCAGGAAATCGATTGAAACCTATTGGGCAAAACCAGAAATGCTTGAGCGCGTTCTAGCCTTTGTCGAAAAAGAATTAAATAAGGGGCATCAGGCATATGTCATTTGCCCGTTAATAGAGGAGTCAGAGAAGCTCGATGTCCAAAATGCGATTGATGTGCATACAACACTTAGCCACTTTTTCCAAGATCGCTATCAGATAGGACTTATGCACGGCCGTTTACCGACTGAGGAAAAGGATTCGGTTATGAAGGCATTTAGTGCAAATGAAATTCAAGTTCTAGTTTCTACGACTGTTGTGGAAGTAGGGGTGAACGTACCGAATGCAACGATGATGGTGATTTATGATGCCGAGCGGTTTGGGCTTTCACAGCTGCACCAGCTGCGTGGACGAGTTGGCCGCGGTAGTGATCAATCGTATTGTATTTTACTGGCAAGTCCCAAATCAGAGGTAGGTCAGGAAAGAATGAGAATCATGACTGAAACAAATGATGGGTTTGTTTTAAGTGAAAAGGATTTGGAGCTTAGAGGACCGGGTGACTTTTTTGGAAAAAAACAAAGCGGGGTTCCGGAATTTAAGGTTGCAGATATGGTTCATGATTATCGTGCACTTGAAACAGCAAGAAGTGATGCGGCTATGCTGATTGGGTCGAGGAACTTTTGGACAGACCCTGAATATCAATACTTACGATCCAAGCTCGACGAATCAGGTGTTTTAGAAGGAGAAAAGCTGGATTAACGAGAAGCAGATAGCGGATAGGGAAATTTATCTTGCAATCTGCTTTTTTAAATTTTATACTACTCTTAGTACCTAGTCATAAGAAACGCGGACGGTGTGTAAAAATCATGAGAAGAAGTAAAAAGGAACGTCAACATTTATTAACTACTACAATAAAAGAGAATCCCTTTATCACCGATGAGGAGCTGGCGGAAAAATTTCAGGTTAGTGTCCAAACCATTCGTCTAGACCGCTTGGAATTGTCGATTCCGGAACTGCGTGAACGGATTAAAACGGTAGCAGAGAAACGGTTCGAAGATGAAGTTCGCTCATTACCGCTCGAAGAAGTCATTGGAGAAATTATCGATATTGAATTAGACAAAAGCGCGATTTCGATTTTTGACGTGAAGGCAGAGCATGTCTTTAAACGCAATAATATTGCCCGCGGACACCATGTTTTTGCCCAGGCAAATTCTCTGGCTGTTGCTGTTATTAATGATGAATTGGCACTAACGGCAAAAGCGAATATTCAATTTAAACGTTCGGTAAAATTGCATGAGCGGGTCATTGCCAAAGCGCGTGTGACAAAAATAGATGAGAATACCGGCAGAACGTTTGTCGAAGTGAAAAGTTATGTGAATAATGAGCTTGTTTTTATCGGAGAATTGGAAATGTATCACCGTTCGAAAAACGTTAAAGGATGAGGTAAATGAAACTAGCAATCGATGCTATGGGCGGAGACAATGCCCCAAAAGAAATTGTGTCAGGCGCGATGAAAGCTGTTCAGGCATTTTCTGATATACATATTACACTTGTCGGCGACGAAAATAAAATAAAGGAAACGCTGACGAGCCATGAGAGGATTTCTATTTTACATACGACGGAAGTTATACTGGGGACAGATGAGCCTGTTAGGGCGGTTCGCAGAAAAAAGTCTGCCTCAATGGTATTAGCGGCCCAACAAGTAGCAGATGGTACAGCAGATGCCTGTATTTCTGCAGGAAATACAGGGGCATTGATGGCAGCGGGGCTGTTTGTTATCGGCAGGATTGATGGGATTGATCGGCCTGCATTAGCACCTACCCTGCCTACCATTGGCGGTGAAGGATTCCTGCTCCTGGATGTTGGGGCAAATGCCGATGCCAAACCGGAACACCTTGTGCAAAATGCCCTTATGGGTTCCATCTACAGTGAAAAGGTAAGAGGGATTGCGAAGCCTAGAGTAGGACTGTTGAACATTGGCACAGAAGAAAAAAAAGGCAATGAGTTGACAAAGCATGCCTTTGACCTATTAAAAAATGCCGATATTCATTTTGTAGGCAACGTAGAGGCAAGGGATTTACTAGAGGGTGTTGCCGATGTGGTTGTTACCGATGGGTTTACGGGTAATATGGTATTAAAAACGATTGAAGGAACTGCCCTAGCGATGTTTAAAATGTTAAAAACAGCGTTAATGAGCAGTTTTACAAGTAAATTGGCCGCTGCTGTGTTAAAACCGAATTTAAAAACCTTGAAAAATACCTTGGATTACTCAGAATATGGAGGTGCCGCCCTTTTTGGCTTAAAAGCACCGGTGATTAAGGCCCATGGTTCGTCTGATGCACAAGCCATATACAGTGCGATAAAACAAACAAGGGAAATGGTCAGGTATGATGTCGCTGACTTGATCAAACAAGCAGCAGGAGAGTCTACTATTGCTAAAATAGAACAATAAAAGGGGTGTAAACATGGGGAAAATAGCATTTGTTTTTCCAGGACAGGGGTCACAAACTGTTGGAATGGGTAAGGAACTTGCAGAAAAACACTCCGAGGTAATGGACTACTTTACGAAGGCAGACAGTAGGTTAAATGTGCCTCTGAGCAAGTTAATATTTGAAGGACCTAAAGAAGAATTAACAATAACTTATAATACCCAGCCTGCCCTGTTAACGACAAGTATGGCTATTTTGGAATACTTCAGCAAATCGGGAGTAAAAGCGGATTTTGCCGCAGGGCACAGCCTTGGTGAATATACGGCTCTTGTTGCTGCTGGCGTATTTTCTTTTGAAGATGGTGTGTACGCTGTCAGAAAGCGTGGAGAGTTCATGGAAAACGCCGTACCAAATGGCGAAGGTTCCATGGCAGCAGTACTAGGCCTTGACCGTGAACCGCTTGCGGCGGTTACGAATGAAGTAAGTGAATCAGGTCCTACCGTTTCTTTGGCAAATTTAAACTGCCCAGGTCAAATTGTGATTTCAGGATCACGCGAAGGGGTAGAGCTTGCAGGCGTAAAAGCAAAAGAAGCTGGAGCAAAAAGGGTACTGCCACTGGATGTAAGTGGACCTTTTCATTCAACACTAATGAAACCGGCGGCGGATCAACTTCGTGAGGTTTTAGATGGGGTTGAAATGAAGGATGCAGCCATCCCGGTTGTTGTGAATGTCAGCGCTGAACCAATCCAATCCGCTTCAGACATAAAGGATAAACTAATCGAACAATTATATTCCCCTGTTTTATGGGAAGATTCTGTTGCGAAAATGATTGAATTGGGTGTTGACACCTTTATAGAAATTGGTCCAGGGAAAGTTCTTTCAGGTTTAATTAAAAAGATTGATAAAACAGTAAAAATATATTCCGTTTCCGATGAAGAGAGTGCCAATGCTGTCATCGAGGCGTTAAAGGAGGAAAACCTATGAGTTTAGCTGGGAAGTCTGTTCTTGTGACAGGAGCATCTCGAGGAATCGGCAGAGAAATTGCCCTGGAACTAGCAAAACAAGGTGCGAATGTAGCCGTTAATTTCGCAGGCAGTGAAGCGAAAGCAAATGAAGTGGTTGATGAAATTAAAGCGCTTGGACGGGATGCAATTGCTATAAAATGTAATGTTGCAAATGCCGAGGAAGTCGCTGAAATGGTGAAGGGAACGATTGACCGTTTCGGTAAGCTTGACATCCTCGTCAATAATGCGGGAATTACGAAGGATAATTTATTGATGAGAATGAAGGAAGAGGAATGGGATGATGTTATTAACATCAACTTGAAAGGTGTTTTCCTCTGTACAAAAGCAGTTACCCGGCAAATGATGAAGCAGCGCGTGGGCCGAATCATTAATATTGCCTCTGTTGTTGGAGTAAGCGGCAACCCAGGCCAAGCGAACTATGTAGCAGCGAAAGCAGGTGTCATTGGACTTACCAAAACGACAGCCAAAGAATTGGCCTCAAGAAATATAACGGTAAATGCCATTGCACCAGGATTCATTACCACAGATATGACAGATCAATTAACGGATGAAGTAAAGGCGGAGATGTTAAAACAGATTCCTTTAGCAAGATTAGGGGAGCCTAAAGATATTGCCAAAATCACCGCATTTTTAGCATCAGATGACTCATCCTATATAACAGGACAGACCTTCCATGTTAATGGTGGTATGGTAATGTAATTGTAATAAAAAACATGGTGTATTATTTTAGTGAAATACTCTATAATAGCTTGAGGGGAGGTGAACAAGCATGGCAGAGGTATTAGAACGTGTTACAAAAATCATCGTTGACCGCTTAGGCGTTGATGAGTCTCAAGTTACGCTTGAAGCTTCATTTAAAGATGATCTTGGTGCTGATTCCCTTGACGTAGTTGAACTAGTAATGGAATTAGAAGATGAGTTCGATATGGAGATTTCTGACGATGATGCTGAAAAAATCGGCACTGTTGGTGATGCTGTTAATTACATAAATAGCAGTAAGTAATCACGTTAGATTTATTCGAAAAGCTCCGTTTTCAAACGGAGCTTTATTCTGTATGATAGAACTTGGCAGAGTAGCTATCTGCCAAGTTTCTTTGCGTTTTGTATGAAACTTTTTTAAACTAGTAGCAGAGTATTTTGTAAATTTGATGCAAGGTGGAGACTTTATGCGCAAGAATAGTAAGGGAAAAGAGTTTAACAATCGCGCAAAAGAAAATCAATTTAAAGATTTTCATGATATGATCGGTATAAAAATTGAAAATGAGAAATTATTAAAACAAGCTTTTACCCATTCATCCTATGTGAATGAGCATCGCAGAAAGCCTTTCGAAGATAATGAAAGACTTGAATTTTTAGGAGATGCTGTCCTTGAGTTGACAGTTTCACAATTCCTTTTTAAAAAATATCCAACGATGACTGAAGGAGAATTGACGAAACTGCGGGCAGCCATTGTTTGTGAGCCGTCACTTGTCTCTTTTGCCAATGAGCTCGAATTTGGTAAATTCATTTTGCTCGGCAAAGGAGAAGAAATGACTGGCGGACGCGAGCGTCCCGCCCTGCTTGCTGATGTTTTTGAAGCATTCATTGGAGCTCTTTATTTGGACCAAGGAATTGAAACTGTTACTGGATTTCTTGAAAAAATTGTTTTTCCTAAAATAAATGCCGGTGCTTTTTCTCATGTGATGGATTTTAAAAGCCAGCTGCAGGAACTTATTCAACGGGATGGTACAGGAACGATTGAATATCGTGTCCTTCAGGAAAAAGGACCTGCCCATAATAAGGAATTTGTTTCCAAAGTGTCCTTAAATGGGGAAGAACTTGGATGTGGAACAGGAAAATCTAAGAAGGAAGCGGAACAGCATGCTGCGCAAATGGCATTAAGCGTACTAAAAGCAAAGACAACCTAGAAATATCAAAATGTTTGCAGGAGAAATCCTCGCGCAACATAGGGAGGATAAAGAAATGTTTTTAAAACGGTTGGACATTATCGGCTTTAAATCTTTCGCTGAACGTATTGAAGTTGATTTTGTTCCTGGAGTAACGGCTGTCGTAGGTCCGAATGGCAGTGGCAAAAGTAATATTACTGATGCCATTCGCTGGGTTTTGGGTGAACAGTCTGCAAAGTCTCTAAGAGGCAGTAAGATGGAAGATATCATTTTTGCCGGAAGCGATTCAAGAAGGGCCCTTAATTTTGCTGAAGTAACGCTTTCATTGGACAATACTGACCAAGGATTAGGAATTGATTTTAATGAGGTAAGTGTGACGAGAAGAGTTTCACGCTCGGGTGAAAGTGAATTTTTCATCAATAAACAGCCATGCCGGCTTAAGGACATTATCGATTTATTTATGGATTCAGGACTTGGCAGGGAAGCATTTTCGATTATTAGCCAAGGAAAGGTTGAAGAAATATTAAATAGCAAAGCAGAGGACCGCCGAACCATCTTTGAAGAGGCTGCCGGGGTGCTAAATATAAAAACCGCAAGAAAAAAGCAGAGGGTAAACTATTTGAAACACAGGATAATTTAAACCGTGTGAATGATATTTTACATGAGCTGGAAAGTCAAGTGGAGCCGTTGAAAATACAAGCATCCATGGCAAAGGACTTTTTAGAGAAGAAAGAGGAGCTAGAAAAAATAGAGGTTGCACTAACGGTTTTTGAAATTGAAGACCTGCATCAAAAATGGGAACAACTTTCTAAGCAGTTAGAGGAGCATCAACAGGAAGAGCTGAAGCTATCTTCAGAACTTCAAGTAAAAGAAGCAAAAATTGTGGAAACAAGAGACAAGATTTCTGCATTAGATGAATCGATTACCGATTTGCAAAATGTCTTGCTGCATGCAAGTGAGGAACTTGAAAAGCTTGCAGGAAGAAAAGAAGTTTTAAAGGAACGGAAGAAAAATGCCGCCCAGAATAAAGATCAGTTAAAAGCGAATATTTCAGAACTGACAGAACGGATCAGCCAGCTGAAGAAAAATCGTGACTTGGCTGCTGAATCATTTAAAGCCCTGGGTGACCAAGTAAAAAAATTGCAATCAGGACTCAAAGAAAAACAGGAGAAACTGCAATTATTTACTGAAAATATCGAGGAAAAAATTGAAGGCTTGAAAGGTGAATATATTGAGCTGCTGAATGATCAGGCTGGAGCGAAAAATGAAATAAAATATATTGACCAGCAATTGGAGCAGCAGGAGCGCAAGAGTTCCCGCCTTGATGCAGAAAATGAAAAATATATCGATGAACGGCAAATTGCCCAATCGAAGAAGCAAGAAATTCTAGAAGCGTTAGGAGAAATAGGGCAGCAGTTAGCGGGTCAGGTCGTGGCCTTTCGTGAACAGCAGCGGAAGCTTGAATCCGTTAAAGACAACTACCAAAAACAAGAAAAGACTTTATATCAAGCATATCAAATTCTTCAGCAAGCGAAATCGAGAAAAGAATTGCTTGAGGAGATGGATGAAGACTATGCTGGTTTTTTCCAAGGGGTAAAAGAAGTTCTTAAGGCCCGAGGGAATAAGCTAGAGGGAATCGAAGGTGCCGTTGCTGAGCTTGTCACCGTGCCAAAAGAGTATGAAACGGCACTGGAAACAGCATTTGGCGGTGCGCTGCAGCATATTGTCGTTGATACTGAACAAAATGCCCGAACAGCGATTCAATATTTAAAACAGAATTCATATGGACGAGCGACCTTTTTACCATTAAGTGTTATCAAAGGAAAGACCGTTAACCTCGGCACAGTTGTCAGCCATTCAAAATCATCCATCGTTAATTGGCCCGGCCGTCAATCTGGTTACGTTTGAGCAAAAGTATACTGAGGTCATGACAAACCTGCTAGGGAATGTTGTTGTAACAAAAGACCTTAAAGGGGCTAATGAATTAGCAAAAATTCTTCAGTACCGTGCAAGACTGGTGACATTAGATGGTGATCTTGTTAATCCGGGCGGTTCGATGACGGGCGGTGCGCTGAAACAGAAATCATCCTCCTTGCTAACGAGAAAAGGGGAGCTTGAAAATTTAAAGGAAAAGCTTGTGATGATGGAAGAAAAAACAGCGGGCTTGGAAAGTGCTGTTAAAACCGGAAAACATGAAGTGCAAAAGTCAGAGCAGAGACTTGATGAGATTCGGCAGGCAGGTGAGGAACTTAGACTCCGGGAGCAAACGGTGAAGGGAGATCTTCGCGAGGCAGAACTGCGTGAAAAGAATATTAATGACCGATTGGCAATTTATGATCTTGAAAAAGGCCAATTCTCGGAAGAAAAAGAAATGTTAATGAAGCGAAAGCTGGAATTATCAAAGGGAATCGAAACCTATGGGGTTACGATTGCTGAACTTGATGCGCAAATTATCAAATTAACTGAACAAAAGACAAATGATATGACCTCTAAAGAGACCCTTTTAATTGAAATAAATGAGTTAAAGGTTGAGTTTGCTTCTAAAAATGAACAATTTGCAAATGCAAACGATCGATTAGCCCTTATTAGCGAAGATCTCACGGAAAGCGAACAAAAGCTGACTATCTTTTCGGAAGACCTTGACTTGTTAACATCGGAAATGACAAACAGCTCATCAGGTGAAGAGCAAATTGAAGCAGCGGCTATAAAAAAACAACAGGACAAGGAAGCAACTTTACAGCTAATAACAACGAGAAGGCAAGAACGTTTATCCTTGCAAGATTTCTTGGAAAACCTGGAGCTGGAAACAAAAGAGTTAAAAAGGCTCCATAAAGGTATGGTTGTGGTCTTAAAGGATGAGGAAGTCAAAATTAACCGCTTAGATGTTGAACTAGAAAACCGACTTGGCCACTTAAGAGAAGAGTACCTTTTGTCGTTTGAAGGGGCTAAGGAACAGTATCCATTGACGGTTCCGGTAGAGGAAGCAGCGAAAAAGGTCAAATTAATCAAGCTTGCTATCGAGGAGCTTGGAAATGTCAACATTGGTGCAATTGAAGAATATGAACGTGTCTCTGAGCGCTATGAGTTTTTAAATGAACAAAAGACAGACCTCCAGCAAGCAAAAGATACCCTTTTCCAGGTGATAGAGGAAATGGACATAGAAATGAAGCGGCGCTTTGAACATACGTTTGAGGGAATTCGTGAATATTTTGAACCTACCTTTCGAACCCTTTTTGGCGGCGGAAGAGCTGATCTGGTTCTGACGGTCCCAGAGGATTTATTGAATACCGGTGTGGAAATTGTAGCCCAGCCGCCGGGTAAAAAGCTGCAAAACCTTGGTTTATTATCAGGCGGAGAGCGTGCATTAACAGCCATTGCTCTGTTATTTTCCATTTTAAAAGTACGTCCAGTCCCTTTCTGTATTCTTGATGAGGTCGAAGCGGCATTGGATGAAGCTAACGTCTACCGTTTCAGTCAATATTTAAAGCGCTATAGTGCGGAGACGCAATTTATTGTCATTACCCACCGTAAAGGGACAATGGAGGAAGCAGATGTTCTATACGGGATTACCATGCAGGAATCTGGTGTATCAAAACTTGTATCCGTCCGCTTAGAGGATACAAAGGAACTTGTTGAATCATAATCGATGAGGAAGTGAAATCATGAGTTTTTTTAAAAAATTGAAAGAAAAAATTACAAAACAGACGGATACTGTCACAGAGAAATTTAAGGAAGGTCTTACAAAAACAAGAGACAACTTTTCCGGAAAAGTAAACGACCTTGTTGCCAGGTATCGTAAAGTCGATGAAGATTTCTTCGAAGAATTAGAGGAAATTTTAATTCAGGCAGATGTGGGCTTTGATACGGTTATGCAGCTGATTGAAGAGCTTAAGATGGAGGTTAAACGCCGAAACATCCAAGACCCTGGGGAGGTCCAAAGTGTTATTTCTGAGAAGCTGGTTGAAATTTACAATGCAGGTGAGGGGCAATCCTCAAACTTGAACATACAGGAGGATGGCCTGACAGTCATATTATTTGTTGGGGTAAACGGTGTTGGAAAGACAACTACCATTGGGAAACTTGGACATAAGTTTAAGAGTGAAGGGAAGAAGGTTTTAATGGCCGCAGGTGATACCTTCCGTGCAGGGGCCATCGAACAACTGGAAGTCTGGGGCGATCGAGTGGGTGTCGAGGTAATTAAGCAGGCAGAAGGCTCAGACCCTGCTGCAGTCATGTATGATGCCATCCAAGCAGCTAAATCACGTAAAGCTGATATTCTACTGTGTGATACAGCGGGCCGTTTGCAAAATAAAGTGAACTTGATGAAAGAGCTTGAGAAGGTAAAGCGTGTGATTGAAAGAGAAATTCCGGATGCTCCTCATGAAGTCATCCTTGTCCTAGATGCAACAACTGGGCAAAATGCACTGATTCAGGCAAAGACCTTTAAGGAGGCGACCAACGTAAGCGGTATCGTATTATCTAAATTAGACGGAACGGCAAAAGGCGGTATCGTTCTTGCCATCCGTAACGAACTGAAAATCCCGGTCAAATTCGTCGGTCTTGGTGAAAAGATGGATGACCTGCAAGAATTTGATGCTGAAAAATACGTATACGGATTGTTTGCCGACCAAGTAGAGAAAAGCGAATAATACAGAGATAGAATCATTCAAACAGCAGCGATGTCGCTGCTGTTTTTTTCGCATATCTAAAAAAATATTGCATTTATTTGCCAAAAGTGTAAAATTACACAAAAGGATATATGGAAAGGATGGGTAGGATAATTTGATGTTTTTTTTGAATATTGTAGTGTAATAGACAAGCTTTTACGTCTATTAAATAGACAGATCTGAGAGGTTTTTAGGGGGAATCTTTTTGTTAAAGAAAAGGCTGTGTTTTATTTTACTCATGTGTGTGTTTTTCTTGTGTCAAGCAGCAGTTCCAGCTGAAGCAGAAGCTGGTTTTATTAAAATTTCTGTAAAAGAAGGATTCGATGGAAAAGTGAAAAGCGACCGCGGCTTTCCTGTTCAAGTAACAGTTGAAAATAGCGGGGCAGATTTCACCGGCGAACTTCTTTTCAATTTTGCGTCAACATATAATTCCAGCGGGGCAAAGGTATTGTCCATTGATGTACCAAAGGGAAGCAAAAAAACTTATACGATGTCATTACCAGGTTTTTCAGAAGAATATTTCAATAATTGGCAAATAAAGCAGACGATCTTTTTATATAAAGGCAGCTGGAAAGATGGGAATGAGCAAGCCTTCGCCGGAGATAAAATCCTAAAGCCCAAATATCTGGATCCGGATGGCAGAACATTAGGGATGTTAAGTGAGAATGCCGACCGTTTAAAAGAATTAAAGGTGATGGCAACAACAAATCATCTTGAATCAATCGTATTAACTGAAGAGATGATTCCTGAAGACGAACTAGGCTTAGCATTGTTTGATTACATATTAATTGATGAGTTTAGCGTTTCTAAACTGAAAAAATCACAACAGCAAGCAATCCTCAAGTGGATTCAAAATGGCGGGATATTGATTGCCGGTGCTGCGCCTGATGCAGCGGGTTCTTATGGCAGCCTTTACGAGGAATTGCCAATGAAATCTAATAAAGAGGAACTCGCAGATACAAAAATGTTCCAAGTGGCGTCGGCACAACCGGCATTTCCGAACATTCCAGTATTTATTGGCGAGTTGGATCGGGGAGCGGAAGTCGCACTCAAAAGCGGCGAGATACCAATGGTTGTTCATAAAGGATACGGTGCCGGAGAAATATGGCAGACGGCCTTTTCGTTAGGTGATGAACCACTCTCTTCCTGGAACGAATATGGTCAATGGTTTGCTTTAAGTCCGATTCTAAATACGGTCACCCCGGTTCAATTTCAAAAAGGCGGCCCAAATCGCTATGACATGTTGTTTAATGAATTTGCCGAAATGAATGAATACTTTGCGGGATCACAATTTTCCGTTGGGCAAATCAGCCTGTTCCTGTTCATTTATCTCATGGTACTCGCACCGTTATTGTATTTCATGTTAAAAAGACTGGATAAACGGGAGCATGCTTGGTGGATTATTGCCGCTGTTGCCCTTGTTTCCTCAGTAGGAATCTTTGCAATTGGGGCAAAAGACAGAATCGCTAACCCGCAGATGAACCAAACCGGCATCTATAGGGCAGAACATGGTCAGTTAAATGGTTATGAGGCTTTTAGCTTTCTTTCGAATACAAGCGGCGATTATGACCTGAATTTTTCGCAAGGAACCTTCAACGGTGTGCCGGGGTCATCTTCCATTGCAGTGGAGGATGGAAAGCGATATGCCGTATTGGAAAATAGCAGAAACGCTAATCGTGTCACTTTTCCAAATGTCGAATATTGGTCTTTAAGAACCTTTTATGGCCAGGCTTCAAAGAAAGATGCCGGCCAATTTGAGATAAAACTAACCAATGAAAATAAGAAGTTAACAGGGAATATTATCAATCATTTTCCCTATGACTTTGAAGAGTTGACTATATGGTCGGGCAGCAAAAAGATTCGAGCTTGGCCCGTTGAAAAGCGGGGAGAGTCTTACGGTAAATAAAACATTGGAGCAGGATTATCTAGCCGGACCGTATAGTCAGGGGAATTCCTACCAGATGCCAAGTTCTCCGCAAGATGTGGATAAAATAAAAAGGGAAAGAATGGAATCCGGTGCAGTGGAATTTTTATATGACGATTCCCAAACAGAAAATCAGCCTATTCTTTATGGCTATACAAAGGATTCTGTTATTAAAGCTGATTTAAAAGGAAAGAACGCGGTTAAGAATGGATTAACGCTAATCTATCAATCCTTAGATATCCAAACAAACATTAGCGGCTCTTTCACCATTAAGGATGATATGTTTCGAAACTATATCAACACCATCCGCGGCGGTGTGTTCAATGAAATGACAGGAACCCGCAACGAAAAGGAACTTGATGACGGCGAATATGACTATGTTTTGGAGCTTCCGAAGCAGCTGATGAACGGAAAAGCGAGTTTTCAAGAACTTGATATTACTTGGTATGGCGGGAATGTTACGTATTCACTCCTAAATCATACAACGGGAACCTTTTTGCCTTTACCTGATTCCCATACAACCATCAAGGAACAACTCGATCAATATATATCGGAGGACGGGACAATTACTATCAAATTGATAAAAACCGGACAAGGTGACCCTCTCGTCAGGATGCCGGCGCTTGCGATAAAGGGGGGAATCAGCTCATGATTGAAATTATTAACTTAACGAAAAGGTATGGAAAATTTACCGCGCTTGATTCTTTAAATCTTACTATTGACAAAGGCTCCGTGTTTGGTTTTGTCGGTCAAAATGGTGCCGGGAAATCGACGACCTTTTCGATATTAGCAACATTGCTTTCCCCAAGCTCCGGAACGGCTTATATTAATGGCTATAATATTTCGAAAGAGCCGAAAGCTGTCCGTAGTCAAATTGGCTATATGCCTGATTTCTTCGGTGTTTACGATCAATTAAAGGCCGTTGAGTATTTGGATTTTTACGGTGCAAGTTATGGAATCAGCCAGAGCGAAAGAAAGAAATTAATCCCTCAGCTTCTTGAATTAGTTAATTTGACACATAAACAGGATTCGTATGTTGACGTCCTTTCGAGAGGAATGAAGCAAAGACTTTGCCTGGCAAGATCATTGATTCATGATCCCGAGGTCCTGATACTAGATGAGCCTGCCTCTGGCCTTGATCCGAGGGCACGGGTTGAAATGAGAGAAATCCTGAAAGAATTAAAGAATATGGGCAAAACGATTTTAATATCTTCACATATCCTGCCAGAACTTGCAGAAATGTGTGATGTAATTGGGATTATTGACCAAGGACGATTGGTGGCAGAGGGCTCTGTCGCTGAAATTCAACAACGCCTTCAAGGGGAGAAGTTAATTATTGTCAGGCTGTATCGTGAGTGGGAAAAAGCGGTGCTTTTCTTCGAGGATCAACCGCATGTGAGTCAAGTAGCAAGAAGGGATGACGGGGAATCGCTCCAATTCATGTTTGGCGGAAATGTGGAAGAGCAGGTACTGCTGTTGAAAGCAGCCCTGTCACACGATATCCCTATTATCAGTTTTTCAGAAACTGAAACAAACCTTGAGGATGTATTTATGGAGATTACGAAAGGAGTGGAACTATCGTGAGAAATCTTTTCCTCAATCCTGTTTTAAATAAGGAATTTAAGCTGAGGTTCCGCTCTTTTAAAAGTTTTCTCGGTTTAGCTTTTTATTTATTGGCACTCTCCATCCTAATCATTGGGTTTATCTATTTACAAACTCAAAACTCACCGATGGGGCTGTTCCGTCCGGATCAAAGCAGGGAGATGTTTATGCTGCTGACTTTTATCCAAATGGGGTTAATTCTATTTATTACACCCGGTTTAACCGCAGGGGTCATTAGCGGGGAAAGGGAGAAGCAAACATTAAATATTTTATTAACCACAAATCAGAGTTCCACCAGTATTATTCTTGGGAAGTTAATTTCATCTGTTTCATTTTTATTATTGATGATTGTCGCTAGCATGCCGATATACAGCATAGTCTTCTTGTTTGGCGGAATTTCACCCGGACAAGTCGTAACGATTCTTGGCTTTTATATTTTTACGATCCTTGTCTATGGCAGCATCGGCATCTTTCTCTCCACACTGGTTCGAAAGACCATTATTGCGATGGTAAGTACGTATGGTGTTACTTTATTCTTAACAGCCGGAACGGCTTTCCTGTTCACGGTTACAATGTCTGTCAATCAAATGGGGATCACGGCCAATAACCCGATCCCATACTTCTTTGTTATGCTGAATCCGCTCATGATTCTGTTTGGTATTCTGGAACCGACTGCTTTCATCGAATTGTCCAGTCAAGCAGGGATGGGAATCCATTTCCCATTATGGGCAGCCTATTTGATTTCGTATACCATCATCTTTCTTATTATGATTTTTGTTAGTATTCGAAAACTCCGTCCAAATATGAAAGTTAAATCAAATGGATAAGGATTGAGGCAGATGGAGGATAAACAGCTTTATTTTCAGCTGCTAAAGCCAATACGAAGGCAGTTGTTACGAAAAAGAATCATTACCGAGCTTCATTACTGGCTGCTAACTGTTTTGGCTTTCTCGGTTCTCATTTTATCCGCGGCACGATTAGTTGTCATCCCTTACTATCATGAAATGATTTGGTATGGCGGTTTCTTCATGCTTCTTGTATTTGTCTTTCGTTGTTGGCGGTCTCAGCCGGGATATAGGGAGGCGGCAAGTCTTTTTAATGACTATATACCGGATGACCGTGTAATCACAGCCTTTTCGTTTATAGACGATGATGGCATGCTGCAGAAATTGCAGCTTGCCGAAGCACTTACTTTTATGAAAAAAGAACAGCATCATGTTTTATCAAGGAAAAAACATGAGGTTAGGCCCAAATGGCTTTTGATGGCTGCACTGCTGTTAGGTCTGGCAATCCTTCTTCAGTATTTTCCAAATCAAAACCTGCAATTGGCTGTGGTCAAAGAAACGGAATCGAAAATAGTAAAGAAGGCCGTAAAGAAACTGGGAGAAAAGATTGATAAGGAAAAGAACGAGGAAAAGAAAAAAGCGCTCCAACAGGCGCAGGAGATCATTGCCAAGAGTCCTGAACTCAAGAAAGCAGTTGAGGAATTGGAAAAGCAAAAAAAGGAACTTGAATTAAAAGCACTGAAGCAAAAAGAACAACTGGACAAGCTTCATTCATTGCAGCAAGAATTAAAAAATACGGATGTAAGTCAATTGGCAGCTGCTCTTGAAGAGGGGGATAGAAAAAAATTAAAAGAGGAACTTGAACGGTTTAACCATAAATATGATTCCTTGTCTGAAAGCGAGAAGCAGGCATTCAGCAAGCTCTCGGGTTTGAACCGCCAGCTTTCTGAAAAAGAATTAGCTGAATTGACCAAGAAGATATCTGAAGCTTTAAACTCGGAAAATGTAATGAATCAGCTTGCTGATGCACAAGCGGCCCTTGGAGAAGCAGCAGACAGTCTGCAAACTGAAATGCTTAGAAACGGATTGCAGCCCCAACAAGTAGCCCTTAATTCCCCCACTCAGTCTAATGGAGGTCAAACAAACAAGCAAAATGGCAAAAACGGCAGATCTAAAACAGGCTCACAAGGCGGAGGTCAAGGAAAGCAATCAGCCGGAAATGGCTCACAAGGAAATGGCAATGCCACAGGAAGTGGAAATGGATCAGGCCAGGGCACTGGCAGTGGGAATGGCAATGGATCAGGTCAGGGTACAGGAAGCGGAAAGGGAACGGGTTCCGGAAGTGGTGCCGGACTCGGGCAGGGTTCGCGCCAGCTTCTTACAATTCCGGAGAAAGCAGTCAGTAAAGACAATCTTGAGACTGATACAGGTGCCATTGGCAATGGCAGCCCCTCGGAACAGTATGAGGGAAACGGGCCTATTTTAAAAGGCCAGCTTCGCTCCTATCAAGAAGTATACGGAACCTATGCAGAAGCCTATCGCAATAGTACCGATCGGGTAAAGCTGCCTTCTGATTTAGAAGAAATCGTTAAAAACTATTTTTTATTGCTTGATCCGAATAAGGAGTGACAGACAATTGTCCCAATTAAAAGAGAAAGAAAATCAATTTATTTCGGCAGCACAACAGCTAAAAATGGTAAAAGAAGAGTTACAGAATTTTATCGTTGGTCAAGAAGAAGTGATTGATCAAGTACTGTGGAGTATTTTTTCGGGCGGACATGCGTTATTAGAGGGGCTGCCGGGCCTTGGAAAAACCATGCTGGTCCGCTCGATTTCAGCATGCCTGGATTTATCGTTTAATCGGATTCAATTTACGCCGGATTTAATGCCGTCAGATATTACCGGCACGATGATTCTGCAGCCGGGATTAGACGGCAGGCAGGAGTTTGTTTTTCATGAGGGACCATTGTTTGGCCATATTATTTTGGCCGATGAAATTAATCGGGCCACGCCAAAGACCCAAAGTTCACTGTTAGAGGCGATGGCGGAGCAGACGGTAACGGTGATGGGCACTACTAAACAGCTTTCCAAGCCATTTTTTGTGCTGGCTACCCAGAACCCGATTGATATGGAAGGCACCTATCCGCTCCCTGAGGCGCAAATGGACCGTTTTATTTGTAAAATACAAGTGGATTATCCAACAAAAGCGGATCTAAAAGAGATTGCTTTACGAACGACAGGTATTGCGGTGCCGCAATTAAAGAAAATATTAAGCGCCTCCGACGTATTAGCCTTACAGCAGCTTTCAAAGGAAATATTAGTCTCAGATGATTTATTAAATATTGCGGTCTCCATCATAGATGCGACCAACCCTGCTTCGGGAGATGCCCCTGAAAGGGTTAAACAATACGTTCAATTCGGCAGCGGGCCGAGAGGATTACAGGGTCTGATTCAAATGGCAAAAACGAGAGCATTAGTTGCCGGAAGATTCCATATTTCTATGGGAGACTTAAAACAGACGGCCATCCCGGTTTTAAGACACCGTTTATTATTGAATTTTGAGGGAGAAGCAAACGGTGTAACAGCAGACGACTTGATTAAAGATGTATTGGAACAAGCAGGAAAGGCAGAACGCCAAGCATGACAGCTCATATGCATTCCATGCTTCCAAGACTGGCGAAACTAAGATTGATGGCAAAGACACGAAGGCTTGGCGCTCATAAAGGAAGAAGACAGGCGAATAAGTTTGGTACTTCACTTGAATTTTCGGATTATCGACTTTATCAGCCCGGGGATGATGTCCGGCAAATTGACTGGAATATTTATGGCAGGACGCACAAGCATTATATCAAAAGGTTTTTAGATGAACAGGAATTAGCGATAACGGTCTTTTTAGATGTCTCTGGTTCAATGCAGGCAATAGAAACAAAGTGGGCTCGGGCAAAAGAACTTGCAGCCTCCTTTAGCTTTATTGCCCTATCAGGTGAAGACCGCTTGTCGTTTGTCCCGGTTTCTTCGGAGCCATTTGTAAAGGTTAGCAGAAAAGGGTCCGTGTACGCAAAGAAAGTGTTTTTTGATATTCTTCAGTTCCCATTGCATGAGGGTTCCGGAACATTTACCGAAAACCTTCACAAAAATTCGTTAAAGAATAACCAGCTGGCCATTCTCATTACGGACGGCCTTGAGCCGCTTGAGTCCTTTGAGTCATTATTCCGTTCCATCGCCGCTAGAAAACAAGAAGTTACATTGATCCAATTATTAAGCGGGGAAGAATTAAATCCGATTTATACAGGGGATGTAAAGCTGATTGATAGTGAATCAAAAGAAAGTGTACAGGTATCAATGAATGAATTTATTTTAGGAAACTATCAAAGGCAATTGAACATGCATAATCACAAACTTGAACTTTTATGCCGCCGGTTCGGCTTCAGTTATCTAATGACAACAGATCATGCTGACCTCCCAGCGTTTTTATTTCATGAGTGTTCGGCGAAAAGGATGCTTTATTAACAGAGGTGATTGAAATGTATTTTGCTAACCCATTGTTTTTTCTACTCGTCATTTTCGTCGCCTTTGTTGTGTTATTATATTTTTTTCGGAAACAGTATAAGGAAATCATTAATCCTTCAAATCTCCTATGGCAGCAGGCAATGAATGAGTGGAAAGCATCACCGTGGATTCAAAAATTACAGCAAAATCTCATCTTTTGGCTGCAAATCGCGGCCCTTATATTGTTAATGCTTGCCTTAACAAAACCGATCTGGCACTCGAAGGGGGTTAGGGGAGATCAGCTCATTTGGATTGTTGATACATCAGCAACTATGTCAGCACAAAAAGGTGACAAGCCGCTCTTTGAACAGTCAAAGCAAGAGATGAAACAGATGGCTAAACGGTTAAATAATCAGGAAGTCACCATCATTATTGCTGGAACTAAACCCAAAATAGTATTGAACCGGGAAACAAATCCAAATGTCATTCTTAAGATGATTGATGAGCTGCAAGTAACCTATGAACATGAAAATATCAAAAAGAGTGTGAAGCTCGCGGAATCACTTATTTCACAGCAGAATACGGTCATCCATCTATTTTCAGATGCGATAAAGAAGGAGGACCTTGCTGAAGTAAAAGAAAATGGTTCATATGAAATCCATAATGCAAAGGGGGTTCAAGATAATATCGCGATTCTTTCATTTGGGGTCGCGGGAAAGGACAATCGAATTTCCGGCCTCGCAGTAGTAGAAAATCAAATGGAAGAGTCGAAAACAATCCCATTTGTCATCACAAGTGAAAATCAAACAATCTTTCAGCAAGAGGTAACCATTCCTTCAGGTAAACAAGTGGTAATTAATATGCCTGACCTGCCGCTGCACAGGTTCTATCAAGCGGAGATCAAATCCGGGGACCATTATATCGCTGATAACGAACTAACCGCAGTGTACAGTAACTTAAATCCAAACGTTTATGCACTGGGGGAAACAAATCCTTTTTTCATAAAAGCACTGGAAACGTTGGGCATCCATGCGATGCAGCGAGATCAAAACAATGCTGCGGGATTAATAGAAGGCGGGATTATTCTTGCGGAAGGGCTTCCGGTTGATGAGTTGCCGAAATTGCCGGTGATATATGTCAATAAATCAGGCGAACCAATTGAGCTAAAGGAGCCGATTCAAAGCACTAATTCAAGTCTCACTGAATTCGTAGATATGGAAAAAACATACATAAAATATGCTGTTATGCCAATAAAGGGGGAATGGGAAACGATTGTAACCAGCGGCAATCACCCGTTAATTCAAACAGGAACAAGACAAGGACAGCCGATCATTATTTTTAACTTCGCACTTGAGAATACGGATTGGCCGCTGCATCCTGGTTTTCCGATCTTTCTTTATAACAGCTATCAGTGGTTATCAAATCAATCAGGATTTCTAGGCTACTTTCAGCCAAGGGAGGAAAAGTGGCTTCAGCTTGAAAATCATCAAGCGGGGATGGAAATTTTTAATGCTTCGGGAAAAAGTTTATCAACCCTGGACCTAGCTAGTGAGAATTTTAAAGCCCCATATAAACCGGGAATCTATCAAGCTATATCAGAAGGTCAAGTATATTATTTTTCTGTTCTTCTTGATGATCGTGAAAAAAGTCCGCATTCGGAAGCTTCATTTATATTGCAGGGTCTGAAGGAAAATAAAAAAGAGCTTACAGTCAAATCGAATGAATCGTTGTGGATTTGGCTGACGGCAGTGGTTCTGCTCTTGCTCATTGCAGAATGGGAGGTATTTAGACGTGGATTTAGAGCTTAAGTATCCAATGCTTCTCATTCTATTGCTCCCGGTTTTTTTCTTAATGACTCTTTATTTTAGACAAATGAGAAAATCATTCACTCCGGAAAAGGTGTGGATTGGCTGTCTGAGGACCCTGTTATTTTTCTTGCTTGTTTTTGCTCTTACAATTCCGCAACTATTGCTGCCAATCAAAGAGGAATCGATCGTTTTTCTCGTTGACCGATCGGCAAGTTTCGAAAATGTAGAAGATGATGCGCTCGGGTGGCTTGATGACAGCCTTCTTGCGAAAAAGGAAAACCAATCCTTCGCCATTGCCTCGTTTGCAGATGGAGCGATGGTCGAACAATCGCTTACAACAAAAAAAACAACAGCAGTACCTTTTAGCGGGAAGATGAAAACGGGAGAAACAAATCTGGAAGAAGGAATTGGATTTGCTGCCTCGTTGTTCAAAAAGGGACAAGGCGGAAGAATTGTGTTATTAACTGATGGTAATGAGACAACGGGTACCAGTAAAGATGCGGCAAGGCTGATAAAAAATCAAAACCTTGAGGTGGATTATGTCCATTTTAAGCAAAAGTTTCGCGAGGATATGGCTCTTACAAAGCTGGAAGTTCCCCCTGCAATCTACGAAGGTGAAAAAGCAAACATCACATTATCGATTGTAAGTAATAGTGAAAAAAAAGCCGATGTAAGGATTTCGTTAAATGATAAAGATATTCTTCACGAGCGGGTAACCGTAAAGGAAGGTCAAAATGAATTTTCATTTTCAAATATTGCAACTGAGACAGGCATGGCGATTTATAAGGCTGAAATTGCGGCTGAAAAGGATACTTTTATCGAAAATAATTCTCTTTATGCGGTAACAAATGTAAAAGGAACACCAAGAGTGTTAGTTGTTCAGGGCAATCAGGAAGATCCATTGGCAGATATACTGAAATCCTCTGGGTTAAGGGTTGATAAGCTGATCCCTGAGAAGCTTCCAACAACCTTAGCTGGTTTTTTACAGTATCAGTCCATTATTTTTAATAATGTTCCGGGCATAAAGGTCAGTGAACAGCAAATGAATTTGATTGAAAAAGCAGTCAAGGAATTTGGAACTGGTTTTGTCATGCTGGGCGGTGAAGATAGCTTTGGCCTCGGTGGTTATTTTAAGACACCAATTGAGAAATTACTGCCCGTTGATATGGATATAAAGGGAAAGAATGAGATGCCATCACTTGGATTGATGATAGTCATTGACCGTTCCGGCAGTATGAGCGGGAATAAACTGACCTTAGCGAAGGAGGCTGCGGCCCGTTCCGTCGATTTATTGCGAGAAAAAGATACCCTCGGCTTTATTGCTTTTGATGACCGCCCATGGGTGATTGTCGAAACCGCCCCGCTCAAAAACAAAAAAAAGGTAATGGAACAAATCCGTTCTGTTTCTGTCGGTGGAGGAACAAACATTTATCCTTCACTAGAAAAGGCTTATCAAGAGTTAAAAGATTTAAAGCTGCAACGAAAGCACATAATTTTGTTAACGGATGGGCAGTCAGCTGCAGGCGGAGACTATCAAGCTCTGATTGAAGAAGGAAAAAAGAATAACGTTACATTGTCAACCGTCGCTCTCGGAAGTGACGCCGACAGAAACCTTTTAGAAGGGCTTGCAGGACAAGGAAGCGGACGGTTTTATGATGTCACGGATGCATCTGTCATCCCCAGCATCCTCTCGAGGGAAACGGTCATGACAACAAGAACCTATATTGAGGACAAACCGTTTTACCCTGCCGTAAAGCCATATCCAAAGTGGACACCCATGTTTGAAAAGGGTATCCCAAAAATGAATGCCTATATCGCGGTAACAGCGAAAAACAGAGCGAAAGTGCCATTGATAAGTGAGAAAAAGGATCCTATTTTGGCTGAATGGCAATATGGTTTGGGTACCACACTTGCCTTTACCTCCGATATGACAGGAAAATGGTCCGGAGATTGGTCAAAATGGGACAACTGGCCGCAATTTATTAATATGCTTGCCGCCGAATCACTGCCGCAATATGACAGTGAACCGTTCCGATTAACCGTGGAAAAAGAGAATGGCAATACGATAGTCCGCTTAAAAGCGGCTGACGGTCAATTTTTACCCCTTGATGTATCAGTTGTCTCGCAAAATGGTTCGGTAATGGATACAAATGCTAAGCCGGTTGCACCAGGAGAATTTGAAGTGACTTTCCCCAATAATCCCGGGATGTATTTTTTACGGGTGAAACAAACAGCTGGGGATGGGCGTGACCAATTGTTCCAAACGGGGTTCACTGTCCCTTATTCGGAAGAATTTTTGTTAAAGGGGACGAATAAGGAGCTGCTAAAAGAACTGGCAGCAATCACCGGAGGTAAAGAATTAAAAACGGCGAAAGAAGCATTCAGGCCTTTAAAGGATAGGCAAAAAAAGAAAGAGTCCATCAGCCAGCAGCTATTATTAGCAGCCTTCCTGCTGCTTGTGCTAGAAATTATGATTAGAAGATTAGGTTTGCAGCCATTTTATTTCTTCGTCCGGCTTTTCCGGAAACCACTAAAGAATGTTGAGGGAAGGGCGGACAACAGCTCTTCACCGGCTTACTAAAGCTAAAGAAAAAAATAAGTCAAGTACGGAGAAACCAAGGAAAATAATTAAGGATCAATGGAACGAAGAAACAACAAATGGAGACCAGCCAAAACAAGAACAAAACCTTTTAAATCATAGAAAGAGAAACATACCAAAAGTCAGCCAATTAGAAAAAGAAGACAGGATGAAACGGCTGCTCGAAGCGAAGAAAAGAAAAAATCTCTGAGAAATCCGCTTTTCGTTATTGTAAAGATATTTTCTTGACAGAAAGGGTAAGATTGTATAAACTTACTTTCGTAAAGGCTTTTCACTTAACAATGGCATTGGAGGGAATCTGGGCATGATGCTTGAAAAGACAACGCGAATGAACTTTCTTTATGATTTCTATTATTCGTTGTTAACGCCAAAGCAGCAAAGCTATATGTCTCTCTATTACTTAGATGATTACTCATTGGGTGAAATTGCCGAAGAGTATGATGTAAGCCGTCAGGCCGTTTATGATAATATAAAGCGGACGGAAGCGATGCTCGAGGAATATGAGGAAAAGCTGTTATTATTTCAGAAATTTCAAGAGCGTTCAAAACTAATAAGGCAAGTGAAGGAATTACTTCAAGAGGAGAACCCTTCAAAACAGGCAATGTTAGATATGGTTACTGAGCTTGAGAAATTAGATTAGGAGGCGGCATGAATGGCGTTTGAAGGATTAGCCGACCGACTGCAGAATACAATCCAAAAAATCCGCGGAAAAGGAAAGGTCTCGGAAGCGGATGTAAAAGAAATGATGCGTGAGGTGCGTCTTGCCTTACTAGAAGCAGACGTTAACTTTAAAGTCGTCAAAGATTTTGTGAAAAAAGTCAGTGAACGCGCCGTAGGGCAGGAAGTTCTGAAAAGCTTAACTCCAGGTCAGCAGATCATCAAAATCGTTAATGAGGAATTGACTGCGCTAATGGGGGGAGAGCAAAGTAAGATTGCTGCCTCGAATCGTCCGCCAACCGTTATCATGATGGTTGGGCTGCAGGGTGCCGGTAAAACAACAACAACAGGTAAGCTTTCGCTTTTACTTCGAAAGAAGTATAACCGCAAACCGCTGCTGGTTGCTGCGGACATTTATCGTCCAGCTGCCATTAAGCAGCTTCAAACTCTTGGTAAGCAATTAGATATGCCTGTTTTCTCTCTTGGTGATCAAGTGAGCCCGGTTGAAATCGCCAAGCAGGCAATCGCGAAAGCGAAAGAAGACCATAATGACTATGTCCTGATTGATACGGCTGGTCGACTACACGTTGATGAGACCTTAATGGACGAATTAAAGGATATTAAAGAGCTTACAAAACCAGATGAAATCTTCCTTGTTGTCGATGCGATGACAGGACAAGATGCCGTCAATGTGGCCCAAAGTTTTAATGAACAGCTCGGTTTAACCGGAGTTGTTCTTACAAAGCTTGATGGTGACACAAGGGGCGGGGCCGCATTGTCTATCCGTGCCGTCACCCAAACTCCGATTAAATTTGTCGGTTTGGGCGAGAAAATGGATGCTTTGGAACCATTCCATCCTGAACGAATGGCCTCAAGGATCTTAGGTATGGGTGATGTGTTGACACTGATTGAAAAAGCCCAAGCAAATGTCGACGAACAAAAGGCAAAAGAGTTAGAACAGAAGATGCGGACAGCATCATTTACATTGGAAGACTTTTTGGATCAGCTAGGCCAAGTGCGAAATTTAGGCCCGCTTGATGAATTATTAAAAATGATGCCAGGGGCAAACAAAATCAAAGGTTTGAATAATCTTCAAATTGATGAGAAACAAATTGCCCATGTGGAAGCGATTATTCAATCCATGACAAAGGCAGAAAAAAACAATCCCGAGATCCTGAATGCGAACCGCAAACGTAGAATTGCCAAAGGAAGCGGGCGTCCTGTCACCGAAATTAACCGCTTATTAAAGCAATTTGAAGATATGAAAAAAATGATGAAGCAAATGACGGGAATGCAGCAAAAGGGAAAGAAAAAGGGCGGCTTCAAATTTCCATTTAAACCGTTCTAGGATGTTTCGGTTTGGCTGAAATTGGTAATACTGCTTGTAAAGAAAAAACACTTTACAAACAATAAAAGAATTGATATTATACTATCTTGTGTGAAACTATTCGGAGGTGCTTATTTAAAATGGCAGTAAAAATTCGCTTAAAACGTATGGGAGCTAAGAAAACTCCTTTCTATCGTATCGTAGTTGCAGATTCTCGTTCACCACGTGATGGACGTTACATTGAAATCGTAGGAACTTACAATCCTGTTACGCAACCAGCTAAAGTAGAAATTAACGAAGAGTTAGTTCTTAAATGGTTAAAAGACGGTGCGAAACCATCTGATACCGTTCGTAACCTTTTCTCAAACCAAGGCATCATGGAAAAATTCCATAACGCTAAATTAGGCAAGTAATAGCAGTCAGCTATGAAAGATCTAATTGAAACGATTGTTAAGCCCCTTGTTGATTTTCCGGAAGACGTTTACGTCCGTGCCGATGAAGAGGATAACCGCATTACCTATCACCTTACTGTGAATAAGACAGATATGGGAAAAGTGATCGGGAAACAAGGGCGTGTTGCAAAGGCCATTAGAACTGTTGTTTATGCAGCAGGATCATCACAACAGAAGAAAATTTTTCTAGAAATTGGTGAATAGCTTTTTGCATCTAGATAAAAGGGAGGGATTATTTCCTCTCTTTTTTGCTATATAAATGCAAAAGGAGGTCCCTACATGCAAATAATCCAAACAGTTGTGGTAAAGCAATTACTAACAGAAAATAGTAAACAACTGCTATTTAACAAGTATCAGTCCGAAAAATTACAGCTGCAGAAAGAATGTGATCAGCTGCAATTTGAACAGAAACGGCTGGAGAAAACAAAAAACTTTTCACCAGGACCATTAAAACAGCAGTTTGAAAAAGAAATTCAAATGCGTAAAGAAAAAATAAAGCTTATTGAGTTTCAAGTGGAACAATTACATATCCTACCATTAGGCAGTGAGTTAAAAGAAAAGGAAGTTCAGGCTCTCGTTGAGGTGAATGTTGGCGATGTTTGGGACGAGAGACAAGGGCAGCGTACAATCATCATTAAAGATGGAATTATTGAAGAAATTAGGTGAAAATGGACAATGGATAAATGGTTCAACGTTGGGAAAATCGTCAATACACAAGGAATTAAGGGTGAAGTCCGTGTGATCTCGAAAACGGATTTCCCTGAAAAACGCTATAAACCAGGAAATGTTTTATATTTATTTATGCCAAAATCAAATCAGTCTATTGAACTAACCGTGAAGAGCCATCGCACACATAAAAATTTTGAATTACTTACTTTTGAAGGATTCACAAACATCAACGAAGTGGAAAAGTTTAAAGAGGGGATTCTGAAAGTTCCGGAATCACAGCTGGATGAATTAGAAGAAGATGAATTTTATTACCATGAAATCATCGGCTGCCTTGTTGCTACTGTAGATGGCGAAGAAATCGGCAAGGTTACCGAAATTCTCTCACCTGGTGCTAATGACGTTTGGGTTGTGAAAGGAAAAGGCGGCAAAGAAGTACTAATCCCTTATATTCATGATGTCGTAAAAAAAGTGGATGTCAAAGAGAAAGTGGTTTTAATTAAACCAATGGAAGGATTACTTTCATGATGCAGATTGATATCCTTACATTGTTTCCGGAAATGTTTACCGGAGTACTGGGACAATCGATCCTACAAAAAGCAGCAGAAAAAGCGGCAGTTAATTATAATGTAGTCAATTTTCGTGAGTTTGCTGACAATAAGCATTCTACTGTTGATGATTATCCTTATGGCGGCGGTGCTGGGATGGTATTAAAGCCCCAGCCCATTTTTGATGCTGTAGCCGCTCTGAAGAAAAATGGTCATGGTAAACAGCCAAGAGTGATTCTGCTATGCCCGCAGGGTGAGCGATATGAACAGCGGAAAGCTGAAGAATTAGCAAAAGAAGATCATTTGATCTTCATCTGCGGTCATTATGAAGGCTATGACGAACGAATTCGCGAGCATGTGGTAACAGATGAAATATCGATTGGTGATTATGTCTTGACCGGCGGCGAGCTTGGAGCAATGGTAGTGGTTGACAGCGTTGTCCGCCTCTTGCCGGAGGTGCTAGGCAATCAAGAATCCCACATGAAGGATTCATTTAGTACCGGTCTCTTAGAACATCCGCACTATACAAGACCGGCAGATTTCAGAGGACTGAAAGTACCCGATGTCCTTCTGTCAGGAAATCATAAATTAATCGAGGAGTGGCGTAATAAAGAAGCATTAAGACGGACCCTCCATAGACGGCCGGATTTATTTGATAAAATTGAACTAACTCCGGAACAGGAAAAATGGTTACAAGAAGTAAAAAAAGATGCCGAGTAATATTGCGAGCCCACAATAAATATGGTATGATACTTCTTGTGACTTGAACTGATCCGTTTCAGTTGTGGTCTTATAACGATGTTCCGCTGCAAGATAAAGGTATGTTAGTGTGCATGAGCATCTGTTGGAAGGAGTTGAAAACGATGCATAAATTAATCGAAGAAATCACAAAAGAACAACTTCGTTCTGATCTGCCTGCGTTCCGTCCTGGTGACACTGTACGTGTTCACGTTAAAGTTGTCGAGGGTACTCGCGAGCGTATTCAGTTATTTGAAGGTGTTGTGATTAAGCGTCGTGGTGGTGGAATTAGCGAAACTTTTACAGTTCGTAAAATTTCTTACGGAGTAGGCGTTGAGCGTACTTTCCCTGTTCATACACCAAAAATTGCGAAGCTTGAAGTAATTCGCCGCGGTAAAGTTCGCCGTGCTAAGCTTTACTACTTGCGCAGCCTTCGCGGTAAAAAAGCAAGAATTAAAGAGATCCGCTAATATGAAAAGAAAAGAGCTTGCCCGGGAGCAGGCTCTTTTTTTATACTCATATTTGATTTTTCTTTTACTGCTTCCATTTATTGCGAATTTATAAAGGAAATATTAAAGTTTGATTAAAAAGTTTTATCCCATCGTGTTAAATAGGTGCAAGTTATGTAAAATAGTCTTTATAAGACATTTTTTTAAAGTGATTGGTGGGGATTGTATGACAAAAAAGAAGAATGAACTATGGGAATGGACGAAAGCCCTATTGATTGCGGTAGCACTGGCAGCAGTTATCCGTTATTTTCTATTTGCACCGATAGTGGTGGATGGCTTATCGATGATGCCGACATTAAAGGATCAGGATCGCATGATCGTCAATAAATTCAGTTATGAAATTGGTGAGCCAAAGCGATTTGATATTATCGTCTTTCATGCCCCGGAGAAAAAGGATTACATAAAGCGCGTGATTGGTCTCCCAGGTGACACGATTGAATATAAGGATGATACGTTATACGTAAATGGTAAAGCGTATAAAGAGCCTTATTTAGATGAATATAAGAAGCAAGTAGAGGATGGGCCATTAACCGGTGCATTTACATTAGAAGAAAAAATTGGCCGTCAGACCGTTCCTAAGGGTGAGCTGTTTGTCATGGGGGATAACCGCCGCTTCAGTAAAGACAGCCGGCATATTGGAACCGTCCCTATGAGTAAAGTAATCGGTAAAACAAGCGTCGTTTACTGGCCGATAAAAGATGCACATATTGTAACAGTGAAATAGAGCACCATGGCGCTTACGCTTTTAGAAGGAGGTGACTTATTTGACGATCCAATGGTTTCCAGGCCATATGGCTAAGGCTCGCAGAGAGGTCACGGAAAAATTAAAACTTGTTGATATTATTTTTGAATTAGTGGATGCGCGAATACCGTATTCCTCCAGAAATCCGATGATTGATGAAATTATTCAGCATAAACCACGGCTAGTCTTATTAAATAAAGCGGATATGGCAGACCAGACTGTGACGAAAGAATGGATTGCCTTTTTTGCGGAAAAAGGAATCAAGGCACTGGCAATCAATTCACAGGCTGGAGAAGGAATGAAACAAATTGTCCAAGCCTCAAACGAAATTCTTAAAGAGAAATTTGACCGTTTAAGAGCAAGAGGTGTAAAACCAAGAGCTATCCGCGCCATGATCGTTGGGATCCCAAATGCGGGTAAATCGACTCTTATCAATCGACTGGCCAAAAAAAACATCGCTAAGACAGGAAATACACCTGGAGTCACAAAAGCACAACAGTGGATTAAAGTAGGCAAAGAAATGGAATTACTGGATACCCCGGGAATTTTATGGCCGAAATTTGAGGATCAAGAGGTAGGCATGAAACTGGCCATTACAGGGGCGATTAAAGACACTTTATTAAACCTGCAGGACTTAACGGTCTACACGTTAAGATTTTTAGAACGCGCCTATCCAGAACGGTTGAAGGAACGCTATCAGTTAGACGCGCTACCCGAAAACGTTGTCGAAATGTTTGATCATATTGGAGAATTGCGCGGGTGTCTGATGTCGGGCGGTATCGTCGATTATGATAAAGTGTCAGAATTGGTGATCAGAGAAATACGGTCAGAAAAATTTGGCAGGATTACCTTTGAACGACCTTCAGATTTAATGGTTGATAAAGAATAATAATTGCTCAGGGGCTCTCCAAACGGGGAGCTTCTTATGTTCATCCGAATGTACAAATGATAAAATAGTTTGCTGCTAGTAAAATGTTATTTTAAATCTAGTAAATCTTTGATATTATTTTTAATGGCTGTATATTGTAATCGTTTTCATTGTTATTGGCGAGAAAGCGCAGAATAAGGACTTTTACCAGCAATTATTACTGGTTACTTTGAAGCAATTCTCGTAAAATGAATGGAGAAGATATCGGCGGTAAAAAATAACAGGTTAAATAAATGGGGGTACATCAATGAAATATCGCTCAGCTTTTGATATTATCGGGCCGGTCATGATCGGACCGTCCAGCTCACATACAGCAGGAGCAGCAAGGATTGGAAGGGTTGCCAGGACCCTGTTTGGGAAACTGCCCAAGAAAGCGATTATCTCCCTATATGGTTCCTTTGCTAAAACCTATAAAGGTCATGGAACAGATTTTGCTATTGTTGCAGGCCTTCTCGATTTAGATACATTTGATGAAAGAATGCCTAAAGCCCTGTCTATTGCAAAAGAGATGGGATTAGAGGTAGTTTTTCAAACGGAAGAGGCAGTAACGGATCACCCAAATACTGTAAAAATAAATTTATATGATGAGAAAGACGAGCTTGAAATGGTGGGAATTTCAATTGGAGGGGGAACAATTGAAATTACGGAATTAAATTCATTTCCGTTAAAGCTTTCTGGCGAGCATCCGGCCATATTAGTTGTACACCAAGACCGCTTTGGTATTATTTCTGCGGTAACAAGTATTTTATCAAAATATGAAATTAACATCGGCCATATGGAAGTTTCACGGTTAGAAAAAGGTGAAATGGCGTTAATGGTGATAGAGGTCGACCAGAAAATTGAGGGGACCGTAATAGAGGAATTGGAACAACTTGCGAATGTAAAGCAAGTCATTCGCATGGTTGAATAGATCGATGAAAAAACATCAGGGGGTGTGGTCATGTTTCGAAATGTAGCAGAGCTTGTTCAGCTTGCAGAAAGCAATCATGTTAAAATAGCTGAAATTATGATTCGGCAGGAAATAGAAGTATCTGGGCTTAAAAGGGATGAAGTAATCGCAAAAATGGACACGAATTTAACTGTTATGGAACAAGCGGTTGAAAGAGGCCTTAACGGTGTTCACTCCCATACCGGACTAACCGGTGGAGACGCAGTCCTGTTGCAAAACTATATTAAAAGCGGCAAAGCCTTAGGCGGTACGATTTTACTGGATGCTGTTAGTAAAGCAGTCGCTACGAATGAAGTAAATGCTGCAATGGGCGTAATTTGCGCCACGCCGACAGCAGGGTCAGCAGGTGTTGTACCTGGTACTTTATTTGCTGTAAAAGAAAAATTGAATCCAACTCGTTCGGAGATGATTGAATTTTTGTTTACGGCAGCAGCATTTGGCTTTGTTATCGCAAATAACGCCTCCATTTCCGGCGCTGCAGGCGGATGTCAAGCGGAAGTAGGCTCTGCAAGCGGCATGGCGGCGGCAGCCATTGTAGAAATGGCAGGCGGCACGCCACAGCAGGCTGCAGAGGCAATGGCGATCACATTAAAGAATATGCTAGGCTTAGTATGTGACCCTGTTGCAGGTTTAGTTGAAGTTCCGTGTGTGAAACGAAACGCCATGGGTGCCTCAAATGCCATAACAGCAGCAGACATGGCGCTTGCCGGAATTACAAGCAGAATCCCTTGTGATGAAGTCATACACGCCATGTTCTTGATTGGCCAATCGATGCCATCTGCTCTCCGGGAAACTGCTGAAGGCGGTCTTGCGGCAACACCAACTGGAAAAAGGCTGGAGCAAGAAATCTTTGGTACCGGCAGTACAGTTAAACTTAAAGACTTAGTAATCTCGTAAAAAAAAGCACACGAATTCTTTTTGAAATGA
>NZ_JBMPZU010000083.1:0-26022 GCF_049463095.1 Neobacillus sp. 19 | reverse complement strand
GAAATGGCGGATATGATCTTATCCATAATGGGGAAAGATTTGAACAACGATTTCTCTTCCCTACTCAGAAGCAGAACGTTTCCTAAAAAGAAATTATGGTTCTTGGCTACGGCAGGATCAGGAATTTTTACAAAAGATTTCAGTTGGATTAAAGATTTCACTAGAGGAATTGAAGGAAAATTATGATGAAATCATTAGTAATCACTTCGTTGATATAGTGACAATATAAACAATAAGGGCTTGGAGGATTCCAGGCTCTTTATTTATTTTCTTCAACAAGACCATTCATTCCAAAAATTTGGGGTGGTAAATTTTTCATAGGTAAATGGTATTGCTATTGTGGAATTGTAATTTTAATGCAATAGAAAGTAATTTTAAATACATAAGGATGTAATGTTTTTAGGTTAAAATAATAATACAGATATTTATCTCATCAATTATTGTTAGTCTTAAAAATATATTTAAATATCTTTTTAAGAAAAATAATCAGCGGGGTGATAGAATGGCTGTTACTTCAAAAAGGAGTAAATATTTCGATAATGCAAAATTCATTTTGATTTTTCTCGTTGTGTTCGGGCATTTAATAAGTCCGTTAAAAGAACAGGATGGAATACTTTTCACATTATATACGGTAATTTTTTTATTCCATATGCCTGCCTTTATCTTCATCTCTGGATATTTTGCGAAAGGGTTTAGAAAGAAAGGGTATATAACCAAGACAATAAAAAGAATACTAATCCCTTATTTTATCTTTCAAATTATTTATTCCATTTTTTATTTCTTAATCGGGAAGGAAGAGCGATTAACCTTCGATTTTTTGCATCCTCATTGGACACTATGGTTTTTATTAAGTTTCTTTTTTTGGATTCTGCTGTTATTTGTTTTTGCAAGACTCAGCTGGATTGGTTTTGCTTTAGCTCTTGTATTAGGAATTGTCATTGGATATGTGGACAATGTGGGCAGCTTTTTAAGCTTATCAAGAACATTTGTCTTCTTTCCATATTTTTCATTGGGTTATTTACTTAATGGAAATCAGCTAAAACAAGTGGTTAGGGGAAAATATTCGCTTCCAGCCGGTATGGTCATCATGATTGCGACAATGTTATTCTTTGGATCGAGCTTTCCAAAAGATGCAGTTCCATGGCTGTTAGGTGATACTTCCTATGAGAATATGGGCGGAGTGGATTGGTTTGATGGGTTCATACGGGCATTCCAATATGGGGTTACTTTAATCGTAGTATTTGGATTTTTAGCTTTGATTCCATCAACTCAATATAAGTTGACCAAAATAGGGGAAAGGACACTGTATGTCTATTTATTCCATGGTTTTATTATTAAATTGCTTCAAGCTGTTTTGCCGGATGAAAGTTTACCATTCATTTCAGGGAATTACCTGTTACTGATCGTTCTTTCCTTTATTATCTGTATCACCTTGGGAAGTTATGTTATTAAAAAATATACCCGGCCGCTGGTTGAGCTCGAGGTTTAAGAAGCCGAACGTACTGTTACGTTCGGCTTTTCTTATTCTTCCATATTGGCGACATTTCTGTCTACATATGGTAAGATTATACTAAGATCTTCCATCCGTTTTTGAAGGATTTATTCCTCCAAGGTTGTGAAGATTTCATTTTTTATTTAGGAGGAGTTCATATGAATCAATTAATGAAGTGCGGCAGGAAGTTTGACCCTAGTTTGGAGGCTATCTATTATGAACCATAGTAACTTGTCACGCGAATTTTATTTGCAGCAATTAAGATATATAGATGAAAATATCAAGGAATTAACCCATCTTTATTTATCTTCAACGCCCATCCAAGAAAGGATTAAACACTTTTTTAACCTGTATGTCTTAGAAGTTGAGGATTTATTGTCAAAGAACAGCAAAAAGGGTTTCGTTACATTATTTCCAAAGGTTCTTATCGGAACAAAGGTGACAGTACTTTACGATGAGGACAATGAAACAGAAGAATTTGTCATTTGTCTGCCTGAACAGTCAGATCCAGATAAAGGGTTTATTTCCTTTTTATCTCCGGTTGGCAGGCAACTGCTACTCAGGTCACTAGGTGAGCAGATTTCCCTTAAGATTCCTACAGGAGATCTGCCGTTAACAGTCAAAGATATTTCATATGTTGGTGACCTATTTGGGATGGAAAATCATTATAAAGAAGCTTGATTATCCGCGTGCTGATGGTTGTTTTAAGTCGATACAACAAATAGACCGACCATACACTATGGCCGGTCTTTTATGTGTAGATAAATATTGAAAGCTAGAAACCAAATATAGAACTGACGAAATTCTTCTTTTTTCGCTTTATTTTGCTTTGATCCATACTGATCGATTGGTCGAAACGTTGAGGTGCTGTCAACTCGTTTATCTGTTTTTGCAGTTTTTCCAGTTGTAATGTGACTATTTTTACTTGATCTTGCAATTCTTCTATTTCTTGGCGATGTTGGAGGAGTTGATAGGAAGCAACTGAATCTGCCTTTGCATTCAAACTCACTTCTAATTCGCTCACTTTCGCTGCTAATTTATCAATTGCTTTGTCATTTTCAACTGTTTTTACACCCCCTCTGCGCACACTTCTTTTCTCACTCACGGGAGTTATTTCATGCAGCAATGTTCCGTTTTGCAGTTGTTCATGAATTTCTTTTAACAGATTAATATCATCGCTGCTAAAGTGATAATGTCCACGCTCATTTTTTTCCATCGGCAGAGCGAGCTGCTTTACCCAGCGCTGAACCGTACTTGCAGATACTCCTAATAATTTTGCTACTTCACTTGTATTCATGTCGAATCCCCCTAATGTTAAAATGACCCAAAACCATGAGTGACGTTATATTAGTAAAACACACAAGAATTAAAGGAGCATTTCATTAAAGGAATTATGACCAGAATTTCCACCATTTCTTTTCTCTTGCCGCAGCTACATCTCGAAAACTGGTCAACATTTGCTGGAATGCTAATTCTCGTTGTGTAACTTCATGGCGGTATTGATTGCGCTCTTCAACAAAGAATTCACGGTCCTTTGAAATGGTTTCTGATAAGCTGGATATTTCACTGTTTGTTAGATCAACATAGTGAGATAATTCATTAGATGTTTCCGATAACTGCTTTGAAAGTGAAAAGATTTCTTCAGAGGTCTCAAGTGAAGCGGCTGTCATATTTTTGGCAAGGTATTGCAAGGAGTCAGCCGTAGTCTCTGAAGCTTTTTCAATGGTATTCGATAACTCAAGTATTTCTGCTTTTGTATTTGCAGTTGATTTATAGACGGAGTCTGAAATGGATTTCACTGTATAATACGTACCCTTTGTTATTTCTTTTTTCACTTCTTCTAAAACTTCCTTGCGAACCACACTGCGAATTTCATCCTTGATTTCATTTAAGAACGTTTTTTTATAGGTTTCCATTGCTTCGAAAAAAAGCTCGGTGTTTTTAAGGGCGCTTTCTTCTACGGGGACAGGTATCATATCTTTTTCGGAGATAATTTCTAAGGTGACCTCGGATGCAGGTGTGCTTTCTTTTACTTCAGGGTTCTGTACTTTTTGCAACCATTGTCTGATTGCATCTTTACTGATTTTTTTTTCGGCCATTTGTTTTATTTCTAACAATTGGTCAATCTCCAAATCTGAATAAATTCGGGCTCCTTGTTTTGAACGGGGAATATCAAGATAATCCACAAAGTCCTTTTCCCACTGACGTACAATTGATGGGGTAAC
Organism: Neobacillus sp. 19; assembly: GCF_049463095.1. Classification (NCBI taxonomy): domain Bacteria; kingdom Bacillati; phylum Bacillota; class Bacilli; order Caryophanales; family Bacillaceae; genus Neobacillus; species Neobacillus sp. 19. The sequence continues at coordinate 22,305 of NZ_JBMPZU010000083.1, read as the reverse complement.
ATTTATTTTTTTGGACACTTCTTTTAAAGTATAGGTCTTCAAACACTATCATTCCTTTCTATCTCTCGGAAATATTTCTTCTAGCATAGGTATTCACCATCGGGTAGCTGTTTTTCCTGCTGTATGACAAAAGCTATCAAAACAAGACGTAAATCACGAAATAGCAACATATTTTTCGCGCTATCAGCCGCTATAAAAAAGTGCAGTCAATTTCCGCTGAAATTGACTGCACTTTTTTATCACTTTATTCAACTAAACCGAGTTTTTTCAACCCATTATATATACCAGAGTCAGTTACATCAGTCGTTTTATGCTTGGCATATTGGAAAATATCAGGGTGTCCGTTCCCCATGGCAAAGCTTTCGCCAACAATTTGCAGCATTTCCTTATCGTTCATGCCATCTCCAAAGGCAATCGAGCTTTCCCTCGGAATGCCAAGACGCTCTAAAACCATTTGAACCCCAATACCTTTATTCACTCTATCCCTTATGACATCATAGCAATGGCGCATTCCATCAACATTGACTTGGGATAAATGAATGCTGCCTTCACTTTCGTATAGAGCTAGTTCATCATTTTTCAAATTGACTAAAGTCATCCCTAATATATCAACATTCAACTCTGGAGAATAAACTTCATTTTTAGTTAAATGAAACATTTTCATGAATTCTGGTATCCCTGGTGCATCGAAATCTGTTATTAAGTTCTGTTGATTCGAAAAAAGCACTACTTCATGATTGTGCTCAGCTGCGGTCTTCATAAATTGTTTAACTAATATAGAGTCCATTGGTTCCAGAAAAATGTCTTCCCCATTATAGATTGCATATGCTCCGTTATAACCAATATATGAACGAATGTTTAATTCCTTTGCTATCTCATCAATTTCATGAAGAGGTCTTCCTGTGGCTAAAAAAACTTCCAATCCTTTCGCTTGAACCTGAGAAATAGCCGTTTTGGTCGATTCTTCAATCGTATCATCCTCAGATAAGATGGTGCCGTCAATATCTAGAAATAAAACGTTGTAATCCGTCATGCAGAATCTCCTTTTTCTATTATTATGACTAGTTTACCACGTTTGCGTTTAATAATATAAAAAAAGCAACTCCAATTAAATGAAGTGAGGTAATTTGATGAAAAAGGTTTTATCTCTATTCTTATTTATTCTCTTGCTGACTCTTGGGGAAAAGGTGTCTGCGGTGGGGAATGTACCAATCTTAGTTTATCACTCCATTGCAGAATATACTGGTCATGGATCTAAAGAGCTTTATGTAACACCAGAAAACTTTGAAAAGCAAATCATCTTTTTAAGAGATCATGGTTATACGTTATTAACATTTGAGCAATGGCAGGATCGCAATAAGGTAGAGAAACCAATCTTTATTACCTTTGATGATGGCTATAAAAATAATCTAAATGCTTTTGCCGTTTTTCAAAAGCTTCATACAAAGTATTTTAAGCCCGCAGGTACCATCTTTGTCATTTCGGATTTTATTGGCCGCACTAACCGACTTTCGTCTGTGGATCTAAAACGGATGACAGACTCCGGTTTAATCTCAATTCAATCACATACTGCGACACACCCAGATTTAACGAAATCAACCAATTTAACATACGAACTAAAGTATGCAAAGGAAAAGATCCAGCAAATTACTGGTAAACCAGTTATCGCTCTATCATATCCATATGGAAACACGAATGAAAAGGTAATTACAGATACCAAAAAGTATTATCTATACGGTCTTACAACTACTCCAGGGCCCTTTTCATCTTCTGGAGTGAAAAATGAGTTGTATCTCCTTCCTAGAACCTATATTAAATATTCAACCACAATCAAGGAGTTTGCAAAAGCAGTAAGGATTGAATAAATAACAATATTTCAGGCGGAAGTGAATATGCTCATTGAGAGGGGGGATCTGGATGGCAAATAAGCTGCGTGTGTGGGAAGAGCATTTATTTTGGCTGGAAATATTGCAGGATCATGCTAATTTTGTCCGCGATCATTTGTCTGTTGAACAAATACAGGAAATTGAAATAGCTAAAAGGTTTATACAGTCGTTTGACACTTTGCTCAATCATCTTTGGCAATTGGATCCAGTATTCGATGTTTCATCGAGTGAAATGACTGGATTCGCTAATCAGTCGTATTCGGTTGCTTATGACTATTTCCGTTTTGAAGGGAATGTGCAGAATTTAAGACTTAAAAATCAGATTAACATAAATTTATCGCCGACGTATTTCAATGGAACCTTAAGTGAAAATCAAGAATATTTACGGTTACTATCTTATTATGTAAACGGTCAGCGTCCTGCACCTCTAAGGCTTGATCAATTATTGGATTTATGGTTAGAGGACCAATTGGGGCATATAATTTTATTAAGGAATTTAATAGATCCGATAGAATTAGCAGTAGACAGGCAAACAGATGTGTACGCACAAAGATTTCAGATGTTTATCCTGCAAAATCATCATATAAAGGGATTTTTACGATTTACTGAACAGGGTTTCCCACGGCAGAAAGAACTGGCACTAGAAGTCGGCAAGACTGTCATTGAAATGAATCAGTATATACGTTCTATTGTTGAAAAGTACAGAGGAGAGAGACTATTAAATAAGACTACTTTAAGGTTCTTGGAACATCACTTTCCAGAAACCTGTTATTTTATAAAAAAATTATCAGAATTTGCACCCGAACTTCACTCAGAGGGTGCTCATTGTTCTTTAAGGAAACCGTCCTTTAGTTAGAATGGAGAGATTGTGCCATCCTCAATTGGGGAGGCACAGTTTTTTCATCAAGGGAATGATAAAAATCTGTAAACTGTTCGAAACCTCAATGTAATCAATCATCGTTATAATAGTGTAAATATGAACTAGACTCTAGTAGGGCGGGTGTTTTATTTGGAAGAAACAATGGTAAAATCGTATTTACAGAAATCATTAGATGATTGGAAGGATGATATTTCACTAGTCCTGACTGAAATTGCCAATGAATATGATGAAGTGGCACAGGAATTGAAGGTATATTCTTATAAATATGGAATTACCAAACAGGTCATTCAATCAACAGTAAACGAGGAAATTATCGAAAAAATTCGTGAAATGTACCATAAACCATTTGAAGAAAGCTATAACCAATTGAAGGAATATATAAAGGACCTCGAGGAAAAGAGAAGAGTGTTTCAAATGTTTATTCAAAAAATTGACGAGGTAACAAAGAAGGAATCTGCTCGGATTACTACATATTAAGTCTCTACAACCCTATTCATGTTATGATGGGGTTATTTTTTATCTAGGCGGTTGAAACGGCACTAAAGTGTCCTGCATATAGTGAATAACAGGACTAATGCTGTGAGGTGTGGCATACATGATCATTGCCAATATTGGAAGTAAAACCTTTCGAATCCCCGATCACCTCGAGGACTATTTTCAAACGTTTCGCTCACATGTGATTGGGATGAACCAAGAATTTGAGTCTCCCTATGGAAAAAAGAATATTATTTATGCGGACTGGACGGCAAGCGGGCGTTTATATCGGCCGATTGAGCAAAAGATTTCTGAAGTGTTTGGGCCCTTTATGGCCAATACCCATACAGAATCAAATATCACTAGTTTAATGATGACCGGAATTTATAAGCAATCTAAAACCATTATTAAAGAACATGTAAATGCAGATCCTTATGATGTTGTAATCCTTGATGGATTTGGAATGACATCCGTGATCAACAAGCTGCAACGCATGTTAGGAATCCGTGTCCCTGAACAATGGAAGGATCAAATCGTGCTGTCCGAGGATGAAAGACCAGTGGTTTTTTTGACACATATGGAACACCATTCGAATCAAACATCCTGGTTAGAGACATTGGGGGATGTAGTGTTAATTAAACCTGATTCAGAAGGTAGAGTGGATGTTCAGCATCTTGAACAACTGTTGATTTTGTATAAGAATCGACGCTTGAAAATTGGTTCATTCACAGCCTGTTCAAATGTTACCGGGATTCTAACCCCTTATCATCAACTCGCAAAACTGATGCATCAGCATGGAGGTCTTTGTTTTGTTGATTTTGCCGCTTCCGCACCATATGTAAAAATAAATATGCACCCTAAAGATCCGCTTGAAAAACTCGATGGAGTCCTTTTCTCCCCACATAAGTTCTTAGGGGGGCCAGGAACGAGTGGAGTTTTGGTTTTTGATTCAAGAATTTATAAGAATAAAATTCCTGACCACCCTGGCGGCGGAACAGTAACATGGACAAATCCTTGGGGTGAGCATCAATATTATGAAGCAATTGAATTACGTGAAGATGGAGGCACACCGGGAATACTTCAAGCCATTCGGACGGCCCTTTGCTTAAATCTAAAAGACCAAATGGGCGTGGAGAATATATTAAAAAGGGAGAAGGAACTGCTTAACCTGTTATTCTCAAACTTAGAGGGCGTTCCAGGTGTCCATATATTAAGCGGGCAAATAAAGAATCGTCTTGGAATCGTCTCGCTTATAATCGATAACATCCATTACAATTTAATTGTTCGTTTGCTGAATGATCGATTTGGTATACAGGTAAGAGGAGGGTGTTCCTGCGCAGGGACATACGGGCATTATCTGTTTCAAATTGATAAAAAGACTTCTAAACTGATCACTGAAAAAATAAACCAAGGTGATATGTCGGTTAAACCGGGGTGGGTACGGTTCTCGATCCACCCTATTATGACAAATGAGGAAATCCTTTTGTTTGTAAAGGCAATCAAGGAGATTATTGTAAATATCGACGATTGGAAAAAGGACTACGTATATGATTCGGCAAGTAATGATTATTTCTATATTGATCACATTCGCGAAGATATGTCGCCATTATTCCGGATGGAATGAATGGGTAAGCTATGAAGGAAAGAGGCATCCCCATATTAAATGGAGCGGCCTCTTTTATAATAATATATTATTCTGCTTTAGCTGCTTGGATTTGTAGGTTGATTTTGACTTTGTCTCCGACAAGGACACCTCCGGTTTCAAGGGCTGCATTCCAGACTAAACCATAGTCTGAACGATTCACAGTACCTGTAGCACTGAAGCCAGCCTTCTCATTTCCCCATGGATCTTTTCCCTGACCCTCAAAAGTAACGAAGAAGGTTTCTTGTTTTGTCAATCCGCGAAGGGTTAAATCACCGGTAACATTGTATTCACCTTCATCTGTTTTTTCGATGCTAGTCGATTTGAAGGTCATATTTGGATGATTTTCTACATCAAAGAAATCCGCAGATACTAAGTGAGCATCACGGTCTTTACTACGGGTATCCACACTTGCTGTTTCTACGGAAAATTCAATACTTGCTGTTGTTAAATCAGCTGGATCCGCTTCAATTGAAGCGTTAAAGCTATTGAAGGTACCTTTTACGTTTGCAATCATCATGTGACGAACAGAAAAATCTACACTGCTGTGTGCAGGATCTAAAGCCCATTTAGTTTTTGCCATTGTTCATTTCTCCTCCATTTTGTTTTGAAGTGATTTATCTTGAATTTAAAATAACTAATTTCAAAATAAATTATATGTTGATTGCTACTATATTGTCAATTGTTTTTTATTAATTTTTTTCGCACTTTTTCCAATACTATTAAAATAAGCTTAGTTGAGATGGCCAGTATTCGTGTGGATCATAAAGTGGAAGAGAAGAGGAGAGTAAAAAGGAATAAAAAAAAGCCTATAATCAGCCTTTACATTTTGAAATATTTTCTTGAAAAGGTATAAGAATCATGATAAAATGACCTTTGGAATAAAAAGTTATATTATAGGTGATTACAAATAACCTATTATAACATTAACACAATAAAAATCGGTTGTCAAGCAATTGGATCTATATTTTATCTGGAGAGTGGTTAAATGAGCGATTTACAAAACAAAGACTGGCATATAGAACAGGAACGGGTCAGTTCAGTTGTAGAGGAAATTGATCAAAAAGTGAAAAATTTAGAGCAAAATACTGGTAAGGTTCGCTCAGATGTTCTCGAAATTCGCAAGACCTTTTGGGAAGATGTAACCGTAAATTTAGATGAGCCGGATGATATGATCGAAACAGCAGCAAGTATAAAGCAGCAGGCTGAAATGCTGTCCGAACGTGAGCGGACACATAAACAATTGGATCAACATCTAAAAACTCTCGCCAGATTAAAAGATTCCCCTTATTTTGGACGGATTGATTTTTTTGAAAAAGGTGAAAAAGCACCCGATCAAGTTTATTTAGGGATTACATCATTGATGGATAAACACGATGAAACCTTCTTAATCTATGATTGGCGCGCACCCATTTCGAGCCTATATTATGACTATTCTCCAGGGCTCGCACAATACCATACGCCTGAAGGAACAATCGAAGGGGAAATGACATTAAAGCGCCAGTTTATTATCCGAAATGCAGAAATTAAAGGAATGTTTGATACAGGGATAACCATAGGGGATGAAATGCTGCAAGAGGTTCTTGGGAACAATGCAAGCACGCAAATGAAAAGTATTGTTGCCACGATTCAGCGGGAACAGAATGAAATTATTCGGAACGAGCGCAGTAAAGTCCTCCTCGTCCAAGGGGCAGCAGGAAGCGGTAAAACCTCCGCGGCTCTGCAGCGTGTTGCCTACCTAATGTATCGGTATCGAGGGACATTAAATGCAGAAAATATCATGCTATTCTCACCGAACCCCCTTTTTAACAGTTACGTTGCTACCGTGTTACCAGAGCTTGGTGAAGAAAATATGCAGCAATCCACTTTCCAGGAATACTTACATCAAAGGTTTGGAAATTCGTTTGAGGTAGAGGATCCATTCGTACAAATAGAGTATTTGCTCAGTGGCAAAGAGGATAAAGGTTATCAGACAAGAGTAGAAGGAATTTGTTTCAAATCAAGCCTGGAATTTAAAAACATCATTGATCGATATGCAGCCCAATTATCCAGCCACGGTTTAATTTTTATGGATTTATTCTTTAGAGGAGATGTACTCATTTCGAAAAAGGAGATTCATAATTATTTTTATTCTCTTGAAAAAAGTTATTCGATTCCAAATAGGGTTCAGCTCGTCAAGGAATGGTTACTAAAAGAATTAAGACGTGCCGTCAAACGGGAGCGTTCTAGGAGCTGGGTGGAGGAGGAAATCCAATTTCTTGAAAAAGAAGATTATATGGAGGTATTCAAAAGACTACAAGAGAAAGATCGCTTCTCTGATAATACATTCGATGATTTTGAGCGGGAACAAAAGCTCCTTGCAGAAATGGTCGTGAAGGAAAAGTTTAGGCCCTTATTTGCAAGAGTAAAGAAGTTGAAATTTGTTGACGCCACTCAAATCTATCTGCAATTATTTTCACAAGCGGTGAGGTCAAATGAATCTCTTCCCCAAAACTGGGCGGACATTTGCACACATACAATAGAGAATATAACCAACATGATTATTCCGTATGAGGATGCGACACCATATGTATACCTCCAGGATTTAATTGAAGGCCGGAAATCAAACACTGGGATTCGCCATATATTCATTGATGAAGCGCAGGATTATTCTCCATTCCAATTCGCATTTATCCAAGGGCTTTTCCCTTATAGTAAAATGACGCTGCTTGGTGACTTCAATCAGGCAATCTTTTCCGGTGCGACGGGTTCAGAGACAGTTCTTACTGATTTGAACAATAGTGATGAGGAAGTAGAAGCCTTTGTATTAACAAAGACATATCGTTCCACAAGGGAAATTGTTGAATTTACAAGTGGTTTGATTGAAGGCGGCGAAAAAATAGTCCCTTTTAACCGCAGAGGCACAAAGCCGACAATAGAAGAAATAGGAAAAGAAAACGTAAATAACGCTATTCTTTCAAAAATGAAGGAATTTAACGATGAAGGACATCGCACAATCGCCGTGATCTGCAGGACTGCTGGAGAAAGTAAGGCCGTTTATAAAGCTCTTAAAAATGAAATTCCCCTTCATTTAATTGAAAAAGGGACAATTTCCTATGAGAAGGGAAATCTTGTGATTCCCTCTTATTTGGCAAAAGGAATCGAATTTGATGCTGTTATTCTGTATGATTGTTCTCAATATAAGAGGGAAAGTGAACGGAAATTATTCTATACAGTTTGCACACGTGCGATGCATGAGTTGTATATGCTTACAACAGACGGAATTAGTCCGCTCATGGCATCTGTCTCCCGAGATACTTATGATTTAATCTAAACTGGCACATAAAAGGCTGTAGAATTATATGCAATTCTACAGCTTATTCTTTTGAAATCTTACTTTTTCCATTGTTTTTGTACTTGTTCAAAGGCAAGGCGTAATATTTCATCATCGGAGGTTTCACGACTAGTAATGACATTTGTTAAATAGCATTTTCCTTCAAAAGTTATTGTTACTTCCACTTGTACCATAAAAATCACCTTTCCTTATTATAAGATTAGTTGTATAAAAAAAACTTCCAAAAGGAAGCTTTAAACCTCGAGAGCCATAAATTCTTCAGCAAATAGCTGTACTTGGTTTTTATCTATTTTGTTCTTTTTTAGTAAAGATTCAGCAATCACTAGATGGGCATGAATGGAACTATTTCTTTTTAAATCCCGAATGGATACATCGCCATTCAATAATTGAATAGCCTTTTCTCTGATGTCTTGATTCTTAGAAGACTTGTACAACAAATAGGCAATACAAGTAACTTTGTCCACAAAGTAACCTCCTATCTAGAATCGATTCGTTATTAAAATATAAATTCGACCATAAGCTAACTTTTTCCTGCTAATTTTCTGAAAATTTTAGAAAAACAAACATCTAATTAACTTCTATTTTACTTATCTAGATATTTTGTTGAATATTGCTTCTTTGATATAATATAAAAGCTGAACCTTTTACATATGATTTAGGAGGAAAACCAATGAAGCAGACCTTAATTAAGGACTTATACAGAAATACGGAAAGTTATATTGAGCAAAAGGTACAATTGTCTGGATGGATTCGGACGATTCGTGATTCCAAAACCTTTGGGTTCATTGAATTGAATGATGGCAGCTTTTTTAAAGGGGTACAAATTGTATTTGATGAAGAACTGGAGAACTTCAAGGAAATTGCTAAGCTTCCGATTAGTTCTTCTATTAAAGTAGTTGGGGATTTTGTTCATACTCCCCAAGCAAAGCAGCCATTTGAAATTAAAGCAACGGACATTGTCGTTGAGGGAATATCAAATGTGGATTATCCATTACAAAAGAAAAAGCATTCCTTCGAATATTTAAGAACGATCGCACATTTACGCCCAAGGACCAATACATTTTCAGCTGTATTCCGGGTAAGATCCCTAGCGTCATATGCAATACATAAATTTTTCCAAGAAAAAGGATTTGTTTATGTGCACTCTCCAATCATCACAGGCAGTGATACCGAAGGGGCAGGGGAAATGTTCCGGGTCACCACCCTCGATATGGACAATTTGCCAAAAAATGAAGAGGGTAAAGCAGATTTAAGCCAGGACTTTTTTAGTAAAGAAACGAATCTGACTGTAAGTGGACAGCTTTCAGCTGAGTCATTTGCGTTAGCATTCCGGAATGTTTATACTTTTGGACCAACATTTAGAGCTGAGAATTCGAATACAGCCCGCCATGCAGCTGAATTTTGGATGATTGAACCGGAGCTTGCATTTGCAGAGCTTCCAGATATAATGGATTTAGGCGAGGAAATGGTGAAATATGTAATTGGGTACGTTCTCGAACATGCTCCTGAGGAAATGAATTTCTTTAACAGTTTTATTGAAAAGGGCTTGTTAGACCGTTTAAATAGTGCACATTCAGCAAATTTTGGCCGCGTGACGTATACGGAAGCAATCAATTTGTTAGTTGAATCAGGTGAAAACTTTGCCTATCCTGTAGAATGGGGTGTTGACCTGCAGACAGAACATGAACGATATTTATGCGAAAAGGTCTTTAAACGCCCGGTATTTGTTACTGATTATCCAAAAGAAATTAAAGCCTTCTATATGCGTTTAAATGAAGATAACAAAACAGTGGCTGCAATGGATTTACTTGTTCCGGGAATCGGTGAACTAATCGGCGGCAGCCAGCGTGAAGAACGGGAAGAAGTATTGGCCGGAAAAATTAACGAGCTTGGCATGAATGAGGAAGATTATTGGTGGTATTTGGAATTAAGAAAATATGGCGGAACAAAACACTCAGGCTATGGGATTGGTTTTGAACGTTTAATCATGTACCTAACAGGAATGTCTAACATTAGAGATGTTATCCCATTCCCAAGAACACCTGGTAATGCGGAGTTTTAAATTATTTAAAAGGAGACCGAATGGGTCTCCTTTTGTGTTGTGTTTTATTAAAGATTTTGTAATTCTTCTTCGAAAAAAAAGGTTCCTGGGTGCTCTTTAACGATATAAGAATATCTTTTCATATTTTTTACATACTGCCATTTTAAAATCGTGACAGTCTCACCCGTTTCTTTAATGTTTACAGTTTGACCATTATTATAGCGGTTATTTGAGTTTTTCAAATCTAACACCCCTTTACTATTCCTTTTAAGTATACCACAAAGTCATTACACTTTATTTCAAATGGAAGACGCTTGCAGTAAATGAAAAGAAGAAAGTCAGGCACCTTTCAATAATAAACCAACTATGGTATACTTTACAAAAGTGAGGTGTCATTTTGACAAATTATAAAGCAAAAAAAAGTAACCTCAAAGATTTATTAACTAAAAACGGTATGGATTTGGAATGCCTGGAAAGAAGTACAAACATTCCCAGAAGTCAACTTAACGACTACATATCAAAGAAGGTAATGAATCTAAATTCTGCGATGACCATCTCCAAAGAATTGAATTGCCAGATTGAAGATTTATATGTTTGGACATCTGATGAGACATAGTGTAGTTTCTTCATACATGAACGAAAAACAGACTCGTTATCGAGTCTGTTTTTTTTTATGAGTAATTTAGTTCGATAAGTCACATTTTTCTAAAGGAATGACCTTTGTTTTTTTGGTGAATTTGTATCCAAGCCATAAAACAAGGAAAAGAGGTATCCCAATGTAAGAAACTAATACACCATTCCAGTCGATATGGTCACCCATAAAGGCTGAATAATTTTGTCCTAAAACAACAAATCCGCAGACAGCAAAGGCGAAAATCGGTCCAAATGGAAAGAGTTTTGATTTAAATGGCAGCAAGCTTAAATCCTTGCCTTGCGCAACATATGATTTACGGAAACGATAGTGGCAAACGGCAATTCCAAGCCAAGCAATAAATCCTGACATACCAGAAGCATTTAAAAGCCAAACATAAACGGTACCATCACCAAAGAATGATGCAAGGAACGCTAATGTTCCTACTAATGTTGTAGCAATTAAGGCATTGACTGGAACGCCTCTTTTATTTAGTTTGCCTAAGAATTTTGGCGCTTTTCCTTGGCGCGCTAAATCCCAGAGCATCCGTGTCGAAGCATACATGCCTGAATTTCCGGCAGATAATACGGCTGTTAAAATGACGGCATTCATGACAGATGCTGCGAAAGCAATTCCTGCTTTTTGAAATACAAGTGTGAATGGGCTGACGGAAACATCACCATTGGCCAAGTTTCCATTTGTATATGGAATCAGAAGTCCGATCACTAATATAGCTAGCACATAAAATAAAAGAATCCGCCAAAATACAGATTTTACAGCACGAGGAATTGCCTTTTCGGGATTATCGGTTTCCCCGGCTGCGACACCTAGTAGTTCGGTTCCTTGGAAAGAAAATCCAGCGGCCATAAAAATTCCCAGCATGGCCATAAACCCGCCGTGGAATGGCGCATCACCAACTGTAAAGTTTTTAAATCCAATCGCATGATCGCCCATAATACCAAATATCATTAACGTGCCAGTTATGATAAAAATAACAACTGTCACTACTTTAATAAGAGAAAACCAATACTCTGCCTCGCCAAACCCTTTTACAGACAGATAATTTAATAGAAACATAATCACTAAAAAGGTACTGCTCCAAATAATTGATGGCGTATTTGGGAACCAGAATTTCATGATCATTGTAACAGCAGCTAATTCAGCAGCAATGGTGATTGCCCAGTTATACCAGTAATTCCAACCGAGTGCAAAACCGAAAGCTGGATCAACAAATTTTGTTGCATATGTGCTAAAGCTTCCGGCAACGGGCATATAGGCACCCATCTCAGCTAAGCTTTGCATTAAAAAGTATACCATGACCCCGATGACAAGATAGGAAAGGAGCGCCCCGCCAGGTCCGGCAGAATGAATGGCACCGCCGCTTGCAAGGAATAGGCCGGTACCTATCGTTCCTCCTAAAGAAATCATTGTAAGGTGACGTGATTTTAAGCTGCGTTTTAGCTCAATCGTTTCCTGTTTGTTTGTGCGTTCATCTGAATAAACCTGTTCTTCTAATTGTCTAGCTGTTTGCATATTTATGACTCCTTTTTCTGTTTGTTTTTCGAGAAGGAGTTTGGAATAAAAAATGCCATCGAAGCAGAATCGATGGCATTGTCAATACCCCGCATCATACCTTCCGAAAGATAGCTCAACACGCACAGCTGGTAGGGCTATACGTGACAGTTCTGTTCCTATTCGGAGACAGCCCCAGCATGCAATTCCAGAGATGAATACACGCTTCGGCAGCTTTTCCTTTCAAACGGAGTCATTGGAGTCTCATCACCTCGTCCGCCATACTAATAAAAACCGCGACCTCTACCTCATCGGTTTGATGAGGATTTATACTATGAAGTTAATATATTTATATAGTATAAATATTATTTATAAAAAGTCAAATGGAAAAATTTCCAGATAATTTTTTATTATTGTAAAAAACTATTTAATTTACTTCATAACGGAGAATCGGTAATATTCATTAAAAGAACAAGTGGCAGGAGATGAATAGGTTGCAGTTTCTTGGTTTAATACTCGGGTCCCTCATAATTGTGACAGGTTTTAATCTCTTTTTAATCCCTCATCAAGTGTTAAGCAGCGGATTAAGCGGTATTTCTATGTTATTTGGCATGATCACTCCAATTAATACGGGAGTAGCTAATTTTCTGTTAAATCTTCCATTATTAATTATCGGATATAAAATGCTTGGAAAAAGGTTTATCATGAATACGATATTATCTGTCATCATTATTTCATTTGGTCTATATTTGGTCCCTGTATATGAGGTTGCTAAAGACACCATATTATCATCGATTTTTGGAGGAGCCTTAACAGGTATTGGCGTGGGAATCGTGTTCCGCTGTTCCGGTTCGACTGGGGGATTTGATATTATCGGAATGATTGTGTCACGGAAAAGAGACTTTCCGATTGGCACCTTGCTTTCAGGAATGAATGCAGTAGTCATTCTCATTAGCGGCTTTATATTTAATTGGGATGTAGCACTTAATACTTTAGTATCCATTTTTGTAACAGGTAAAGTAGTGGATGCTATTTATACCGATCACGCAAAGTTAACAATCATGATAATTACTGAAAAAGGCCAAGAAATGCGAAGGCACTTGCTCACTAACTTGTACAGAGGATTGACTATAATGGATGGTGTTGGCGGCTATTCTAATGACCATCGAAATGTATTATTTACCATTATTTCAAGGTATGAGTTAAATGAGGTGAAACATCTAATAACTGAAATCGATCCTGCGGCTTTTGTCAATATAACTGAAACCATTGAAGTAATGGGACTATTTCACAGACCCAGCCCGCATTAACAAAAATAACCCCTGAATTTGGGGTTATTTTTATATATTTGCTAATTATTAATATACTTTTCAAATACATAACCAAAATCTTTTACACAATATTGTTTTTTGCTATCCTCCAGCCATTGAAAGGCAGCTTGATTAAGCATTTTGAATTGAACAACCAAGTTGCTGTCAGGACTTGTGATACGGCCAAGAGTTGTTGAGGCTACATCAAGGCTTTGTTTGGCAAATTGGAGCGAGATTTCATTTTCATGTGAAATTTCGGAAATTTTGATAAGTGCTTTGTACAAATCTTTTATTTCTTCAATATGTTTCTTATGAACGTCGATGGAGAAGGGCTGCGAGCCAATTTTAAATTTAATTTCTACATCAAGATCAACCGTTCCAGCTGTTTCTAGGTAAACATCTGAAATTCTATTGGTAGCATAACTATAGCGGTGAAGCATGCGCTTTTTACTTGTTGCACTAGTACCATCAAGATGTATAAGGGAATTATTTGTAAAACAATATTCATCGGATTTTGATTTGATTAAGAAATATATTTTCTCATTGTCTTCATGCATAACATAATCATCTGCATCCACCTTATCATAATTCTCCGGCTTAATAACTGAACCCACATCACTTAATCCTAAAATATCTGCAGCTACTTTTCCAAACATTGTGTCAACCTCACTTTATTATTTTTTTCTAAATTTATGTACGAACAAAGCGGCATAAGGTTTCAACCCTGAGCGAACTTTTGGACGACGAAATACTCTATGCCATTTATAAAATAAGTATACATAAATTTCTGTCGGTCATTAACAAACAATTCAGAAATCTGGTATACTAAAGAAAAATTTGATTGATCTTGGAGGAAGTCCGATGTAAACCACCTTACTTTTAAATGAAAATTTAATAAAAAGTGAGGGTGTAACATGTCCATTTTTTTCGGAAAACAGGTTTCTATCCGGTTTCTTTGGTTTGGGCAAATGTCAGCCAATCTAGGTGATATTTTATATGTTGTATGTTTAATAAAAATGATCTTTGATGCGACTGGTTCAGTTACCTATATGTCGCTTGTTCCGTTTTTTTATACTATTTCTGCTTTAATTAGCGGATTATTGGCACCATTAATCATCAATAAATACAACCTTAAGTCTATTTTATTTTTTTCCCAATGCGGTAAGACATTGTTGCTATTAGGTATGTGTTTACTAGCAGGCATCGTAAATGCTGGCTGGCTGTTCGGAATTTATTTACTAATCTGTTTGATTTCCTTTTTAGATGGATGGGCATCACCGGCTCGAAACGCTCTTGTTCCAAGTCTTGTAGAGCAAAGCAAACTTATGAAAACCAATAGTTTACTTGCCATTTCTGATCAAATCGTTCAGTTGATTGCTTGGCCCATCGGTAGTATCTTATTAGTTTCTTTGGGAGCAAGGAGGATTCTCTGGTTTACCTTCGTCTTATACCTGCTCTCTAGCGTATTAATGGGGCTTATCGATCATGTTGCGAACCAGCAAATTAAAGAAGAGCAGTCGCGAATGGATGTCTTAAAAGAGGGTTGGAGAATCATTTGGAATTCCAAGCAGCTCCGGACGATCAGTTTAATGAACATACTCGAAACCTTTGCAAACGGGGTTTGGATTGCAGCTATTTTGTTTGTTTATGTTTCGGAGGCATTAAATAAAGGGGAGAACTGGTGGGGATTTATTAATGGCTCCTTTTTTGCCGGAATGCTATTTGGGGGACTGCTGATTTATCGCTTTTCACATATGTTAGAAAGAAATTTAGGACAAACAATCCTTTTGTCTACATTAAGCTTAATCATGATTACCTTTTTATTCGGAATGACCTCAGTCCCTTGGTTTGCTTTATTCGTGTCTTTCTTGTTTGGATTGCCGCAAATGGCTCGAGATGTGGCCGAGACCACGATCATCCAACAAAGCGCAAGGGAACAGCTTTTAGCTAAAGTTTATTCAGCCAGGGGTACATTGATATTTGGTTCCTTTGGTTTATCATCTATTTTGATGGGATGGATTACCGAATCCTTTGGTATAAGAACCACCTTTATGGTGGCAACTGTACTTTTCCTTTGTTCTTTTACAGTTGCCTTAATGAGCAGGAGGTACTTTTTCTTAGATGTGAATGAACAAACATGGTAAGATGTTCGGTATTTTAGCGAAACCACTTGCTGGTTTCCCTTTTTTTGTGGAAAATAACACTATATATAGAATTACAAAAGGAGATTAGAAACCATGCGTCCCATTATTGTAGGCATCTTTGCTTCATTCTTTTTTGCCTTTACTTTTATCCTAAATAGATCGATGGAACTAGCAGGGGGGAGCTGGATTTGGAGTGCATCGTTAAGATATTTCTTCATGGTTCCTTTCCTTTTCTTCATTGTAATGGCCAGGAAAAATTTAAAACCATTATTTGTGGAAATGAAACAACGGCCGGGTTCCTGGCTGCTGTGGAGTTCTATTGGCTTCGGATTATTCTATGCCCCTATTTGTTTTTCAGCTGCATATGCCCCAGGCTGGCTGATTGCAGCAACCTGGCAGATTACCATCATCTCAGGTTCCTTCCCTGGCACCTCTTTTTTATGAAACGGTCATGACCGACCAAGGCCCAAAACGGATAAAGGGGAAAATTCCTTTTAAAGGCTTAGGAATGTCCTTAATCATTTTATTGGGAATCATTTTGATGCAGGTGGAACAAGCAAACCATTTATCTGTCATTGCCTTATCTTTAGGAGTCTTACCTGTTGTTGTAGCATCATTTGCCTACCCATTAGGCAATAGAAAAATGATGGAGGTTTGCGGCGGCCGCCTAGATGTATTTCAACGGGTATTAGGAATGACGATTGCAAGCTTGCCCTTCTGGATTGTCTTATCCATCTTTGGACTAATTGATAGCGGACCGCCAAGCTTTGGACAAACTGTCCAATCCGCACTTGTAGCAATAACCTCCGGAGTAATTGCAACTATACTCTTCTTTCATGCAACAGATCTTGTAAGGGGAGACATGCAGAAACTTGCTGCTGTAGAGGCTACGCAGTCAATGGAAGTTTTATTTGCTGTTATCGGAGAATTGTTACTGTTAAATTCATTGATGCCTTCAGCTTTATCATGGAGCGGCATGGCATTGATCATGGCAGGCATGATCCTGCACAGCTATGTTTCCAACAAAGAAGTAAAACCAAAAATAGAAAAACTTAGTGCTTAGGCGGAAAAATAAAATGGAAATGACGAATCCTTATCAACAAAATTGATAAGGATTTTTTTATTCCTTTTATCCGTTTAGGAAAGGTGTAAGCCGCTCAATGGTTTCTTGAAGAATAGCTGCATTTTTCTTATACATTGCCTTTGACTTTTTGCAATCAGTTTCTAATGAGAAAATTTCTAAGTCTGCTTGGGTCTTTTTGAGAGTTGCCAGTAATAACGGACGCGCTGCAGGCGTTGGTACTTTAATTTTATCATCATAAAGATCCACGGTTACCTCACCATACGAATCCACTTGCCCAAGAAAAACATTATCCAATGTCACACCAAGTTTTTCTAACTCCGTATAAAGCCAGCCTCTGCCTTTTCCGGCACACCGTAATGCCTCATCCACGATATTCCCGTCCATAATGATGGTTTGCGGTTCTTTTTCATTTGGCATTTTCATTTGTAAATCTTTTGGTGTTAAAGGTTGATTTTCTTTTTTTAATAAGGCACTTAAATTACCGCGTGGTTCCAATACTGCAAATTCAACGTCAGCAACTTTAAAAATGTTTTTTTGCCTTAGGAGTGCAGAAAGTTCATCGATCGTATACTTTTCTTTCTTTAAATTATTCTCCAAGATTTTTCCATCTTGAATGACGACTGTACTTTTCCCTTCAGCAAAATCACTGAATTTTTTACTTTTTATTGCCATGTAGTTCACTAAAAAAGTAATCAATCCAAATACGACAATGGCGAGGGCACCATGATAGATATTCGCCTCAAGTCCTGTGACAACCTCACCAGCTATACTTCCAATCGTAATGCCTGCGACATACTCAAAAAAGGAAAGTTCAGATATTTGCTTCTTTCCCAGAACTTTTGTGGTAATAAATAAGAGCAGCAAGAAAATTAAAGAGCGCATGATAATAAACGTCCAACCTGGCATCTTTTCTCACCTCAAAATATTATGTCCCCTTGAATTGTGGTTCATGACGTTCCAGTTCTAAAACACGGTATTGCAGATCTTTTTTTATATCTCCAATTTGCAGACTCGTTTCGTGGAAAATTTTTTTTGCTTCATCATCAAGTGAATTTAATGCGAATGAAGATAATTGGGCTTCAATGCCTTTTAAGGTGAAAAGACATTGTTTGACATTTGAAGCGATCGTCATAAAAGTAACTTCCTTTCATAGGAAATTCTTAAAATGAAAAAGGGGTTGGCTTGGGATCGCCAACCTAAAACAGCTTTATTGATTGTACTGCGGTTCTTCGGCCATGATTTCTTGAAGTCTCGGTTCAAGACTGTCTAAAACGGATTGTGTTTGCTGTGCTGCTTGTTGATAAAGTTGCTTGGCATTTTGATTATCTGTAGCAAGCGCAAACGTTTCAAAACTTGCTTGTGCACTTTTAAGTCCTGCTAATGCTTGTTTTACTTGAGTACCGACTGTCATCTTTATCCTTCTTTCGTCATTAGAATTGAAATTACAAAAATAGTATGTGGATTAACTTTTTGCTTATGTATGAATTTGTACTTATTGAAGTAGAAAATTTTTCCTATCACCTTGAATAGTGATTTCTTAAATTATTATTCCTTTTTTTGAGTTTTAAAGCATATAGTTGTAACAGTAAAAATTTATATTTTGAGGTGATCAATATTAGAAAAACATCGAAAGATGATTTTGTCCAAGGATTTGTGCCGCATCATAATCATGGGTCTGTGGATTACACCGGAGTGAGTTCAGGGCATGTTCACCAATGTTTGGATATCACTTCACCACCGATCCCCACACAAGATGGCGGACATATTCATTATACAGAAGGATATGTTCTTTTTGAGGATGGACACACACACCATTACCGAGCTTATTCTGGACCAGCCATTCCTGTAGGGAACGGAATGCACGTCCATTATTATGATTTTCAAACAACCGAAGATAATGGGCATAGTCACCATGTGAAAGGTGTTGATCAACCTGCACCTGGGTCGAAATAAGCACTAAAACCAATCTTTTATAAGGTTGGTTTTTTTTATACAAATAAAGTGTTTTTAAAATTGCGCCAAATACTACAGTAATTGGTAAATTTGAGGTAAAATAACAATGAATAATAGAGAGAAGCATTGGGGGGGATATTTTGATTTTTGTTAAAAGAAAGGAAGCAGATGACGAACATTCCGTTAAATTAGTAGCGTATACCATTATTTTATATATTAGCAGCATATTTGTACCATTTGTCCTTGTTGCATCTTATCAAAGCATGGTCTATTTTTCACGCTCCTATTGGTTTTTTTCAACACCATTTAGTGCTTACATCACGTTTATGTTTGGGATGATAGTAATTGCTGTAATTTTGACTGCTTATCTCATCTTTAGGCAACGATGGGAGGGAAAAAGATTGAAATGGATTACTGGTATTTTAATCCTTTCAACGTTTCCGGCCTTTATATTAAGTCTAACCAATTATTATTATCTGGACGATGATGGCATCCACTATAATGGTTTGACAGGGCTGGAGGAAAATGAGTACAAATGGGATGAAATGGCTAAGGTACATATTGTTTACAGAAACCAACAGGGTACAACCAGTTTATACCAATACAAATTTGTGATGGCTGACGGCAGTGAATTAACAATTCCGTTTAATGATAAACTTTCTGAAAATAAATATAAGGTGGAAGCGAAAATTAAAGAGAACAACATTTCGGTTAAGGATAATTTCAAAAATCCAATTGTCGATTAAAGAAAAGGTCTTCCGTTTTGGACTGGAAGACCTTGGTTGCATTAGGATTTCCAAAAGTTCACAATACCGTAACAAATTGCCGGTTAATTCGGAAAATTTCGTGATATACTATAAGTGTAAAGGAAAATACAAAGGTTAACATCTTAGGAGGCTCAACCATACGTGTTCGTTCCGTTAGTGAACGAGTCAATGTAAGGTTATTCCTAAATATCATTTGGTAGGTGGAGCGATGCAAAATCTTATTGCAAAGGCTTAAATCTAAAACAAAATCCTTTCATAATGGATATCTTTGAAAGACGATAGAATCTATATCAAGGGAAAAAGTTGAGGATTTATAGGTTAATACATCTAATTTTCAGAAGTATTCCAAACCGAAACCTTTTCAAAAAGATACATTGCCAGGAAGCTGATGATCCAATTGATGGAATAAAGGTCTTAAATGGTGGTAAACCAAAATTTGTTTCTTTTAGGGATTTGAATTCCAATAACATGTGAATTAATTCCTACAACGGAACAAACACACATTGGCTATGCTTCAAAGTTTCCCTTTAGATGCGAATTTTCACTAAAGGAAATGGAATTTGAAAAGATATGGCTGATGTCATGGTTGGGTCCCCTAAGGTGTTAATAATCATTAAGGAGTTACTTCAAAAATGAGGTAGCTCCTTTTTATATTTTCTTTACAATAGTGAAAGAAATTAAGCAATTCATTATGAAACATGCTTAATTTTCGCTATACTTATAGTAGAATTCTTTTTGAAAGGGGCAAGATAATGACAGGAACGCAAGAAATTAGTTTAATTGCACAACAGGAAGCCATAATGGCAAAAATTCAGCATCGAAAGTTGACAAAAAGAAAACTGCTTCAGCGGATTTTATTAATAACACTAGGTGCCACCTTAATGTCAGTAGGACTTGAAATCTTCCTTGTCCCGAATAAGGTCATTGATGGCGGGATTACTGGCATTTCCATTATGCTCTCCTATATTACGGGATGGAAACTGGGAATTTTCCTATTTATTCTTAATATTCCTTTTTTCTTCATTGGTTACAAACAGATTGGAAAAACCTTCGCATTCTCCACTCTTTATGGCATCATCATTCTTTCAATTGGTACCAGTTTACTTCATCCAGTTCCAGCCTTTACCCAAGATATTCTTCTTGCGACTGTTTTTGGGGGAATTGTTCTTGGTATTGGAGTTGGTCTGGTCATAAGGTACGGTGGTTCACTAGATGGTACGGAAATACTTGCCATTCTTTTTAATAAAAAACTGCCTTTTTCCGTCGGGGAAATTATTATGTTCTTTAATCTTTTCATTCTTGGAAGCGCCGGTTTTGTATTTTCATGGGATCGTGCGATGTATTCTTTAATTGCTTATTTTGTTGCTTACAAAACGATTGATGTAACGATAACAGGGCTGGATGAATCTAAATCCGTTTGGATCATTAGTGACAATGCCAGAGAAATTGGCGACGCCATCATGAATCGCCTTGGTCGAGGGGTTACCTACATTAATGGAGAGGGTGCCTTTTCGGGAGATGATAAAAAAGTTATTTTTTGTGTCATCAATCGTCTTGAAGAAGCAAAATTGAAGGAAATTGTTACTGAGAATGACGATAGTGCCTTTCTTGCAGTGGCGGATATTGCAGAAGTCCGTGGCGGGCGATTTAAGAAAAGGGATATTCACTAGTTGTAATCTACTCGCTGTTTCTGTCGTTAATTAGGGAAAAATGCAAATTCTTCGGATCGTGTTTTGTCGTACTATGCGCTTACCTAGGAAATAGTTTTGCGAAAAATAAGATATTTCCGAAAAAGATGACAGATAATTCTGCCATCTTTTTCGTTATTTAAAATAATAGTTCATACACTTCATTTAGTTCATGTGCTCTTTTTTCATCTTGTTCCTCTTTCGCATAGTTAATCTCCTTAGGCAGAATAAGATTTAAAAAATGTATTTCTTTTTGGTTTAAATCACGGACAAAGGAGCCTTCAGAAGAATAGGCACTCTCCTTTAGTTTTTTGTACAAATTCCTGCCCTCTGAATGTTCGTCCGTATAATTTGATAAGGTTTCTCTTAAATATCCCAAAGTTTTATCCATACCTTCACCTATCCTTTCACGCTTTTATTTTTTGATGTAAGGGTAATAATATACACTTTAGAAAGTTAATATTGGCGGGATTTGAAATCCTGAAAATGAAAAAGAGAGTAAGTACAAATGTACTTACTCCATTTACCCGGTTAGAAAAATAAAAACGGTGCAAACCCAAATCCAACAAACGGAAAGAATACCGGTGGCCTGAAAAATGGCCGTGGTCCCCAAAAGCCATATCCAAATCCGTCAGAAGTTTGGGAAGATGTTAATTGTTCAATCTCAAGGCCATTCTTTTGAACCTTAACAACTCTACCTGTCACCCATTCTCCAGTTTCATTTTGATATCGAATCATCTTACCTTCTAAATGACGAGCTTGTTCAAAATTTAACTGCACTCCAAATCCCTCCTTTAAATTATGGACCTGCTATAAAATATGAAAAAAGTTTAACGGATGTAAAGGCCAAAACCTATTTCTTGTCCATTAATTTTTGGGAAGGTAAAAGGCAAGGCAAATCTCCTGGTTAAAGATCATTCTCCATGAAAAGACCCCCTTTTAAAAAAGGGGGTTCAGAC
>NZ_JBMPZU010000082.1:0-5599 GCF_049463095.1 Neobacillus sp. 19 | reverse complement strand
ATCAGGACAGGTGCTTTTTATTATTTTTTTAACGAAAGTCTTAGTTTATTAACAAAGCAGTTTATTCAACTAAATGGAGAAAATAAAGGATTTGCAAAATCGATGGTAAGCAAGCTGGAAGCTGCTAAGTCTTCTGAATTAAGAGGAAATGAGAATGCCCGTGACGGTCAGCTTCATGCCTACAAGACAAATAACTGCTCAGAAGGGTAAGGCATTAACTGAAGAACAAGTAGATCTATTACTTTATTGGTTTAATACTTTGACCTAAGTCACTAGCTAATAGGGGGCTAACACCAATCCTCGGCGATTAGAGATTTAATAGAATTAATAAAAATAGAAAAAACGAGAAATAACAGTAGATCCCACCATATTGTAGGGTGAATAGGCGGACCAGGCAGAATCCCTGCTTGGTCTTTCCTATTCAAAACCACAGGCTGGACAGAACCTTTTTTATAGTCTACATATGCGTTAACAAGCGATCCTTTTGGTCAAGGAAATACGCCATCAGTTTCTTGCATTGAGGAATAGAAAATCCCAAAATCGGCCCCAAACCAAAGGCAATTAACAAGGTTCCAATTCCAACTGGGCCTCCTAGCATCCATCCAAGTAGAAAAACGAGTACTTCAATTCCACTTCTGACCAACGGGATCCCCCAGCCCGTTCTTTCAACAATTAATAGCATAAAGCTGTCTCTAGGGCCTGCTCCAAAGTCAGCAGCAACATATAATCCAATACCGTACCCTATTAATACAACACCTATGGCAAATGCTATTGCTGCACCCGCTAAACTTTCAACGCTAGGTAACATCCAATTAAAAAGATCAATAAATAATCCTAGTAATAGCATATTTAGAAAGGACCCTATTTTGGGCCAAGCCTGATTGAAAATCGAACTGATTAACAAGAGGAATAATCCACATATTATCGACCACATTCCAATAGAGAGTCCAAATTTAGTAAATAGTCCATAATGAAAAACATCCCATGGTCCAATCCCGAAATATTTGCCTTCAATTGTTAGAGATATGCCAAATGCTATCACCATTAATCCAAAAATAAAAAAAGACCAGCGTAAAATCCATTCTCTTCTCATAACTGCCCCTCTACCTTATATTGTATTATTTTAATATAACATTAAAGTTGGGCAGAACTTGTAATCTCTATTTTCTGAAATATTCCCAAAAAGCCAGTAGGACTAACCCCACATTATAACAGTCCATATTTCCTCATTTTGTTATATAGTGTGACGCGGGACAAACCAAGTATTTTTGCTGCAGCTGATTTATTTCCATAGTTTTCCCGAATTATACGTGTCTACTATGATGGGCGCAATCCACTGTCACTACCCGAATCATGTCGATGAATTCGACAAAACGCGGGCGGTGAAAGGCACTATTTCTGGGTTCTTTTAATATACTTTATTATTTTTTATCTTCATCTTTACTCAAAATTACCCCACATGCTTGTCTGTCACCTGCATCCCCAGTTTTCATCGTTGCTTCATCAGGACCAGGTTTTCCTTCTGTTTGATAGCGATCAGGTATATTGCCAAAGTTATCAGGATTTGCATGGACGATGACAGCCAGTTCTTCTTTTTTCAGTTGATCAATGGTTAGGCGATCGAACGTTGCAGAATATGAAGCAGTTCCATCCTCCTTAACATAAAGGGAGGGCATATCCCCAGCATGTCCCGAGTGCATTTTGTCATCTGGATTAAAGTGTCCACCTGCTGTTGTGAAAGGGCCTTCCTTGGCATCACGTTCACAGACACCAATTTCATGGATATGAAAACCATGGTGACCCGGCTCTAGACCATCTATATTGGCGACAATCTGAACATGATCGTCATGAGCAAAAAAGCTTACAGTGCCAACTGTTTTATTTTCAACATCTTTGAGTTCTGCTTTAGCTTGTGGTAGCGTCTGTTCTTCTGTGCTCACGGTCTTCTCAGCTTTATTTCCCGTATTTGTCGTTCCCTCGCCCTCCAATTTTTCTCCTGCAGCACATCCATTCAGCACCATCAACACAGAAATTGTCAGTATAAGCTTCGTCAAATATTTACTCATTTTTATGCTCCCTTCTATATTTATTGAATGTTCTAACTATACTATCAGGAGTAAATAAATATATAAAGTGAATGGCTCTGTACATTAAAGAATTCCTTCTTTTTATCTAGAGGGTCACTATCTTAGTGATCCTTCCTTCCTGCTCCTCCTTAGTAATAATGTTGATAAAAAAAATAGGGCACATAGTATTCTACTTTCTGAAAATGAAATGGACATTATCAAGATGTATAATAGTAAAGTAGTTCATTGTCCTATTAGTAATTCAGAAAAAGGGATTCCTAAAACACCTAGCTTGCTGCAAAAAGGGATAGGTGTTGGTTTGGGAACGGATGGGGCCGGTCACTCCGGATTGAGTTTATTTGATCAGATGAAAGTGTTTAAATCTTTAATGAGAGCCTTTTGGGGAGTATCTATTTTTGATCCAGTTGTCATGCCTTCAAAAAGCATCTTAGATAGTAATGAAAAACAGAGAAGTTCTTACACTGGATGAAGAAAAGATCATCTATGAAAGTAAGCTTGCCATGAAGGAGCTTTCTATCCGAGCAAATATATAACCCTCTCTTCATCTATGGGGTTAGGAATAATTGAGGTCTGATAAATGATTACATCTATATTTCTTTTTAGTATTGTCCTATGCTCCAATTTGATTATTGGTGTTTTATTAGGAATGTCTGGAATTTCCGGATTTCTTCTCCCTTTAATTTACGTAGGTTTTTTAGGTATGCCCGTGCACGATTCTCTTGCACTAAGTTTCTTGTCCTTTGCTGTCTCAGGTCTTATTGGAGCCTATTCCTATTGGAAATCAAAAAACATGGATCTAAAACTAGCTTTATTTTTGAGTATTGGAAGCCTTCCTGGTGCGTTTTTGGGAGTACAAATCAATGTATTAATTTCTGATTTTCTAGCAAAACTTCTCCTCTATTTATTTATCCTGCTAGCAGGGTTATCAATTCTACTTAAGAAAAACAATGAGAACGCAAAAATTAATCGATCCATTATACTGAATCATACTTCCATTGTTATTTTGCTTGGATTTATAACAGCAGTTATTTGCGCATTAACAGGAGCGGGCGGCCCAATTTTACTAGTACCGTTACTAGTCAGCCTTGGGGTCAATATTCGGGTAGCGGTGGGGGTAAGTCTTTTAAATTCCGTGGTCATCGCCATTCCATCGATATTCGGATACTTCTCCCATACCAGTATGCAAAACACTTCCATGTTAATTATCGCTAGTTTACTTGGTACAACTATCGGGATGATCACCGGTGCACGCCTTGCAAATAAGGTACCCATTCATCAGTTAAAAATAATGATTGCAATCATCACCATCTTATCATCAGTTTATATGCTGGTTATGCTAAAAGTGGGGGGCTGACCTCACTCACTAAATGAACAACCCCTTAAAGTGGTACGGTTCGCCGCACACTTTAAGGGGTTGTTCATTCTTTTTTTAACTTTCATGTTACCTCATAATTAACCGGAAAGCCTGGTTGAAATAGTTTGATTGTATCGGGATGAACCGGAAAACCAACAATCTTTGAGGCATACGTTCAAAGGAAATCAGTTAACACATTCTTTGTAGGAAAATCAGTTAATGAATACTATCCGTATAATGTCGCTGAATTCAACAAAACGCGGGCGGTGACAGGCACTTTTTCCCTTTATTGTCAAACTTAACCAATGGAAACCATACGCTGAATAGCAAGCTTTGCCCGCTCGGCTGTTTCGGCAGGAACGGTGATGACATGCTTGTTTTCTTTTAAAGCAGCTAACACCTTTTCAAGTGTAATCCTTTTCATAAAAGGACAAATAGCTTCCGGATTGGCAGGAACAAAGCGCTTTTCTGGATTTTGTTTTTGCATCTGATGGATAATTCCTACCTCTGTTGCAACAATAAATTCCTCCGCATGCGAATTTTTAGAGTGTTTTAGCATGTTACCAGTAGATAGAATATGTGTTTTCTCCGCTGGCAGTACTCCTTCAGACATTAAATACATGCTCGAAGTTGAGCATCCGCATTCGGGATGTACAAGCAGTTCGGCTTCTGGATGCTGTGTCAGCATACCCTCTACTTGATGTGAAGCAATCCCTGCATGCACATGACATTCTCCCAACCAGATATGCATGTTTTCACGGCCGGTTTCATTCTTCACGAAAGAACCAAGGAACATATCCGGTAAGAATAGGATTTCTTTGTCTTCTGGAATCGACCGGACAATCTCCACTGCGTTGGAAGAGGTACAGCAATAATCGCTTTCTGCCTTCACTTCAGCAGTGGTATTCACATATGCAACCACAACTGCCCCAGGGTGCTCGGCTTTCCATTCGCGGAGCTGGTCTACCGTGATCGAATCGGCTAAAGAGCAGCCTGCTTCAAGGTCAGGAAGAAGCACAGTTTTTTCCGGATTCAAGATGGCAGCTGTCTCCGCCATAAAGTGAACACCGCAGAACACGATTACGTCGGCAGATGTGTTCTCCGCAGCACGTGCAAGCGCAAGGGAATCACCTAATACGTCGGCAATATCCTGAATCTCTGGAAGTTGATAATTGTGTGCGAGCAGAATAGCATTGCGCTTTTTCTTCCACGCTTGAATTTCCTCCACTAAGCTGCTTTTCATTTCAGTAACTGACATTCTATTGTTCCTCCTCAAGTACGACTTTGACACTGATATCAAGTGCTTTGTATGAATGCGTTAAAAAGCCTAGAGAAATATAATGAACACCCGTATCGCGATAATCTTCCAAATTAGTTAATTGGATCCCGCCAGATGCTTCCGTTATCATATGGGCCGGCACTAATTGTATAAATTCCTTTATTTCATCTGGTGTTCGGTTATCAAACATAATGACATCCGCGCCCGCTTCCACTGCTTCGATGACTTGTTCTCTTGACTCCGTTTCCACTTCAATTTTAACCATATGTCCCGTATTCTTACGAACTAACTCGACCGCATGCTTGATTGATCCTGCAAAAGATATATGATTATCTTTGATCATGACTCCATCATAAAGACCATAACGGTGATTATATCCGCCGCCGCAGCGGACAGCATATTTTTCCAGCATTCGGAGTCCCGGTGTCGTTTTTCTCGTATCGCAAATCCTCGTATACGAGCTATTTAACGTCTCAACGGCTTTTCGTGTTAAGGTGGCAATTCCGCACATACGCTGGACTAGATTAAGGACAACCCTTTCACCTTTTAAAAGGGCAGAAATCCCCCCTGAAACAATTGCCAATCTCTGCCCGACTTCGAATCTGTCACCATCTTTGACAAACAATTGGATGTCAATTTCCTGATCCAACAGGGGAAATCCAGTCTTCATTATTTCTTCACCGCAAAAAACACCACTTTCTTTTGCTAAAAAGACAATTTTACCCTTTGTATGGTCTGAAAAAATCAAATCAGTCGTTAGATCCTGATCTCCAATGTCTTCTATTAAAAATTGCTCAATTAACGACCGCAGTTTTAATTTGTTCATGATTGATTGACACTTCCCCTTTGCGTTTCTGAATGATTGTCTTTTTTAACGAT
>NZ_JBMPZU010000081.1:0-9425 GCF_049463095.1 Neobacillus sp. 19 | reverse complement strand
TTTATTCTTCCTTTGGTTCGGTATTGAAAAAGCGGTATTTAACCAAACCCAACAACCTAGATAGGCGTTTTCGCATTTATCGTGAAACGCTTTCGCGTTTTTCGTGCGCCGCTCAGTCTCCTGTTCCCGGCGGTAAATCTAATAGTAAATAATCAATTTCTCCCCACTCCACCTCATTGAAGAAACTGTTTAACATTTTTCCAAGCATTGGTCCGCGCCAAATAATTGGGGCATTGTCTTCCACAAAGAACCCCATCGAAATAACTTGTACACCAAAACGTTCAACAGGGATAATCTTTTCACCGCGTACAACAGGCCGTTTGGTAATACCCATCATATCAGGTACGCTGAAACCGTAAATATCCGCATCAATCAAGCCGACCTTTTTCCCTAGGCGGGCCAGTGCGACAGCAAGGTTCACAGAAACGGTTGATTTCCCTACCCCGCCTTTTCCACTGGCAATCGCAATAAAAGTCGTATCTGTTGAATTAAGAAGATTTTTCTCTTTTTCAGGCTCTGCCTGGCGGTTAGCAGCTAATACTTCTTCTGGAAGCTCGCTAAAACGAATACCGACTGTTGCCGCTCCGGCTTCTTTTAAAAGGTTAACGATTTGCGTTTGCAGCTGCAGCTGTTCACTTGTACCGGTTCTGGCGATCTGCACCTTCACACTGACATGGTTTTTTTCCTCTTTAATTTTAATTTCCTCAATAGCATTTAGTTCTGCTAATGTTTTATGTAAAAATGGTTCTTTGAGGCCGCCAAGAACCTCACGGATTCTCACATCTGTTAACATAATAAACACCTCACCTATTGAATTCGTTTCCATCTCTCAGTATACCATAACCTATTGGCGAAACAGTTAACTGAATCACACTATTATAGAGAAAAGCGCAAGCGCTCTGGTTAGCGGGCGCTGGAGGCGGACATTTCTCAATGCCCTTATACATAAAAATGGAGGGTGTTTCCACCCCCCTTAATCTGTTTCTTTTAGTTCCTTTTCATTCGTAAAATAGCGCAAGATTCCCATGTTAATGGATGCTGCCACTTTTTCCTGATAGTCATCTTTCTTTAATAATGCCTTTTCACCAGGATTAGAAAGAAAGCCCACTTCCACCAGTATGCCCGGCTTTTTAGCATGTTTTAAAATATAGACTTGGTTGATCGGCTTCGCTTTCCTTGTTGTGTTCTCCAAGTTCCTGCGCAGTTCATCCTGAATAAACTTCGCTGCCCTGGCATTCTCCTTATGGTGTGGGGCATAGAACGTTTGGGCGCCACTCCATCTTGCAGATGGAATCGCATTTAAATGAATGCTGACAAAGAGGTCATGGTCGGATGTATTGATTATCTTTAATCTCTTTTTCAAGTCTGCCACTTTTCTTCGGCTATATCCTTTTGTTCCTTCGTCTGCTAAATCTTCATCCTTTTCCCTTGTCATAATGACAAGCGCCCCTTGTTCCTGAAGATAATCCCTGACCTTCTTCGTGATCTCCAAAGCGATATCCTTTTCAAGGGTATCACCGGTGCCGGCACCGCCATCCGGGCCGCCATGACCTGCATCTAATAGGATGATTTTCCCTGATAATGGGAGATTCCACGATTTCCATGAATTATTTTCGGAAAAATCATGTTGTAATATAAAAAATAAAACAACTAATCCCGCAATAAAGCTGATGATTTTCCATTTGCGATTTAACACCCGAATCATTCCTTCCCGCCTGTCCATGTTCAAATTAAATATATGGGACAGGAAGGACATTTAGAACTTTAGAATGGGTGTCAGTGAAGGCGGAGTTTGTGGCGTCTTTGGCCTTTTTCGTAGCCCTCCCGCCACCAAACATGAATATATTGCTCACATAAATAATAAAGCGATTCGCTCATCGTGCCTTCTTCTCCATTTCCCCAATAGAGTAAAAAGTTATAGAGCGTATCGATGAGGTGTTTTTCTTCGCGAAAGCAGCGTAAGCGTACTGCTTCCATATCCTCGCCATAATAGCCAAACTTACTGAATTTCGCTCCTAACAGAAAGGCTTCCAGTGCCACATCATAACAGGCTTCTTCGATTCCTGTGTTCATCGCAAAGCTTGAGGCAATTTTTGTCGATCCAAAGTAATGGCGTACTCTTTCTTTCAGTGTATTGATCGATAACTCCTTTAGTACGGAGCGCTCGTATTTTATTTGTTTTTCCCGTCTTTTTTCTTTAAAGGTTGTAATCACAGTCACTTCATTTTCACCTCTTAGAACTAGTCTTTATCCCGGCTTCAGAAGAAATGCAAAGAGGCTTTTTCCAATTTTTTATGCCCGCAGGAATGATGCAAAAGAAATGGCCCCCAGCCACTTTCTGCCGGGAGCCACTTAGATGAATACTTACAAGAAAATGATCATCGATAAAATAAACATAAATACCGCGCCTGCAATCATAGGGACTGACGTCCTTTTCACGATTTCAATCGGCTCTACTTTCACCGTTCCCGCAACAATTAATACCACTGCTGCTACAGGTGATACCGCTCTAAATAAGTTGCCTGCTAATCCCATTGGAACGGAAATAGCAATAGGGTTGATTCCAGCCGCTTCTGCTAATGGAACAACTAAAGGAACCATTGCGAAGAACAGTGCCAGGCCGCTGCCGCTTAATAATGTGATCAGTGCTGTTACAGCAACTAATATCAGCGGTAAAATGAAATCTACCCCTTTTCCTTGGGTATTTTGCATCGATTGTTGAAGCGCATCAATTAATCCAATTGATTTTTAACCGGTTACAAAAACAGATGCAGCTACTAACAAGGCGACTATCGACATCGCCCCGCCCATGCCTTTAAAAAAGGTTTCGGTGTCCGCTAACACTTTCTTATTTCCTTTGGTTCTGATTAACTCACAGATGATAGCAAGGATAAAGGAGACAATCGTCGCAACTTCAACGCTTATATTGATAGCCGTCCCAGCAGTTAGCTGAATTCCATACGCAGCTAGGAGAAGCACAATAGGGAAAATCGGCAGTAACGCATACACCGTTTTATATAATCTGCCGCCGTTAATAACCGCGGCCTGCTCTACTTTAATGCTTGCCTCTGTTTCCGCTCCGGATTTAGCCGCTGCCTTTTTATCCATTCTTCTTTGCCAAAAGAAATGAACAAGTGCGATAAAAATCAACGTAGGAATAGAGACAAGTGCATGGTATTTAAAAACATAATCTGTGACCGTTAAATTTGCGAATAAATTGTGCTTGGCCAATTCCTGAGCAATTGCAACATTATCACTTCCCAATGGGGTTGGAATGATCGTTGCAGAGGTTGCGATAATTGCAGCAGCTGTCAATGAAGACATCCCCGCTCGTTTTAATACTGGAAATAATGTCGCTAGTAAAATAATGGCTAAGTTTGACGCACTAGGAATAACAAGGGATAGTAAATTTCCTAGTAAAAATACAACCGGCACTAAGACATAGACAGACTTAAACTTTGAAATCGGCTTGGTTAACACATTTACCGTGACATCGTTTGCACCATTGGCCGACATATATGCTGTATAACCGCCCAGTATAAGGATGACAAATCCAGCTGCACCAAAAGTCTCTTTAAATTGCTGGACAATTACTTGAAGCGGATCGAGCAAGAATGATCCTGTTGAGACAAAATCCTTCACTGCTATTTCTTTGCCCATCGCCAGACTAAGCAAAATGAGCAGAATCCCCATTAAGAAAAGGGAAATTTTAATATCCATTTTTTTAATTAACATATAAATAACGACTGCTACCGCTATTGCGGCAGATGCATACATTACAAGGTTGGCTCCCATGATAGTCTTCCCCTTTTGTAATTGAAATTTTTTTTATCTTCAAATCCCTTAGGTGCTGCGGGATCTTATTTTATCCC
Organism: Neobacillus sp. 19; assembly: GCF_049463095.1. Classification (NCBI taxonomy): domain Bacteria; kingdom Bacillati; phylum Bacillota; class Bacilli; order Caryophanales; family Bacillaceae; genus Neobacillus; species Neobacillus sp. 19. The sequence goes on along the minus strand of NZ_JBMPZU010000081.1, from coordinate 5,553 downwards.
GAAACACCCAAGGGCAGTTCTCCATGTTCCCTGTTTAGAATATCTTTAAATACAATGCGATAAGCTCTCCATAAACCACTCTTTGAACATCTCTGGATTAATATCGGTACAAACCTTTGCATTGCTTGGTTTTCCTAGGTAACCTTTTAAATCGACTACAGTACAGCCAGAGGTCAAAGAACCATTAATCTCAACATCCACAAATGTTTCGGCCACTTCAAACATTTCCGGCTTTAATAAATAGGCAATGGCACAGCTATCGTACATCTTAAGCCCTGTTTTCATGCTGCCGCCGCGATATTTACTAAACAAATGGTAAATCATGTCCCCTGTCTTGTTCATCACTTTCAATTGTTGGCTGCCCTCAGGATATACAAGCGCCTTCAACCCACAGTCCAATCCAACCATGACCATCGGTACTCCGCTTTGGAAGACGATTTTTGCTGCTTCAGGATCGGCATACACGTTGAACTCAGCCATTACTCCTGCATTGCCGCGAGCTGTGGAACCGCCCATCATAACGATTTCGGCAATATTTTTCTTCACTTCTGGATATGTTTTTAACAGCAGCGCAATATTGGTTAATGGCGCAATCGGAACAAGGGTTACTGGCTCGTCACTAGACATAATTACGTTATACATAGCAGTTACAGCATTTTCTTTTAAAAGAAGGTCATAGGACGGCTCTTCAAATTCATATCCGCCCATTCCGCTTTCCCCATGTATATCACTAGCGTCAATTGGCTCTTTAATCAGCGGTCGATCGGCTCCCATCGCAACAGGGACATTTTTGTTGAAAAATGTAAGCAGGCGCAAGGCATTATTGGTTACTTTTTCAAGGCTGACGTTGCCGGCTACGGTTGTAATTAAGCGAAGATCTAATTCTTCACTAAATAGTGCCGCGGCAATGGCAACTGCATCATCAATTCCAGGATCTGTATCAATAATAATAGGTCTTTTTGTCATTGTTCGTTCCCTCCAAGTTTCATTATTTTTCCCGTAAATAAAATCAATAGCATTTTTATATTGGTTCATTTCCTTCGAATTGTTTCCTAAACACTTCTACTTCTTCTTTTCTAGGCATGCCTGTCTGGGCACCAAGCTTGGTGGTGGACAGGGCGGCAACTGCATTCCCAAATCGGGAGGCTTCTGAGACTGAAAGGCCTGAACCAAGTGCAACCGCAAATCCCCCATTAAAGGAATCACCTGCCCCTGTCGTATCGACAACGTTTACCTGGTAAGCTGGAATGGAGACCTCTTTGTCTTCCTGATAAAAGGCTACGCCTTCACTGCCTTTTGTTAGGATGACCTTTTCTTTCAGCTCGGTTTCGGTCAGCCCTTTTTGTAAAAGCATGTATTCATGTTCATTCGGCGTGAGATAATTTATGTTTTTAATAAGCTCGGCTGGGAGTTCGCGGATGGGTGCCGGGTTTAAAATAACCGTAACGTCATGTTCACTTGCAATTTCAACTGCCTTTTGAACCCCCTCTAAAGGGATTTCCAGCTGTAAAATAAGCACATCGCTATCGGCTATGACCTCCCGCTTAGATTCCACAAATGATGCAGTAACCCGTTCATTCGCGCCAGGGACGACCATAATACAATTATCGCCGCCTGAAACAACAATTGTCGCTGTTCCAGTATGACCTGTAACCGGTTCCACACCGCTTACATTGACCCCCTCATCGTGGAGGTGTTGTTTCAGTGTTTGACCAAAGCTGTCATTACCAACGCGGCCAATCATGCGGACATCCGCTCCGAGTCTGGCTGCGGCAACTGCTTGGTTTGCTCCTTTTCCGCCTGGATTCATTTTAAACTGACTACCCATGAGTGTTTCTCCCATTTTGGGGAGCTGATTTGTGATCGTTACTAGATCCATATTAATGCTCCCCACAACCGTTATTTTTGGTTTGAGGTTCATACCCATTTACCTCCCTGTGCTAAAATCATGATGATTCTCTTTCTACTAGTTGAACATCTAATCGATAAAATGTATTCTCGACTGGTTTTTCCTCAACAAATCCAATTAACATCTGTGCGGCTTTTTCACCCATTTCGTAAATAGGCTGCACGATTGTTGTAAGTTCCGGTGTTGTTGCTTTTGATAAACTAATACCATCGAAACCAATAATTGCAATATCCTCCGGCGTCTTTTTACCGAGCTTGTGAACAGCTTTGATTGCACCAATTGCCATCGTATCATTAGCTGCAAAAATGCCATCGATTTCCGGGTGCAACTGGATGAGCTTCATTGTCGCTTCAATGGCGGATTCCATATCAAAGTTCCCGTTTACAATGTAGCTTTCGCTGAACCATGGTTCGTTACTAACAATCTGTTTATAACCTTCACAACGCTCATTGGCATTGACGATTGCGAGAGGACCTCTTATGTGAGCAATTCTGCTGCGGCCCTTATTTCTTAAATATTGAGTAGCGAGCCGTGCTCCCTTACTATTTTCTACTACAATGGTTGGAATATCCTTACTGATTTCACGGTCTAGGCTCACGACAGGTATTTGAAGCGCATTCACCTGATCCTCGCTTAAAGTATTAGACGATACAATAATTCCATCCACATATTTTTGCATTAATACATCTAAATAATGCTGTTCCTTCTCAACCTTCCCATCGGAATTACACAGGATGACGGTATATCCAAGCTTTGAAGCCGTATCCTCGACCGCCCTTGCCAGCTCAGGAAAGTATGGGTTCGTTATATCTGGAACGATTAAACCGATTGTTTTAGACTGTTTCTTAAATAAACTGCGTGCCACTTCATTCGGCTTGTAATTTAACTCACGAATCGATTGTTCCACCTTTTTCCTTGTTTCCTCACTCACGTACCCTTTTGCGTTTAATACCCTAGACACAGTAGCAACAGATACTCCCGCATGATGAGCTACATCTTTTATTGAATTCACTTTATTCACTCCATTTTATATCAGTAACCGGTTACACACAGCTTACCTTTATTCTCATTAGGAGTCAATAAACTGAAATGCAGCTTACTACTGTTGGCACGTATACCTTTGACATGTTCATGTGTCCGTTTAGGTAACCGGTTACACATCGGTTATATTAAGACGCAATTTTATGAAGGTTGCGGTTGTTACAGGAAGTTACCTTTTTGAAATGTATTCAAGTAGGTAACCGGTTACACACATAGTGTACCTCCTTATTTTTATTCTGTCAATAAGGAAATGATTGGCTCTTTGCATTTTATCAGCCAAAAGTTGTAGAAAAAGTTCACTCTTTTTTCTGAGGGAGGGTTTGGAAGAAATCGGTATGCTTAAGACATCAAGTAATGAAGGGGAGATTGGGAATGAAAAATAAAGTAGTGATGATTACTGGAGCTTCGAAAGGATTGGGCAGAGCGCTAGCATTGGCCTTTGCAAAGGAAGGAGCGAGATTGGCGTTATGTGCCAGGTCGGAAGAAGGGTTAAAAAAAGTGAAGGAAGCAGCTTTAGGTTTTGGTGTGGAAGTGCTGACGGTTACCGCTGATATATCCAAGTCCAGGGATGTGGAACGATTTGTTGCGATGGCGGAGGAGGCATACGGCTATATTGATGTTTTGATTAATAATGCCTCAATATTGGGTCCCAGCCCCATGCCGCTGCTGCTCGATTATCCCGAAGAGGATTTTGCCGAGGTGCTCCGGGTAAATGCTGTTTCACCGTTTCTTGTGACGAGAAGAGTCATTCCCGGTATGCTTGAACGGAATCAAGGCTCGATTATTAATGTAACATCTGAAGCCGGTCATACAGGATATGCCGGGTGGGGCGCATATGGGATTTCAAAATTTGCAGTAGAGGGACTCACCCAAACGTGGGCAGATGAATTGAGTGAGACGAAGGTACGGGTCAATATGGTCGATCCGGGAGAAATGGACACAGAGATGCATCAATTGGCTGTTCCTGATTGCGATTACCCATTGGCTAAGCCGGAGGATGTCGTTGGTGTCTTTTTATATCTGGCATCGGAAAAGGCTGCAGAAATAAATGGCCAGCGGTTTGCCGCCCAGTCAGAGGAGGTATAAGAAATGGCGGCGAGTAAAGTGATGGATTTTTATCTCCCTGATGAATTAAATGCTTCCCTCCCCCCTGAAAAACGGGGCGTTCGAAGGGATCATGTCCGGATGATGGTGCTTGACAAGTGGACAGGAGAAATCAAGCATGACCAGTTCTTCCACTTAGCAGACTATCTCGAGCCCGGGGATTTAGTTATTTTGAATAATAGCAGAACCATCCCCGCGGTTTTACATGCAGAATGGCAGCGGGACCAACAAGCATCAGATGTGGAAGTCCGTCTGGCGAGGCGTCGAAGTGAGGATACCTGGGAAGCGCTCATCGTAGCGAACCCTGTTCATATAGGTGACAGATTACGCTTTTCTTCTGAATTATCGGCCACTGTGATCGGAGAAAAACAGAATTCCCCTCTTAAGCTCATTCAGTTTACTAAGGCAGGGACGGAACTGTTTAATATCATCTATGCACTCGGTGAACCGGTGCGATATGAATATATTGAACAGCCATGGGACTTGGATTATTATCAAACGGTTTATGCCTGCCATCCCGGTTCCGTGGAGATGCCTTCTGCCGGCAGGGCTTTCAGCTGGGAGCTGCTTTTTAAACTGAGACGCAAAAATATTCAACTAGATTTTATTCAATTGCATACGGGATTAAGCTATTTGCTTGATGATCAATGGCACCAGACACCAGAAGAGAACGAGGAAGAGTATCAAATTTATGAACATACAATGAAAAAGATTCTCCAGACGAAAGCAGCCGGAAAAAAGGTAATTGCGGTTGGTACAACTGTGGTCAGGGCACTTGAGACCGCAGCCGTGAGCGGGGCGCTGTCAGGGACGACCAATCTTTATATCGATCAACATTATCCATTGAAACTAGCGGATGGTATCATTACCGGTCTCCATGAACCGAAGGCCAGCCATTTAGATATGCTGTCCGCCTTTGTTTCAGAACAGCATCTATTTCAGGCGTATGGTCAAGCGGTTGACGCCTGTTATTTATGGCATGAGTTTGGCGATATGAATCTGATTATGTGATGAGGAGCACTTGTTATGCGGTTCCATCATTATGCCTTAGAAGTGAACAATTTGGAGCAGTCCATTGCCTTCTATAAAAGATACCTCGGACTTGTGGAAGAATGCCGCTTTTCTTTTATGGGAGAAGAGATTGTGTTTCTAGCTTTAGGTGCCTTCAGGCTGGAGTTGATATCCGGGCAGCAGGAACCCTCTCAAACGACTCATATTTGTTTTGAAGTGAATGATATGGGTGAAGTGATGAACCGGTTTGCTGACATCCGTAAAATAGAAGGACCCTACTCACTAGAAAATGGCTGGCAGATCGTTTTTTATGAAGGACCCGATCAGGAAATTATAGAGTTTTTGCAAGTAAATCCACAATAGTAACCGCTATTTTGCACCTTACTATTAATTGAGGACATTACTCTTGTTTTCTTGCTGGCTTTTGTCCTTAATAGTCTTTATTAAAGACAATTCTCTAGCTTTCTTTTACCGTTTTGTCTTTAAAA
>NZ_JBMPZU010000080.1:0-36648 GCF_049463095.1 Neobacillus sp. 19 | reverse complement strand
TAAGTCTATTCGGGTGCCTTATGTAATTTTTAAGTATTTTTTTCAAATTTGCTTTTTCAAGCCCCTGCGGGGTAGTTTTTTATGCCATTGTTGGATTAACCCAAGTCCAGTTTGCCATCTTCTTTAAATTCATGGCAGCGAAAATTAAGTCGTCGCCTGCGTAGACAATTTTTAGGTCCTTAAAGTTGTCCATCGCATCCCATGCTTCTCTTTCGCATCTGCAAAAACACGTTCAATCGTTTCCTGCGTCGTGTGTAGATTATTTTATTTCGTCTGTATGCAGAAGGTGTTCAGCTTCCTCAAGGTACGCTTCCCAAACATGCCGTTGAATTAGCTTTTGATGGTTTTTACTTTGCGTACATTGGGATAAAAACGGGCATTCTTTACACTGAACCGGATTTGAAAAATACTGCCGGTATCCTTCCTTCGTTGTCGTGCTATATTTCAACTCCTGTCCTCCCGGACAAAGGTAGCAATCATAGTGTTCATCATAAACAAAATCATTCTTTTTCAAATAACCTTCTTTTGGTACGAGGGGCATGTGTGTAAGGTAAAGCAGGACGAATCTCATTTCCAATTAAGTATTGAGCAATAGCAGGTGTTTTGTATCCAGCGTCAGCAGCAACAGCAACAGGTTTCCCTGAGTTTCCTATGACTTTTTCAAGAAGAGGCTCCAACATTGTACTATCATGAACATTACCAGGGGTGACAATTGCGCCTAAGCAGAGAGCCATTTTTATCAGCAGCCGCATGAAAAGAATAGGCAAACTGCTTCGTCCGTTCGTCCTTCACGTAATACCCACTTTCTGGGTCCGTGGTACTTTCCTTGATCTCCTTCGTTTCTTCCTTTTCAAATTTGTCAGGTGGGAAAGGCTTTTTCCCATGTTCTTCACGATCACAATTGATTTCTTGTTGGAGACGTTCTTGATACGCTTTCGTTTCCTTACGAACTACCTTTTTCTCAAATTTACGCTTATTGGCACTTGCCTTCACGTGCGTAGAATCAATAAAAACATGTTCGCTACTTACCAATTTCTTTTCGGCTGCCTGCTTTAGAATTCTGTAAAATATCTGTTCAAATAAGTCTGTATCCTTAAAACGGCGTTCATAGTTTTTACCGAAAGTAGAGAAGTGAGGCACCTTATCATGGAATCCATACCCAAGAAACCAACGATAAGCTAGGTTCGTTTCAATTTCTTCTATCGTTTTTCGCATCGAGCGAATACCGAACATATATTGAATAAATGCCATCTTAATTAATACAACAGGATCGATACTTGGACGTCCTCGTTCAGCAGAGTACATCTCTTGAACAAGAGGATAAATAAATGAAAAATCTATAGCAGCTTCCACTTTTCGGACCAAATGGTTCTCCGGAACTAACTGTTCAAGGGTTATCATTTCTAATTGATCCCGATTCATCTGAGTATTTTTCGTTAGCATTTTCTTCATCACCTTACAAAATTAGTAGTATCTTCATTATACAAAAAAACTGTAGGCAAATCCCCCAAAAATGGGGGATTTGTCTACAGTCTGAGGCAGGTGGTTATAGAACCACCTGCCTTTCCTTTTTTATGCTAATTATCTAATTCAATAGTGGTTGATTTCTGCTTCCTAGGTCTGTGGTCGTAGTTAATATTACATCAACTGCCCGATGGTGATGTTGAAATGGAAAACTTATAATAAATAGGTAGTATTATCCAATAAGCAAGATTGCGAAGATAACAGGGGAATGGAAGAAAAGGTTACATATAAACGGAGGGGAAGAGTGTAATGAAATCGTGGATCAAATTTTCACTAAAGAATGCAGGGGTTATTTTTATTGCTATGTTAATGGTGGTGGCCGGGGGGATCTATTCAGTCAAGACGATGAAAATGGAATCGATGCCTAATGTCGACATCCCGTATATTGTCGTCCAGGTTCCATATATTGGAGCTACTCCTGACCAAGGACTAGAGGATATTGGCAAACCATTAGAAGCCACTTTGTCGGGAATCAAGAAACTAGATAATTTATATGTTGAAGCACACAGTAATGTCGTCGTTGGCATTCTTGAATTTGACATGAGCAAGGATATGGATGAAGCGGAAAAGGATGTGACAACGGCTGTCGCTTCCATGAAGCTGCCTGCAGGGGCAGAAAAACCGGAAATTCTTAAGGACGGTCCTTCTGCGATGCCCGTATTTTCGTTTGCCCTTTCGTCTGAAACAGCCAATCAATCGGATCTGACTCAGTTTATCAATGAGCGGATCAAGCCGGCATTGACAGGAATCGATGGAGCCGGAAACATTGATATTTCTGGCGAGACTGAAAAGGAAGTGGCCATCAAACTCGATCCTGAAAAAATGAAGCAGCGTGGAATTACGTATGAAGCTGTTAAGCAAACTTTCTTAGCTCACAACTTTTCATTCCCGGCGGGGCAGGTAAATGTGGAAGATAAAACCTTCAATGTGCAAGCCGATTTCAAGCTGGGGACCGTTGAGGATGTGAAAAAGATTCAAATCTTGGCTCAAGGACCTGCCGGAATCGAACAGGTGAGCTTGACGGATATCGCTGCCATTTCCTATAGCAACAAAAAAGAAACGGTTTATACAAGACTGAATGAAAAGCCGGCCGTTCTGGTCGAAATGTTAGCGCAGCCAGGCTCTAATACAGTGGAAGTGGTGGAGCAGGCAAAGGAAAAACTGGATGCATTAGATCTTCCGGCCGGATACAAATTAACGAAATTATATGATACATCAAAAGAAGTGAAAACATCTGTTGATGGGATGCTGCGTGAAGTACTGCTTGGCACATTGTTTGCCGTGATCGTCACGTTCTTATTCCTTCGTAATATAAGAGCAACGATTGTCGCCGTTCTTTCCATCCCTTTATCGATCTTAGCCTCGATGATTACATTGAAATATTTTGGCTATAGCTTAAACATGATGACCCTTGCTGGTATTGCGGTCGCCGTCGGACGGGTCATTGATGATTCGATTGTTGTGATTGAAAATGTCTACCGCCGCACCTTAGCAAGCCCTACACGTGATGAGAGACTGGTGCTTACGGCCGCCAAGGAAGTAGGAGGGGCGATTACCTCTTCCACACTAACAACCATTGCCGTCTTCGGACCGCTCTCTTTTGTTCCTGGGATTATTGGCCGCTTTTTTGCACCGTTTGGCATCACGGTCATCGTGGCACTTGCGTTTTCATTAATCGTAGCGTTAACCGTTGTGCCGCTATTGGCCAAATTATTTTTACTGCAAATCAAACACCAAGAGGTGAAAGAAACATTTTTTGAAAAAGCGTATAGACATGTATTGTCATGGGTTTTAACTAAACGGGCGGTCACGATTGTGTTAGCGGTTATCCTGTTTGCCGGTTCACTGGCATTAATTCCAAGGATTCCGCAGAACTTTTTACCGCAGGAAAAAGCTGTTTCCTACCGTTTAACAGCTGATTTACCAGCAGGAACTTCTTTAGAAAAAGCAAACGAGATGGCTATTAAAGTAGAAGATATTTTGAAAAATGAAAAGGATATTCAACATACGCAAACGATTGTGAATGGGGAACATATCCGTTTTTCAATCGATTTAAAGGATGGCGTCACGAAAGAGCAAACAAGTGATTTTGAAAAAAGTGTTCGAGCAAAAATAGAAAAATTGGACGATACCATGCAGGTAGCCCTTTCTCCTGTTGGGATTGTCGGAACATCTGGTTTAGCGTTAATGGTCGAAGGCGGGAATGCTAAAGATTTAGAGACCGCTGGAAAAATGATCACCGATAAAATTAAAGACATTGATGGTTTAGAAAATGTTGAATCCAACCTCTCTGGGGTGAAGGAACAGCTCCAATTAAAAATTGATGAACAGCAGGCGGCGGAAAAAGGGCTAAGTCCGATTATGATTGCGGGCTTTGTGAGAGAGCTCCTGACCGGTAATCATGTTGCTGAGATGCAAGTAGAAGGAAAAACAACGAGTGTCAATTTGTCATTGAATAGCCCTTCCGTGAACACAATCAATGATATTATGAGTCAACAAATGACCAATCCGATGGGGCAGGAAGTAACCCTTTCAGAAGTGGCAACGCTGACGAAAACGCCGAGTCCTTCCGCGTTGTATCGTTTAAATCAGCAGCCCTATGTACAGATTTCAGGGAGAATCACGACCGATAATTCTTCCGGCGTGCAGGCAGAGGTCGATAAACGACTGAAAACGTTAGATTTACCGAAAGGGATCACCTATCATTCGGAAGGTCAAGCGCAAGCGATGAATGAAGGTTTTACCAATATGATGCTGGCGATGGCGGTTGCGGTTGTCCTTGTGTTCATTGTGATGCTGATTGCCTTTGGGAACATGTTAATGCCAGTCGCCATCCTATCTTCGCTGCCATTCTTATTTTCCGGTGGCTTACTCGGATTATATCTGACAAATCAAGCCCTTGGGATGCCGGCTTTAGTCGGGTTTCTGATGTTAATCGGTATTGTTGTCACGAATGCAATCGTCTTGATGGAGCGAGTGAAGCAGAACGAGAAGAAGGGCCTGGCGGTCGGTGCCGCGTTACTTGAAGCTGGAAAAACCCGTCTTCGCCCGATTCTTATGACGGCTCTCGCAACCATCGGCGCCTTATTACCATTAGCCCTCTCAAGTGAAGGCGGGTTAATTTCACGATCGTTAGCCATTGTTGTCATTTCAGGGTTACTGACATCCACGCTCCTAACCTTGGTGATCGTCCCAACAACCTATCACGTATTGCAATCGGTAAAAAGGCGATTGACGAAGAAGACTGCTGATAAGGTAACGGAAAAAGAGTCTGCTTGAGCGGGAGTGATGTTGGTGTCACCCCCACATAAAACGTCCGAAAAGGATTGAAAAAACAGCGTATAACCCCTGGCCTGGCTATGGGGATACGCTGTTTTTTTGTTGATTATTTCCCTAACTCTAATTGCGCTTTTAATTCGGACTGAATTCTTTGTTTTTCTTCCGGAGATACGATGCCATAATAGATTTTATTAATTTTCGTTCCGGTTTCCTTTATTTCCATTTGTGTTATATTTTTGCCGGCTTGCTTATAATTTTTTTGAATTGCGACCATTTGATCAAAGGTCAGGTTCGTTTTCACATTTTTTCCAAGCGCTGAGAAGATATCGGAATAATTCGTTAAGGTAGAGAGGCTGGTTCCTTCCTTGATCACAGCCTGAATGATTTGGCGCTGCCTTGTTTGCCGGCCAAAGTCACCCCGTGGATCCTCGTATCTCATTCGAGAGTAACTGAGGGCTTTTTCCCCATTAAGAGTCAGTTCGCCCTTTGGAAAATGGAATCCGCCGGAGGTAAAGTCTAAATCATTTTGAACGGTCACCCCGCCAACCGCATCGACAATATCTTTAAAGCCTTCCATATTGATCTGGATATAGTAGTCAATCGGGATATCCAGGAAATTTTCGATCGTATTCATGGCCATTGGAACGCCGCCAAAAGCATAGGCGTGGTTAATTTTATCCTCTGTTCCTTTTCCGACAATCTCCGTACGGGTATCCCGGGGAATGCTTAGCATCTTCACCGATTCTTTTTTTGGATTTACGGCTAACACGATGATCGAGTCAGAACGGCCACGGTCGCCTTTACGTTCATCGACACCGAGCATTAATACGGTAAAGGGTTCTCCTTTCCCAAAGGAAACTTGCTTCTGACGCTTTTCCGATAGTTGTCTATCCAGTGGCTGATGCATGGTCTCAACCGCACTTTTTAACGAATGATAAACCATGTAACTATAGATTCCACCGGCAACCAGCAAGACCAGCAGGACAATTCCAGTTACCTTTACCCATTTTCTTTTCTTTTGATGTTTTGCCATATGTAGAAATCCTCCGTCATTTTCCGAGTGAAAAATAAATTATGTGAAGAGGTCTATCTTTTTTTAAACAAACAGTTGTTTAGTATATAGCATAGCATACTGGAAGCTTTTTATTAAATCTTGAACCATGGAGACGGTTATGCTGACTTTTTTAGACAAGGAAAAGTGAATGAAAAAAAACTGCGAACCAGCCCCGTGGACTATTTTCATAATAAAATAACGGCCCTGCAAGGGTTAGACGTTCCTTTGGTCGAATATACATGTAAGGTTATGATTCTATTAAACAGCTAAATCGCGGCCTAATTATTAGGGCGATATATCGTATCGAGAGGTGGAAATGATTGAAGGCAGATGCTGTTTTTGAAGGTGGCGGGGTCAGGGGAATTGCCTTTATTGGAGCGGTTCAAGCCATGGAAGAGGAAGATGTAGAATGGCAAAGACTGGCTGGAACGTCTGCGGGTGCCGTCATTGCTGCTCTTCTGGCAAGCGGCTATAAAAGCGATGAAATTAGAAACCGGATGAGCGAGATCGATTTCTTGAAGCTTCGGGGTAAGACGCTCCTGAATCGAATTCCCCTTGTCGGAACCCTTCTAGAACTTATGATTCATCTTGGAATGTATAAGAATGATTATTTAGAGACATGGATTGATTCACTTCTTGCAAAGAAGGGCATTAAGACGTTTGCTGATCTTCCCGATGGAAAGTTGAAGATTATTGCTTCGGATGTGTCGAATGGCCGAATGCTTATTTTTCCAGATGATTTAGAACACTACGGAATGACACCTGCTGATGTAAAAATTTCGACCGCCGTTATGATGAGTGCCTCATTGCCATTTTTCTTCCGTCCGGTTATCTGGAAATCAAATGATCGAAACAAATCCTATATTTTAGACGGAGGATTACTTAGTAACTTTCCTATCTGGATATTTGATACAGACAATCCTCGTTTTCCAACCTTTGGCTTCCATTTTGTAAAAGAGGAAGTGAACATTGATCCGGTGATCCCAACACCGCTCCATCTTGTCAAAAATATTATTAAAACGATGCTTCAAGCCCATGATTTACGGCATATGAACAAAGATACGATTGAACGTACGATTCAAATTCCGACTGGCGACATCAATGCCACTGATTTTGTACTAAACGAGGAGGAAACCGATTTTCTCTATCAATCAGGCTATACTTCGGCAAAAGAATTTTTGTCGAACTGGGATTTTGAACAATATAAACAAAGACGTATGCAAAGAGGCAAGAAAAAAAGGTACAAGAATGAAACAAGGTGAGGAAAAGAGGGGAAAGGTACCTCGGGTAACATGGAAGCAAGGGTCAGTCCCGCTCCTTCCGCCAAGGGACCCCTTTTTTACTTTTCGTTCATAATTCTGTCAAAGCTTTGTTACTAAATTGTGAATAACATCACAATCACCTTTTCTAACTTGGGAAAGATGATAATATATAAGTGTAGTAAGAAATAAACAATTTCTTGTAAAGAGTTATGTGAAACAGTGAGCAAACTCGAATTTATATTTATCTAATCCAGAGGGAGATGGAGTAGGATGTTAAATCTTTTAAGAAGAAATAATATTGTTGCAGGAGTCTTAGCTATCATTCGAATTTATTTAGGATATCAATTTTTACATGCAGGTTATGGAAAAATAACCAGCGGCGGTTTTGATGCAAGTGGGTTCTTAAAAGGGGCGATTGCTTCTAGCACGGGAGATCACCCAGCGGTTCAAGGCTGGTGGGCAGCATTTCTAGAGCAGGTGGCATTGCCAAACGCTGACCTGTTTTCTTTCTTAGTGCAATGGGGTGAAGTCCTAGTTGGTATTGCGTTAATCCTTGGTCTTCTTACAAACTTTGCCACCTTAATGGGCTTGGTGATGAATTTCTCTTTCCTATTCAGCGGCACAGTTAGCACAAATGGACAAATGATTCTTTTAGCATTCTTTGTACTTGTTGCAGGAGCAAATGCTGGCAAATTCGGTTTAGATCGATATGCGATGCCTATTGTACGCAAATTCATGGGAACGAAACGTTACGATAAAAAAGATACAGTACATGCTTAATAGTGAGAATGGTGCAGGTCAGACCTACAGCTTTAAAGTGCGAAAGTACTTTATAGCGGCAGGGGCTGACCTTTTTTTTGATGGACCCGATTTTTAATCCCACCAAAAATACCAAGTTGGGGAGTTGAATAGTGTTCCTGCAAGTGAATTAACTGTTCCGACTCCTTGCCAAACGATGTCACCACAAAATCCAAATTGTTCCCAAGCGAGTAATTCTGATTCTTCTTGTGTTTGTGGAGGGCTTTCAATAAAAAATTCCCAGACATCTGGGGTTACTAAAGCAGGAATTGCCCGATATTTTTCATACCAGTGTTTGAATACCGCCACTTGCTCCTCCGGCAGAGGACATTCATTAAACCCGCCCATCGGAATCCAAGCAGCTACTTCCCATGGATTGTTTGTTGGAATTTTTGCGATTATTATTTTCTTATTTATTTCATCCTCAATTGATAGAAAATGGTGTATGGGTTCCTCTACAGAAAACTCACCGGTAATATCGTCGTCTTCCTCTAGGGGCATTACCTCATCAAGCCGTCTCTTTAACAATTCTTTTACATTAATATTTTTCGCTTTTTCAATGATTGTTTCTCGATCTTCGTTCAAGTATTCTTCCGCCTTGGAATCTACGATGTCTACCATCATTTCTGAAGGGATAATGATAAGTGGTGTATATCCCTCTTTTTTCCCCTCTATGAGGGCTTGATGATACCTTGTCATGACGCTTTTCACATCATTTTCCTCAATAATCCAACAATCGCACCCCAATTGAGCAATTATGTCCCCAATATAATCATTCTCTTCTTTTCGTTTCTTGAATTTATCAAATATAGTCACGGTTCACATCTCCTAAAGACTTGGTAAATGGAAATAGATTAGCTAATTATAAATTCAATAAAATTTAATAAATTCCTTCCATTTCAGGGTAGAACCCGTCTACTTTGATGTTTAAGAGAAAATCGAGCCACAAAGTAGAAGTAGAACCCGTCTACTTTGATGTTTAAGAGAAAATCGAGCCACAACGTCGAAGTAGAACTCGTCTACTTCGAAGTTTGAGAGAAAATCGAGCCACAAAGTAGAAGTAGAACCCGTCTACTTTGATGTTTAAGTGAAAATCGAGCCACAAAGTAGAAGTAGAACCCGTCTACTTCGATGTTTAAGAGAAAAGTGAGCCACAAAGTAGAGGTAGAAGCGGTCTACGTAGGGGATTACCCGGAATTTTCAAAGAAAGTTGTAAGGAACTGTTCATTATTATTTTATAAAAGATATAGTATAATCGAATTATGGCACTTTTCGCAATTTTTTGTAGAAAAAGAGAATAATAGTATTTGATAAGCGTATTTGTACCTCTTGTTTTTCTAAAATATCCACTAGCTAATGGGGGTAGTCCTATGCGAAAAAAATATTTCCTGTTCCTGTTCGTTCTTTTCATTCTAAGCGGTTGTGGTGTAATTGGAGATCAATCTTCAAAGTATGAGATTGTTTATAATGGTGAGGTACATAATCAAAAGAAGGCAGTTGAAACAAGGGGACCAAGACCAGGTGGACCGTACACGATTGCGCTTGTCACTAAAATTGAGGGGGCCCCTTACTTCAATGCTGCGAAAATGGGTGCGCTGGAAGCTGGGGAAGATTTGGGGGTAAATGTTCTATTTAAAGGGCCTTCGACATCCAGCTGGGAAGAGCAGGAACAAATCATAGAGGAATTGATTGAACAAAAAGTTGATTGCATTGCGGTTGCTGCCAACGATCCCGAAAAATTAGGTACCGTATTGCAAAGGGCAAAAGATAATGGAATAAAAGTAATCACGTGGGATGCGGATACGAATCCGGAGTACCGAAGTTTCTATATTAATATGGTTGATCCGGAAATATATGGGCGGCATCTTTTGGATTTGCTTGCATCGGAAGTTAATGAGCAGGGAAGCTATGCGATTACGACGGGTTCGCCTACGGCAGCCAACTTAAATGATTGGATTAAGTGGATTAAAGTCCATAATGCAGAATATTATCCGAATATGAAGCTGGTTGAAATTGTACCCACAAATGAAGATAAAAACAAATCTTATTTGGCAGCAAAAAGTTTAATAGAAAAGCACCCGGATCTAAAAGGGATCATTGGCGTATCGACCCTCAATCCGCCAGGGGCTGCCTATGCTGTAAAAGATGCCGGTAAGGCAGGTAAAATAAAAGTGGTAGGGGTATCAACCCCCCAATTAATGAAAACTGCCTTAAAGGATGGATCTGCCCAAACAGCCACACTATGGAGTCCGCAGAAATTAGGGTATTTAACGGTCAGGCTGGCTAAAAATTTGCTGAACGGGGAAATGCCGCATAGCGGGCAAAGAATTCAAAAAATTGGCGTCATTGAGTTTGACAACGATGTCGTAATCATGGACCAGCCAATTGATTTTACAAAGGAAAATGTTGATCAGTATGATTTTTAAACATAGTAAACAACTAAAAATAAATAATTTAAGATTATCTACCAAATTGATTATTACGTATGTTTTGCTCACAGTTATTCCGATGGCAGTATTAGGAGCTGTCATGTATAACCAATATTCCAAGTCTATAGAGGCACAGGCCGGAGAATATATTCCACAGTTGGTAAATCAAGCTAATAATAATATAGAAAATGAGATTGGGAAAATTGAAAGCTTATCTGAACTTCTCTATAGCTCTGGGGAAGTGATGGAAGTGCTCAGGAATAATCGTGACCAAAATCAATCGGCTCTTAGGCAGGGACAGTATACAGTTCAAAGTTATTTGACGAACATTTATCTCAATTCCAATAATCCTGATATTTTGGGCGCTTTTTTAGTATCAAAGGATCGGTTGTTTGCCAGCACCCGAACCTCCTATAAGGGATTCAGCTTTAAAGACCGTTCGTATGAATTCCAAAAGGATACGCCGCAAACGGGAGGTATGGTGTTACTGCTGCCATCTCAACTAAATTTAACATTTAAAAACAATCCATCTTACTTTTTACTGGCTAAACAAATAACAGACTTTGATAATAGAAAGAATTTAGGCACCTTATATGTAGCTGTTAATGTGTCTTTTTTTGAAAAATTTCTGAAGGACTTGCAAAGGAAAGATACTACGACAATGTGGCTCATGGATTCGCAAGGGGACATCATTTATCACACAAATCATCAGGAAATCGGCAAAAAAATGGAAGCCATACATGACTATCCAATATTGAATGGCAGCTTCCGTATGAATAACAATGGTGAGAAAACCCTGATTAGTTTAGGGGAAGCAAAGGAATTTCCTTGGATACTCGTCCACAGTATTCCATTGAAAAATTTAACCGAGCAAACGGGCAGTGTTCGGAATGTCACCGTGTTGCTCGTTATTGTCGTTATTTGTATCACAACACTCATTTCTATTTTCTTAGCCTGGACCGTAACTAGACCTATTAAACAATTAAGTCGCATCATGAAAGATGTGGAAACAGGTAATTTTACCGTTGAAGTTCCGATTCATGCAGGGGATGAGGTAGGAATGCTTGCCACAAGTTTTCGTACGATGCTGACAAAAATAAGAGAGTTGATTCAAAAAAACTATCTGATTGAGATCCGCCAAAAAAATGCTGAACTATATGCACTGCAATCTCAGATTAATCCCCACTTTATGTACAACACATTAGAGACAATTGGGATGGCAGTAGAAGATGGCGAGCGGGATCAGGTCGTCCGAATGATTACTATTCTTGGAAGAATGATGAGGTTTTCGATTAGCAATAAAGACAGCCTCGTTCCTATTTCTAGTGAAGTTCAGCATATTCAAGATTACTTGACCATCCAAAAGTTCAGGTTTGAGGACCGGTTATCCTTCCAAATTCGTGAGGATGTCGATAGCAGCACGTACTATACCCCGAAATTTTTACTGCAGCCAATCATTGAAAATGCCATCAAATATGGTTTAGAGAAAAGAAAGGAAATCGTTATAGAGATTGATGTGGTGGAAGAACAAATGGCAGACGGATCGGCAGCTATTCTTTTTATTATTAGAGATAATGGACCCGGAATTGAGGAGAATACATTGGTCAAATTAAGAAACTGGCTGTCGTCTGATCCAATGAAAAGCAGGGATTCCGGATTTGGGATTATAAATGTATATGCCAGGATTGCGATGATGTTTGGAGAAACCTTCGGATTGCAGCTTACTAGTGAAGTGGACAAGGGAACGGAAGTTGTACTAAGAATTCCTAAAACTATTGAACCGTAATATACGCTAATTTCGCAAGGGGGAGCGCGCAGGTGAGAGGAATTAAAACTGTTATTGTAGATGATGAGCCAAGAATTAGGAAGGGGATTGAAAGGCTGGTTCTCTCAAATGGGGAAGAGTGGGAAGTGATCGGTGTATTTTCGGACGGGCAGGAAGCGTATGAAGCGATTGTGAATCAATTTGAAGCGATTGATTTATTAATCACGGATGTTCAAATGCCGATTATGGATGGTATCACATTGATCAAAAAATTAAACGGCGAGTCACATGATTTTTTTACCATGTTTATCAGCGGCTATGATGACTTTAAGTATTTACAAGAAGCCATCCGTGAAGGGGCAGTTGATTACATTTTAAAACCAATTGATCGAGGGAAATTTCAATTGCAATTAGATGAAGTGAAGGAAAAAATCAGGAATAAACAAAAAGAAGATGAAAGACGGAAAGAGATCGAAGAAAGGGCATTGCAGCTAACATATGCCAAACAAATTCACCATTTAAGTGAATTAACATGGAATGATGAGACAGACTTCTCGTTAATGGACTGGACGTTCCAGTTTCCAAAAGGTCATTACCAATTAATGCATATCGATATTGATCAAATGTTGGAAAAAGTAAAAGGGGTTTCGCCTTCAGCGGTGAGGGAGTTGCATCTTGCCGTTGAAAAGATGATGAACGAGCTGCTGGAGGATCGACTGGGTTATCCAGAGGTAAAACATTGGATTTGGAAAAAAGGGAATGTAAGTTTTTGGTTATTGCTGTTACATGATGAACCGGAGGGAGACGGTTCTCCTTTCTCCTATTTAGTGGAAGAGTATCTATTGAAGTTAAAAAAGGCGATTCAACGGGACTTTCCATTTACCGTGTCCATCGCATACGGAAATGAATTTGAGGACCTGTCCCTTTTGCCCGCGATGAGGGACCAATTGCTGTCATTAATGCAATTTCGCATCATTGAAGGCGGAAATAAAATCTTTCACCAAAGCACCTTGAACCAGCTTTCAAACGAAAAAACGTTAATGATGCCATCCTCCGTGTACAAATATACAGAACAGACCGTTCATGCTGTCCGTGAAAAAAACGAACGGGAAGTGATAAAGGCTATAAGCGGCTTTTTCCATGAATTGGAGACGTTGAAATCGCCGCTATTAATTCAGGAATCGATCCGATATTTATGTATTCGAATTATTAAATGCTGGATGGAAAACGATGGATTCGGAGAAGAGATTAATTTACTGATGAAGGCGATTCACTTCACAAAAAAGGCAGCTAATTTAACGCAAATAAAAGAAGGGATCAAGGATTGGGTGACAAGCCTCGTGAATAAGCTGCAAGAAATGGACTCTAGTCATTCCGACCCGATTTCTAAGGCAAAGGAATGGATCCATCAAAATCTTAGTGAAAGTATTACAATCAAAAAAGTGGCGGATCAGGTGTATTTAAACCCAACCTATTTATGCGAGTACTTTAAGACCCAGACTGGTGAAACGGTATTGAATTATGTCACGCAAACCCGATTAAAAAAGGCGATGGAACTGCTCGAAAAAACGGATCTGAAAATTTATGATGTGTCTGTCCGGGTTGGCTATCAAGATACGAAATATTTCAGCAAGCTGTTTAAACAGTGGACAAGTCAGTCTCCGTCACAATATCGGGAGAAGTACCACAACCTATCTGTATAAATAATCATTTCAATAAGATTCCCGACTAATGGGAGTCTTTTTTTGTTCGCCACTTTTTCTGAACCTTCCGAATATTACCCCCCCAATCTGAATATCACCTCCTAGGAACAAGGACATATTCCATCTATAATTTGAATCAATAAAACTTTCGTTCCATGGGATGAAAACGCTAACAGACAATGAAAGTTGTATGTCACTAAGGGGGCTTCTGATATGTTTCAATCCAATTTAAAGGCAATAACAGTAGAATTATCTGAGGTATTTGACAAACTAGATGAAGAAAAAGCGACTGAGGTTGTTGAACTTATCCAGAACGCTCCCCGTATTTTTGCAGCCGGTGCAGGCCGATCCGGGTTAGTGATGAAAGCGTTCTCTATGAGGCTGATGCACATGGGCTTTGAAGTTCATGTGATTGGAGACGTTACCACTCCTAATGCAAGATCTGGTGACTTATTCATTTTAGGTACTGGATCCGGAGAAACCGGAAGTTTAATCACCTATGCTAATAAAGCAAAGAAATTAGGATTGAATATCATTACGCTAACTAGTTTCGTAGATTCTACTTTAGGTAATTTGGCAGATATCACTCTGCAAATACCGGCTCCAACCCCAAAGTCTGATAAAACGAGCGACATTACATCTATTCAACCAATGGGTGCCCTATTCGAACAATCGTTATTGATTTGTTTGGATGGACTTATTATGGAACTTATGGCTGTAAAAACAAAAGATGCCCATCAAATGTTTCAAAATCATGCCAATCTTGAGTGAGGCCTTATGGGCAGTTGCGATGAAAGACATCGCAGCTGAAATTATATAAAAATAAAAGCAGGAGGGGTTCAAATGAAAAAGTTTTTGTCAATCATTCTAATGGTGGTCATGATGTTCGCCATGGCAGCATGTTCCAATGAAGAAACAAGCGGAACAGGAAAAGGTTCAACAGCAAGTGGGAATGGAGATCTATTAGATCCAGCTAACTACAAATCAGATAAAGACAAATCCGAATGGACCATTGGTGTTGTGACAAAAGACAACACTGCAGCATGGTTTAAACGAATGAAGGTTGGCGTAGATAAGTACGGGAAGGATATGAATATTAAGGTCATTCAAAAAGGGCCTGCTAATGCGGATGCTGCTTCCCAAGTACAAGTCATTGATGACCTGATTGCCCAAGGTGTAGATGCCCTTGCCGTTGTACCGATTGATCCAGGTGCCATTGAAGCCTCTTTAGAAAATGCTTTATCAAAGGGGATCGTTGTTGTTACACATGAAGCTTCTAACCAAAAGAATACACTATTCGATGTTGAGGCATTTACATCCGAAGATTTTGGTGCAAAGATTATGGACTCCCTTGCAGAAGCGATGGGTAAGAAAGGGAAATATGCCGTAATGGTAGGTTATACAACAAGTACCACACATATGGAGTATGCAAACGCTCAAAAAGCCCGTCAAGAAGAAGCCTATAAGGACATGGAACTGATTAATAAGGGTGAAGTTCCAAGTGCGGAATCAGAGGAAAGTGTCGATGTAGCGTATGAAAAAGCAAAACAAATCTTAAAAGCGAACCCTGATTTGAAAGGCTTTACAGGAGTAGCATCGACTGACAGTCCAGGGATCGCGAATGCGGTCGAGGAGTTAGGTTTATCCGGAAAAGTTAGCATTGTCGGTGTAGGAACACCTAATGAATTCTCTAATTATGTAAAGGCCGGCACGATTAATAAACTATTACTATGGGATCCGGCAGATGCTGGTTATGCAATGGTTTCCGTTGCTGCCAAGATTTTGGCAGGTGAAGAAGTTGCAGAAGGCGCGGATCTAGGTGTGAAAGGGTATGAAAGTGTAAAAATCGTGAAAGGCGCGAATAACACCCTTATTGGAAATGCACCACTCGAAATTACGAAAGAAAATATTGATCAATACGATTTCTAAAAAAACAGGCCATGAAACAATGTAAATAATGAGCTATAAAGAAGTGCCGTACCCTTTGTTATTTATTTTAAGCAGGTGGATACGGTATTTCTTTATAGAAAAAGTTGCTTCTAGACATTCTACGCTTAAGGAGGGGTAATATGGCAGAAAATATCATTTCTTTAAAAGGCATTCAAAAATCCTTTGGAGGAGTTCATGCTTTAAAAGGTGTTGACCTACATATAAAGAAAGGTGAAGTACACTGCCTAGCTGGAGAAAATGGCTGCGGTAAATCTACTATTATTAAAGTGATTTCAGGTGTTCACCAGCCAGATGCAGGTGAAATCGAAATAAATGGAAACGTATTTACCAATATGACCCCGGCTGAGGCCATCAAGCAGGGCATTCAAATTATTTATCAAGATTTCTCTGTATTTCCGAACCTTTCCGTTGTCGAAAACTTAGCTTTTAATCAGGTTTTAGCAAGGAAAAAGAAATTTGTGAATCGGAAAGAGTTTAGGCGGATTGCTGAGGAAGCGGTCAGTAAAATTAACTTTGACGTTGATTTAGATGCGTTAGTCGAAACCCTTCCGGTTGCTGACAAACAATTAATCGCCATCTCTAGAGCACTGCTGGATGATTCAAAACTCATTATTATGGACGAACCGACCACCGCCTTAACAAAGAAGGAAGTCAAACGATTGTTTGCAATCATCGACAGGCTCAAAAAAGAGGGAGTCACGATTCTCTTTGTTTCACACAAATTAGATGAGGTTTTTGAGATTTGTGACAGTGTAACGATTTTAAGAAGTGGTGAAAATGTGATCTCTTGTCCTGTTACTGAGATGGATGAAGAGAAATTTAGTTATCATATGACGGGCCGTCATTTTGATGGAGAGGGATTGAGTAAAAGTACTAGTTTGGGAGAAAGGGTACTGGAAGCGAAGAATCTTTCTTCCCAAGGTTTTGAGAATGTTAGTTTCCAATTACGGAAGGGTGAAATTCTAGGAATTACTGGACAGCTTGGTTCGGGAAGGACGGAATTAACATTGGCTTTATTTGGATTACAACGGCCATATGAAGGGGAGCTTTTAGTCGAAAATAAACTGGTAGATATCCCGAATCCATCCAAAGCCCAGGAGCTTGGGATTGCATTAGTTCCGGAAGATCGATTAACAGAAGGGCTTTTTTTACCACAATCCATCAAGCAAAATATTACCGTTACCAAATTAGAGAATCTATCAAATTCTCTTGGTGTAATTAATCGCCAAGCATTTAATGAAGAGTCAAAGAAAGGGGTAAAGGATCTTGGCGTCGCAACCAAAAATGATGAGTTTCCAGTCTCCACCTTATCAGGCGGAAACCAGCAGAAAGTGGTGTTAGCGCGCTGGATTGCTGTCGGCCCTAAAGTATTGATCTTGAATGGTCCCACGGTAGGCGTCGATATCGGGGCTAAGTATGACATACATAAATTGTTACGTAAATTAGCCAATGAAGGAATGGGAATTATCGTCGCATCTGATGATATATCTGAAATTCTTACGACGTGTGACCGCGTCATTGCGATGCAAAATGGAACCATAACAGGTGAAATTGCCGGTGAAGAATTAAATGCTGATGTACTATCTGCATATATTTAGTGAACAAGGGGTGTGAATCATGAGTATGTTTTCCAGCAAGAACCTGAAAAAGACTGCAACAAGACCTGAATTCTATGTTTTCCTCATAATTATTTTGCTGAGCATGATGATCCAAGCTAAATCGGGCCTTTTCTTTTCAAATAATAATATCGTCGATCTCTTGCGTTCCATGACCGTTCCATTAATTTATGCAATTTGTGCCTATCTGGGCTTTATTAGCACGGGTCCGGACGTCTCCTTTCCTTTAATTGCTGCCCTGAGTGGATACTTAGCCACTGAGTTTGTGTTCCAAACGGGTTATAGCGGTCCAATCGTTGTGGTATTCCTGGTAGCCATCTTTTTTGGCTTATTGATGGGTGCCATTAACGGATTTATTATCGCAAAATATAATTTTCCAAGTTTGATTGTTACCTTAGGGACCACATCCATTTTTAGCGGCATATTATTAGGCGTTTTTGAAGCGGGACGGATTAAACTGCCAAGCTCGATGACTGAATTCGGACAACAATCGCTCATCACCGTTACAAATGCAAAAACGGGTTTAGGATCCTCCCTGCCGGTAACGTTTCTTATTGCTGTTGGATTGTACCTGATTACGTATCTCATTCTAAACTTTACGATGGCTGGACGCGGTGTATTTGCCGTGGGTGGGGATGCAACGTCTGCGGAAAGGGCCGGATTTAATGTGAAGCGGACCCGTTTCGGTGTGTTTACGATTAGCGGCGGGCTCGCAGCGATTGCAGGTGTCTGCTACTCCGTTGAATCTACCTATTTTTTACCTACTGAGTTTGCCGGGAAAGAAATGATCGTTATTGCAGCGGTAATCCTTGGCGGTACCCGATTAATGGGTGGGGTAGGAACACTGACCGGTTGTGTGTTAGGAACTTTATTGCTGACGATTGTAACGAATAGTTTAATTCTCATTGGTGTACCTATTTATTGGCAAAAATTTATCATCGGCGCCATTATTATTATCGGTACAGCTATTTCAGTCATTCAGGTCTATAACCTGAAGGGTTTCAAAGGAACAAGGCGGAAGAAGATGGAGGTAGCTTAACATGAACAGTGAATTAAACAGGACACCTTATCTGAAAAAAAGAGTACCATTTAAGCTTAATGGTTTGGATGGAAATATTTTGAGATTAGTAACGATTATGCTTGCTATTTTTGTCCTTGCTAGTGTAACGAAACCTGCCAGTTTTCTCTCTTTAGCTAACTTCCTGTCAATGGAAAAACAGCTGGTTGAATATGGGTTGATGGCCATCGGTGTAAGTATTGCGATGATTGCCGGAGGAATTGATTTATCTGTTGTTTATATCGCGAATCTCAGTGCCATCATATCGGGAATGTTTATGCAAAAGTTCGCATTGATGGCAACAGGGCCAGAACAGGTTCTGTTTATCACACTGGCAATTTTGCTGGGCATCCTAACGGGCATTCTATGCGGTGCATTTAATGGATTCTTAATCGCCCGTCTTCGTATACCGGCGATGTTAGCGACATTAGGAACAATGCAATTATATATGGGGATTGCGATTGTTATTACTAAAGGAGGGATTGTCAGTGGCTTGCCAAGACCATTTACACTGTTGGGAACGACACTCGTATTTGAAATTTTCCCTCTATCATTTGTTATTTATATTTTGGCCGTCATCGTTGTGGCCTATGTGATTGCCAAAACAAAATTCGGAACGCGCGTCTATTTATTAGGAACCAATAGCAAAGCAGCAAAGTTTGCCGGAATCAAGAATCATAACATTATCATTAAAGCGTATATGCTGTCAGGGGTATTAGGAGCAACTGCTGGATTATTAAGTTTGGCAAGAATTAATTCAGCAAAGGCTGACTTTGGTTCTAGTTTTGTCATGCTGACGATTTTGATTGCCGTGTTAGGGGGCGTGAATCCCGACGGAGGGAAAGGAAAGATATACGGTATTTTTCTAGCGACCGTCATTGTCCAACTGATTTCTTCCTATTTAAATATGTTCCCGCAAATTAGCAATTTTTATCGCGATATGATTTTTGGTGTGGCACTAATTGCTATATTAATAGTCAACTATGTGCTGGATAAGAAGAAAGAAGCAAAGCTAATCAGAATGAGTCAATAGGGGTGTGGTGACCGGTATGAAGCAAGCGAACATTCTTGTCGTCGGAAGTATCAACATGGATTTGATCGTTTATGGTGTTTCGAAAATACCCAAGTTTGGGGAATCTATTGCGTGCAGCCGATACAACTATGCAACTGGCGGGAAAGGTGCGAACCAGGCCTATGCCGCGGCCTTACAAGGAGCAAGCGTAACCATGGTGGGCAGAATCGGTGATGATCACAATGGGCATACGATTGAAAGGGAATTAAAAAAGGTTGGTATTGATACAACCTTTATTGTTACGGATCAAGAAGCGCAAACGGGTCTTGCACCGATTATGGTGGATGACGAAGGCAAATACTTTTCGCTGACGGTGCTTGGGGCAAATAACCAATTGCATGCAGATGATGTGATGAAAGCAATCGCTGCAAAGGACTATGATATGGTGTTAATGCAATTAGAAATGCCGTTAGAAACCGTTTATCGAACGTATGAAATGGCTAAGGAGAACAACATTCCAGTATTCCTTGATGCGGGTCCTGCGATGAATATCCCGTTGGATCGCTTAAAAGGGATTTATATTATTTCACCCAACGAGGCAGAAACGGAAGCCTTAACAGGGATTTCGATTGACAGTGAAGAACAAGCGCTTCAAGCAGCTCAGCAGCTTTATGAGCGGGCCACTCCAACGTTTGTTATTTTAAAAATGGGAAGCCGGGGGGCTTATGTATACGATGGCGCAGTGGGAAAAATGTATGCCCCGTTCAAGGTGGATGCAATTGATTCTACTGGAGCTGGGGACACGTTTAATGCGTCATTAGCGATCAAACTATGTCAGGGTTATCCACTGGAAACAGGGATTCAATTTGCCCAGGCAGCTGCAGCCATTTGCGTCTCCCGCAATGGAGCCCAAAGCTCCATACCTGATGCAAAAGAAGTTGAGGCATTTTTACAGGCAAATAATAGAAGTGTGAACTTAAATTAATTGAAGATGGTTATTTTTAAAAAGGTTGTGTGAAAAGACATTGTTGAGTTTATAACACTGTTGATTGGAACGGAAGGCGCGAGACTCCTGCGGGAGCAGCGGGACAGGTGAGACCCCACAGGCGCTTTAGCGCCGAGGAGGCTCACCGCCCGCCCCGCGGAAAGCGAAGTGCCTGAAGTGGAAATCAACAGCTAAGTTAAGTACAGACTTTGAAAAATATCCCGGAGGTATTGGTATGGAAAGGAAGATGGCACCATCTTTAATGTGTATCGATTTAATGAACATCGAGCACGATCTGCGCATATTGGAAAAGGCAAAAGTAGATTATCTTCATGTAGATATTATGGATAACCATTTTGTTCCTAATATTACACTAAGTTTTGATTTTATCAATGAACTTAGAAAAGTTACAGCGATTCCGTTAGATATTCATTTAATGATCAATAATCCTGAGAACAGCTTTCATTATCTTACGAATTGCAGCCCGGAGGATATCATTTGCATTCATTATGAAGCAACACCGCATGTGCATCGAGCGCTGGGAATGATAAAAGATATAGGTGCAAAGGTTGGTATTGCGTTAAATCCAGGGACACCCATTGGCGTGATTGAAGATTTGTTACCTGATTTGGATATGGTTTTGATTATGACAGTTGATCCGGGATTTGCAGGACAGAAACTAATTCCCAGCACGCTGGATAAAATCGCCAGACTTCGCAATATGTTAGACGAAAGCGGTTATCAACATATATTAATCGAAGTTGACGGGAATGTGAGTTTTGAAAATGCCAAGCTTATGCATGAAAAAGGGGCAAATATTTACGTTGGTGGATCTTCGAGCATTTTTCACAAGGAATCTTCGATTATAGAAAACTGTCATAAATTTAGGGAAATCATTTATTCATGAGGGGGTTGCGATGAAACTACAACTTGCATTAGATACATGTGATACAAATGAGGCTTTAGCGATTCTTCATGATGTAGCAGAGTATATTGACGTGATAGAAGTGGGAACCCCGATGATCATTGATTATGGAATGGAACCTGTAAGGATCATTTCACAGGCGTTTCCCACTAAATCAGTATTGGCTGATACGAAAATTATGGACGCAGGTGAATTTGAAGCAGAAATCGCCTTTAAGGCGGGTGCAAAAGTCGTAACCGTTATGGGAATTACCCATGATGAAACGATTAAAGGGGCTGTCAAGGCTGCTAAAAATCGTAACGGAAGAATACTCGCTGATATGATGTGTGTCCAGAATGTAGAAGAAAGAGCGAAAGAATTGCTCGAACTTGGCGTTGATTATATCTGTGTCCATACTGCCTTCGATGTACAAGACACACAAAGTCCGTTCGATACCTTATCAAGAGTGCAAAGGACGGTTGGATCACAGCATAGTGCGATAGCAGGAGGAATCACGATTCATTCCGTCGGTAAGGTTGTCCCGTTTCAACCTGAAATTGTGATTGTCGGCAATGGGATTACCGGCCAGAAAGATCGTAAAGAAAGTGCGAAACATATCAAACAATTGCTTGATTTATAGAAAATAAGGTGGGAACTCATTTGGTAAATGTGCAGATGTACGAGGAGAAAAGAGAGATTGCCCTTTATGAATGTATGCAGGCATTAAAATCGATCGATTCTGAAAGCGTTGTCCAGTATATAAAGATGATTGAAAAGGCGGAAAAAGTTTTCTTTATTGGTGTTGGCCGTGTTTTACTCTCGTTAAAAGCAATTTGTAAGCGATATGCCCATATCGGCATTCATTCTGTCATTGTTGGGGACATAACCGAGCCGGCGATCACGGCCAAAGATATTTTAGTCGTTGGATCTGGCAGCGGGAACACTTTAATTCCTGTAGAAATTGCTAAGAAGGCAAAGAAAATTGGCGCAACCGTCATTCATATTGGGAGCAACCCAGAGGGGAGTATAAAGGAATATACAGATTTTTTCCTGAGGATTCCTGTGGCGAGTAAACTAAAAAATACAGACGAGGTTCAATCCAAGCAGCCGATGACTTCTTTGTTTGAGCAAACCCTTTTACTTTTTGGCGATATTACTGCCGCGATGATGATAGAAGATAAACAACTTGTACTCGACGATTTATGGCAATGCCATGCGAATCTCGAATAAACCTAATCGATTTTATTTTTCAAAAGGAGAAGAAAATGAAACCACAATTTTCAGCCTCACTAATGTGTATGGATTTTTTACATGTGAAGGAACAGATAGAGATATTAAATCAAAATGTAGAGTATTTTCATATTGATATAATTGATGGGCATTACAGCAAAAACCTTTCTTTGTCACCCGATCTTATACAAGCTTTTTCTAAAGTGGTAAAAAAGCCGATGGACGCTCACTTAGCCACAACTCATCCTGAACACTGGATTCAACCTTGTGCAAGGGCAGGTGCAACCTATATTTCACCTCACGCGGAAACAATTAGTAATGACGCCTTCCGTATATTTAATATGATTGAAAATGAGGGCTGTAAGGTTGGAGTTGTATTAAATCCAGCAACACCAATAAGTTTTGTTGAAACCTATTTAGGCCGGGTTGAGTTATTAACGATTCTAACCGTTGATCCTGGATTTGCTGGGCAGCCCTTCATCAATGAAATGCTCGATAAGATAAAAGCTGCAGCAAGATTAAGAGAAGAGAACGGATATACCTATAAAATTCAGGTAGATGGAGCTGTTAATAAAGGAACATTTAAACGGTTAAAAGATGCAGGAGCAGATGTTTTTGTCCTTGGATCCTCTGGATTGTTCAATTTGGACGACGATTTATTGAAAGCGTGTAGCCAAGCTTATGAAAATTTTTATGAGGTTACGAAATAAGAATATCCAATGGTAGTTGTAAAAGGAGAATTTAAAATGGAATTAATGTTTGACACGGCAAATTTACATGATATTGAATATTATTCGAAAATTTTTCCTATAAAAGGTGTAACCTCGAATCCAAGTATCCTGAAAAAGGAAGGTTGCTTAGACGTATTTAATCATCTGAAGAACATCAGAAACATCGTTGGAACTGATTGTTCCTTACATGTCCAAGTTACAACTGACTCAAGTGAGAAAATGGTGAAAGAAGCATACACAATCGCGGAAAGACTTGGTAAGGATATTTACATTAAAGTTCCAGTTAATGAGGAAGGACTAAAAACGATACGAATTCTTAAAAGGGAACAATTTAAAATTACAGCAACAGCGATTTACACCATGGCTCAAGGTGATTTTGCAATTATGGCTGGATCAGATTACATAGCTCCATATTTTAACAGAATGGAAAATATTAATATTAACCCAACTTCCGTTATTAACCATTTTAGTAACCTAATCAAGGAATACAATATGGAAACAAAGATATTAGCTGCTAGTTTTAAGAATATTGGACAAGTAATGAGAGCGTATGAGAGTGGTGCACATTGTGCGACCGTTGATCCTAGCTTGCTTAGTCATTCGCTGAAAATGCCTGCTATTGAAGAGGCCGTTAGTAATTTTAAAAGTGATTGGGAAGAAGTGTATGGTAATGGCGTAACTTTACAAGATCTGTAAATATCATCTGATATCACATGAAAGGGGAGTGATTACGAATGTTTTCAAAAATAATAGATTCGGTTAATGATACACTCATTAAAGAATCAGAATCAATTGAAGAAATAAAAGATAACTTGGATGAAGAACAGATTAATAAAGTTGTTGAACTAATAATGGATTGTAAAGGGAAGATTATTACAACCGGTTGTGGAACTTCTGCAGCAGCGGCTAAAAAAATTGCACATACTCTCAGTTGCATAGAATGCCCTGCACTATTTTTATCACCTTCAAATGCAGTCCACGGTGGGTTAGGAGTAGTGCAAAGTCAGGATATTGTTATTGTATTCTCTAAAGGTGGGGAAACTCAAGAAATTAATAATATCATTCCTAGCTGCAAAGTTAAAGGTGCAACAATTATTGCTGTTACTGAATCAGAAAATTCATATATCGCACATGAAGCTAATGCACTTTTAAAAATAAAAATTAGTAAAGAACCCGATGATTTTAATATGCTGGCTACATCTAGTATTTTAGCAACAATTGCCGTTTTTGATGCAATTTGTATTGCTATCACTAGATTTAGAGGCTTTACAAAAGAAGAATTTGCTGTCATTCATCCAGGTGGAAAAGTTGGAAATAGTTTAAAGAGGCTATAGAAGACATTTAAGAAATTTAACAGTAACGGAGAAATATTGCTGGAGGTATGATGCATGTCAAAGTATACGATTGGAATTGATTTTGGTACGTTGTCTGGGCGTGCGATTCTTGTTGATGTGAGTACGGGAGAAGAATTAGCCACGAGTACATTAGAATATAAGCATGGGGTTATGGAGTATTCTTTACCAAGTGGAAAGACACTTCTTCCGGATTGGGCCTTACAGCATCCGCAAGACTATCTGGATGTACTTTCGACAACTATACCAAATGTTATCGAAGAAGCCAGTGTGTCTCCTGATGATATTATCGGAATTGGCATTGATTTTACAGCCTGCACAATCATTCCAATTAAATCAGATGGAACGCCGCTTTGCTTTTTGGATGAATATAAAGAGGAACCACATGCATATGTGAAACTATGGAAACACCATGCAGCACAGGATAAGGCAGATCAATTAAATGAGATCGCTGTGAAAATGGATAATCAAAAATGGCTGAATCGCTATGGGGGTAAAATTTCCTCCGAATGGTTAATTCCGAAGGTATGGCAAATTTTGGATGAGGAACCATACATCTATGAAGAAGCGGATTATTTTATTGAAGCAGCAGACTGGGTAGTTTGGCAGCTAACAGGTAACCATACACGTAATGCATGTACTGCAGGTTATAAGGCCATTTGGCATAAACAAGATGGCTATCCACAGCGGGAATTCTTTAAGGAACTTGATCCCCGTTTAGAAAATGTGGTGGAAGAAAAGCTTAATATTCCAGTTACCCCAATTGGAGAAAAAGCAGGGGAAATCACCGGGAGGGCAGCCGGCATGACCGGATTAAGGGTCGGCACCTCAGTAGCAATCGGACATGCGGATGCCCATGTATGCTTCCCTGCACTGAAAGTGGATGGCCCAGGAAAAATGCTTAATATCATTGGAACCTCCAGCTGTCATTTAATCCTTAGCGAGAAAGAGCAATCCGTACCGGGTATTTGCGGAGTGGTAGAAGATGGTATCGTTCCAGGTTTTTTTGGCTATGAAGCCGGTCAAAATTGTGTTGGAGATACGTTTGGCTGGTTTGTCGATAACTGCGTCAGTGCAGAGTATACGAAACTTGCTGAACATGAAGGAATAGGTATACATGACTATTTGACAAAAAAAGCCCAACAGTTACGTGCCGGTGAAAATGGATTAGTCGCACTAGACTGGTGGAATGGCAACCGTTCCACTTTGGTCGATGTGGACTTAACTGGCTTGATTGTGGGATTAACACTTCAAACAAAGCCGGAAGAAATTTATCGCGCATTAATCGAATCAGCTGCTTATGGCACGAGGAAAATAGTGGAAACCTTTAGGAATCATGGCGTACCCGTCAATGAATTTTTTGCAGCTGGAGGAATCGCCCGAAAGAACGCCTTAATGATGCAAATTTATGCGGATGTCCTTGATATGCCAGTGAAAATCGGTGGATCCTCCCAAGCTCCCGCTCTAGCCAGCGCCATCTTTGGAGCCGTTGCGGCCGGTTCAGCACAAGGTGGCTATGACGACGTCTTTGAAGCAGGCCAAGTAATGGGGAAATTGGATGACAAAGTGTACTACCCCATTCCCGAAAATGTAGAAATATACAATCATTTGTACCGTGAATACGCAGCCTTATATGACCACTTCGGAATATATACAAAAGAGTCCATGAAGCGATTAAAGGCTATTAGAAAAGAGCAGAGTATGTAAACTGAGGCCAGGGGGACGGACGTTCTCTTGGCTTTACAGTTCGGCTGGCTTTTTTCATTTGGCTTAGTGCTTGCACTGTTAAAAGAACCGGTATCTAATGAGCGCCGACAATCGATTTTTTCCCTTTGCTATACGTATTACCTTCGCTTTCCCTTTCAATTGAAACAATACAGGGGTCAGTCGCGCTACATTCGGTAGCGGAACTGACCCCTGTGGATTAATCTATTTATTTGAACAAATTAATTGTTGCAATAATGATTGGCATGCCGAATACGTCAATTAGGAAGGCGCCTACGATTGGGACAACTAGGAATGCTTTTCGTGAAGGGCCAAATCGGGCGGTTACGGCAAACATATTGGCCATTGCATTTGGTGTAGCACCAAGGCCGTGGCCGGTAAATCCGGCTACCATTACAGCAGCATCATAATCTTTACCGAGTAATCGGAATAAAACGAACGTACCGAATAGCACAATAAAAATAACTTGTACAAAGACAATAACTAACATCGGCAGCGCGAGATCTGCGACTTCCCAAAGTTTGATACTCATAAGTGCCATCGATAGGAAAATGCCCAGTGTAACGTCGCCAATCAGGTTGATGCTTTTCATGTCGATCGCTTTTGGGTTTAGCTTGTCCACGATGTTGCGGACGATGACCGCCACAAACATGG
Source organism: Neobacillus sp. 19 (assembly GCF_049463095.1). Classification (NCBI taxonomy): domain Bacteria; kingdom Bacillati; phylum Bacillota; class Bacilli; order Caryophanales; family Bacillaceae; genus Neobacillus; species Neobacillus sp. 19. Next base: position 9,618 of record NZ_JBMPZU010000080.1, on the reverse strand, counting down.
CACCGACATAACTTGGAAGGACAATGCTGGTGGCTGATGAGAACAATTCACCTAAATACGTGCCTAATGCCATACAGAAGGTAATCATAAGAACTTGAACGAAAAAAGTATTTGTCGTAATCGGTTCGTCCTTTTCTTCTGGGCCGGCAGTGACTTCTTCCGTTTCAGTCGGTTTAAGATTGTATTTGCCAACTAAATATTTGACAATCGGTCCGCCGACAAGGCCACCGGCAACGAGGCCAAAGGTAGCAGCGGCAATTCCAATCGATAATGCTGAATGAATCCCCATATCTTCAAGAGTTTGGCCAAATGCTCCAGCGGCACCATGTCCGCCTTCCATTGAAACCGCTCCGGCCATCATTCCAATCAGTGGATGAATGCCGAACAATGAGGCAAGCGAGACACCAATCACGTTTTGCATGAGGGCAAGGAATCCGCAGGCAACCCAGTAAATCACGAGCAATTTTCCCCCCAGCTTGACGAGTCTAAAGCTGGCTCCCAAGCCGATTGTGGTGAAGAACGTGAGCATGAATAGGCTTTGCAGTGAGGTATCTAAGGTAATGTTTAGAAGGCCGGTTGCTTTTAGAACTGTTGCGATGATGGCAAACAATAGTCCTCCGACAACTGGTGCCGGAATGCAAAATTTTTGCAGAAAGCCCGCTTTTTTTACAAGGAATGTTCCTAATACATATAATGCGACGGCTAAAAAAATTGTGGTTACTTGATTAAGTTCTAGTGTCATCGTGATGTCCTCCTAAAAATGCCATAATAGCTTCGTTTGTTAAATAAGCACCTAGCTTAACGGTTCTTCCATTCTCATCAAGAGACGGATTCACTTCACAAATATCGAAGGAAAGTGTTTTTTGATGTGATGCAACAGTACGGATCAAGGTACGGACAGCCATTGGTGTTAAACCAAATGGAGAGGGGGCGCTGACTCCAGGTGCAAAGGCTGCATTTAAGACATCCGTACAAAGGGTCAGCAGGATATAATCGTGTTTTTGGATGAATTCGTTTATTTTAGAAATGATCGCATCCATCTGGCCATCGTGCATATCTTCTTCATAAATATAACAGGCGCCGAGGTTGTCCGCTGTATCGAATAGTTCTTGAGTATTCCCAAAACGCTGGATTCCCAGCACGAAATAGTCGCTATTTGAATCCTGTTCTAAGATTTGCTTAAACATGGTTCCTGACGAAGGATGTTCTTCATAGGAACGCAGATCGAAATGGGCATCTATATTAATGATTCCCAGTGAAGCGTCTTTACCAATATGTTTCCGGACCCCTAAATAATGTCCGTACAATGTTTCATGACCGCCGCCCAAAATAATCGGGGTAGCAGCATTTGAAAGGATGTTGAAAACAGTGTTACCCAATGCTTTCTGTGCTTCTTCGAGCTGATTGTTTTCGCAGCTCACATTCCCTGCATCGATCAAGCGAGTTCCTTCCTGCAGCTTCCAAGGGAGACTTGCGAGCGCTTGCCTAATAGCGTTTGGAGCTTTTGCAGCACCTAATCGCCCTTGATTGCGCCGCACTCCTTCCTCACATTCGAATCCGATTATGGCACAGGTCTTCTTATTGAAAGGGCTTAATTTTTTCCAGTCAATCAATTCTACGATTTGATGGTAGCGGAAACTGCTTCTTCTTTCTGTATGGTCCGTTCGTCCGGACCATAAATCTGGTGAACTATTATGTCGCACGCTCTCGCATCCTTTCTGAATCTTCATACTTCAATATTATAATGACATACTTATAATTTCTAATATATAATTTTAATATATTTATAGTTTGAAGTTATAAATAGGAAGGGGAGATTGTGTTGGATTTAAAAACCTTAAATTATTTTGTAACTGTTTCTGATCAGTTGAGTTACTCAAAAGCCGCGCAGTTGCTGCATATTTCACAACCTTCTTTAAGCAATGCTATAAAAAATTTAGAGCATGAAGTCGGCTCCCCGCTGTTAGAAAGAAGTACAAGGAAAATTCAATTGACGGACGCTGGAAAAATTTTATATAAAAAATCGGTCCAGCTTATTTCCCAGATGGACATCTTGAAAAAGGAGATGGAAGAGGTAAAGCTAGTTGGCAGCGGTGTGCTTCATATTGGGTTGATTGAGTCCGTCAAGCATTGGATTCCAAAAGTACTCAGCGAGTACCAGGTTCGTTTTCCTTCTATAAAAATTAAGCTGATGGAAGTGTTGAGCGGAAAAGATGTAAATGATTCCTTGAGGAATTATTCTTCTCATGTCATTATTACAAACCAGTATGTTTTTGAAGAAGATATTGAATCGAAGCCGTTGTATCATGAAAGATTGGTGCTGGTTTTGCCAAAGGATCACCCATTGTCTCAAAAGGAATCTATTGAAATCAAAGAGTTGGAAAGAGAGCCATTTATTATTTGTACGGAAGGATTTCAGACGAGGGAAGATATTCTAGAAGCGTTTCAACACGAACAGGCGACGCCTAATCTAAAATATGAAATAGAACGGTTTGAGACCGCCATTACATTGGTAAGAGAAAACCTCGGGATTACGATTATCCCTGAAAATTATTTACGTGGACCAGAGGATGAGTCTGTTGTCTGGAGAACGCTTGATTCTCCCTCTCTTAAAAGAACCGTTTATTTAACTTACTTGAAAAATCGCTTTCTTGCCCCATCGATTCAGGTTTTTATAGAGGATATTCTGCGGAGGTTTAGCTAAGACCAAGGGGACGGACGGTTCTGCTGGCTTTTTGAACAAGGAAAAGTGAATGAAAAAGACCATGGGAAGAACGAAATTGAACCGCGATGGCTCTTTAGCGACTCTTCTTTATTCTAGAAAACAGAAAAACAACGAAAAAGTATGCTCTTTCGTGGTATTGTTTAATCGCCAAACCAAACAAACCATAGATAGACATACTTTTTTATATGACGATTTTATCATGTATAATAGCAAATTTGTCGATTTTTGTCGAAAAATATTGTTTCAATGTATTCGCTTTCAGTTGTTAAAATTAGATAATCTTTAGACTATTTAAAATGTTTAATTTAATAGGTTATCTTTGGAAGGGGTTTTTTACTCTCAAATATTCAAATGGAGGGGGATATCCATGTGTAAAATACGAACAAAGAACATAAGGTTGAAAAAGGGGCTAGAATCGCAGGTAAAAACGGCACGACTAAGTATTGATATTCCGGAAAATGTTAAAAATGATTTTCGGGAAGCTGTAGAAAGAAATGGGAAGACCATGAAAGATGTTTTAAAGCTTTATATGCAAAAATATATATGGAAACAAGGGGAATTACAGAGAAATCGGGAAAAACGACGTCAAAGTTTAGGATAATACCTGATGAATAGTATATAGAAGAAATCGGGGGCACTCTTGTCAAGAATCAGACTACCAGAGATAGATCAATTGAAAATTTACGATAAATTATATAATGTGTTTATCGGGTTGTATCCGTCATTAAAATCATTTTTTGCTATTAGTGCCGGGCAAGGCTCGAAAGGTGGAGAATCAGTTGAAAAGTAAGGTGTATATAACAAGAAAGCTGCCTGCGGAAATCGTTGATAAACTTTCAAGCCATTTTCATGTAAGAATGTGGCAAGAGGAAGATGTTCCTGTTCCAAGGAATGTTTTACTAAAAGAGATTGAGGATGTGGATGGACTTTTTTGTCTATTAACGGAGACGATTGATGAAGAGGTTTTAACGAAGGCGCCTTCTTTAAAGGTGATTAGTACATTAGCGGTTGGGTATAACCATATTGATATTCAAGCGGCTGCCAGGAAAGGGATTGTCGTCACTAATACCCCTGGTGTATTGACGGAAACGACAGCAGATTTAACCTTTACGCTGTTAATGGCTGCCGCACGAAGGGTCGTCGAATCCTCTGACTATTTGCGGAATGGTGACTGGAAGACATGGTCCCCGATGCAGCTGACGGGTCAGGATATTTATGGCGCCACCATCGGGATCATCGGTTTAGGGCGAATTGGCGAAGCGCTGGTCAAGCGGGCAAAGGGCTTCGATATGAATGTTCTCTATTATAATCGGACGCGAAAGCCGGAAAAGGAACAAGAGCTGGGAATTCATTACGCCACACTAGCGGAGTTATTACAGCAATCTGACTATGTTTGCCTCCTTCTTCCATATAGCCCTGAGGTTCATCACCTCATTGGTGAAAAAGAATTAGCCCTGATGAAACGAAATGCCATTTTGGTCAACACGGCCAGAGGCGGCATCGTGGATGAGGTTGCATTGTACCATGCATTGAAGGACGGGCAAATTTGGGCCGCGGGGCTTGATGTATTTGAACAAGAGCCGGTACCTGTTGACCATCCACTATTAACGTTACCAAACGTTGTCACCTTGCCACACATCGGAAGCGCAAGTATCCAAACAAGAACCAACATGGCAAATCTAGCAGCCGATAACCTAGTGAGTGTCCTCAATGGCAATAAGCCGCTTACACCGGTAATCAGCAAATAGAAAGACCATAGAAAGACCATGGGGACGCTTCTGCTGATGTTTTTCCCAGGGTGTTTTCCGTTCCGACACCGACCGCTATGGGGTCCTCTCCTTCAGAACGCATTTTTCATTTGGGTGAAAAAGCCAATTTCAACAAATGTGTGTAAGAACATATAGATATAAAAAGGGCCTTAACTATTTTGAAGGTCTTTTTTAGTGAAATGGAGAGAAGGAAAATGAATGCCAAGCGGAACGTTTCAAGTTGAGGTAGGCTTACCAATTAATGAGGTGTGGGATTTTGTAAGGGACATGGATCACTGGGCACCACTTATTCCAGGCTATATTCATCATCAGAAATTTACTAACCGCCAGTCTACCTGGGAATTCTATAGTAAAATGGGGCCGATAAAGAAAAAGGTTAATCTGATGATCACGATAAAAGACTGGATTGAACCGACCAGGGTTACCTTTAATCTAAAAGGACTAAATGAGAACCTTTCAGGCAGTGGATATTTTCTGGCAGAGGCGTTGGATAAAAATAAAACACGGATAACAGGCTTTCTTGATATGACTGCCGGCGGTGCAATGGGGCCAATGATTAATGCAGTTTTAAAATCGGTTATCCCTAAAATAACCGAAGAAATGGGTATTGCCATCGCCAAAAAATTAAATCAGTGACAGAGGCAAGCCAGTGGGACGGACGGTTTTTCTAGCGTTTTTAAGTGGAGCATGATAACCGTCCCTATGGCCCTTTTAAACAGCCCCACGTAATTCTTTTTTGTAGTGTTTTAACTGTTTTTTCTTTAAAGATTTAGATTGAATTAAATCGTTTTTGCATTTTTTATGAATGGTTTTTAGATATTCTTTGTTCTTGTGATCTTTACAATAAGGGATAAACAAATTTGATACGAAGAATAATACGATTTGCTCTATTTCCAACAATGTTGTTTTACCAATTTTCTCTTTATAAGTCATTTCACAATCATGAATGACCATACTGCTATCGTTGCTTATCCATCCTAATTGATATTCAAATAGGGAAAACTTGGCTTTATGTAAGCTGGTGTCCAAGGGAGGCAACCCATAAAATTTCTGTTCCATGTGGTTATTTAGATGTTGGATCAGGTTTTCAACCCGGGGTCTATTGAATTTCTCACGATGAATCAGGTGTTCCGAGTTCATTCTTTCCCGTGATAAAAACGTTCTACCCTTTCTCAAAAAATCACTTTCATCAACGGCATGAAGATATTCTTGATATAATTCCCCCATATCCCGTAAATGGATCACATTGATTATTTTGTCCATTAAGATTCTAAATTGCTGCAATGGCAAGTATTCTTTGCCAGGAGTAGGATGAACACAGAATTCGACTTCTGTAACAATCCGCTTAAACCTTTCAACAATATCTAGGTCAATTTTGCTCCTCGGCTTTATGTCCAGGATGGTCTCATTCAACACGTTTGTAAAGCGCTTCGTTTGTAATTTGTTCATTTTTCATCCATCCTCCTTTATTTTAAATAATATTCCTCCAATGCTGCTTCTTCTGCCGCCTCAACCGCCTTCACCACTACATTTGGGTAATAGGATAAAATACATTTGACTATTTCTTTCACATTCATTTCCAATGAGTCGGAAATGCCCTTTAGTTTTTCATAATGCTTTTCTTTGATTTTAAAGCTATATGTTCTTAACTCAGTATCTTCGACATATCTTATTTGGCTCGATCTTTTGATATGGTATTTCATCTCATAATCTTTTAATGCCAGTTTAATGGATTTGTTTACCAACTTTTTTACGGTTATATCAATTTCGGATGCAAGATCTTGTAAGGTAGTATATTCACTTTCAAAAAGGGCAATTTTGACCGACCATTCTTTTTTGATTTCTTTCATCAAAACATCGCTCCTTAAAAAACTTGTATCCATATACTACCTTGTAATGGCGCTAAAAGTCAACTATAAAATAACTAATTATCCTATTTAGGGGGATTAATAGTCCCCTGTGGCGAAATATCTATTGTGTAAACAACGAGATTTTCATTCCGATTCCTGGGGACAAATCAGTTGTCATTGGTGTAACATTGTAGTGGTACCACTGGCCCGACCCGATATTTGTCGAAAAATTAGGCTATGATTAACCATCAGGAGGTTAGAAAGTATGAGCATTGGTTATTTTAACGGAGAATATATCCAACTGGATCAACCAGTCGTTCCAATTGATGAAAGGGGACATCAATTCGGCGATGGTGTGTATGAGGTAATCCGCGTGTATAATGGAAAACCTTTTATGCTGGACGAACATTTGCAGCGGCTAATCACAAGTGCAGGGGCCATTAAATTACAAATGGAAAAATCTCCGGATGAGTTTAAAGCCCTGATTTTGGAAGCCGTCCAAAAATCGAACTTACTAGATTGTGATGTGTATTTACAAATTACCAGAGGAATTGCCGTACGAAAGCATCTTTTTCCACAAGCGCCTTTGTCCGTTTCCATGACCGTCAGGCCGGCAAGAATGATTGAAAAGCCTTTAAGAGAAAACGGTGTGACGGCGATTTTCCATGCAGATGAGCGGTGGGCTAATTGTTATATTAAATCGTTAAATCTTCTGCCCAATATTTTGGCAAAGCAAACTGCGCATGAACGAGGCTGCTTTGAAGCGATCCTTGTAAAAGATGGCTATGTAACCGAAGGAACGAGCTCGAATGTGTATATGATTAAAGACGGGGCAGTCTACACAACCCCGCTATCGAAGCAGATTTTATCGGGGATCACACGGATGGCCGTTGAAAAAGTTACGCACTCTTTAGGAATACCTTTCATTGAAAAAATGTTCACACCAGATGACTTACTGGCAGCTAATGAAGTGTTTATCACAAGTACTTCATCGGAAATTTTACCGATTGTGAAAGTGGATGACAAGGACATTAACGATGGAAAGCCTGGAGATTTGACGTTAAGGATGTATCAGGAATTCCAAAAATTGATTGGAGAAAAAAAGTAGTTTAAGTTTGGTCGAAAACCTGCTCCTAGGAGGAATTGTTTTGGAGAATCATGAGCCTAAGAAAGTGAGGGAACGGGGGATTGTCATCGGACGGCTCCCTGTCGGTCAGAAAAATTGTATTACGGATGTTAGGGGCGTTCAGGTTGGCCATGTTACCCTTGATTATCCTTTAGAAAACTTGGAAGATTATGCATGTACAGGTGTAACTGCGATCTTACCGCATGGCGGCAACCTTTTTAAAGAAAAAGTAACGGCCGCAAGCTATGTGTTAAATGGTTTTGGAAAAACAACCGGGTTTATCCAAGTGAAAGAATTGGGTGTTCTTGAGTCACCGATTATGTTAACGAATACGTTTGGGGTTCCAGCGGTTACCCAAGGAACCCTGAGCTATATGCTCGAGGAAAATCCCGAAATTGGTGATACAACTGGAACGATTAATGTAGTGGTAGGAGAGTGTAATGACAGCCATTTAAACTCGATCCGGCGGTTCCCCGTTCAACCGGAGCATGCGATGGAAGCTATTAAAAAGGCATCCAATCATGCTGCGGCGGAAGGAGCTGTCGGAGCAGGAAAGGGAATGGTTTGCTTTGGGTATAAAGGGGGAATTGGTTCTTCCTCCCGAATTGTTGAGGACGGTGGTCATTCATTCACAGTGGGCTGTATGGTACTAAGTAATTTTGGGAAAAAAGAAGAGTTTCAAAGCTGGCGATATTTGGCGCTGCGGGAAGAACGTGTTCCAGCCTTATCGAAAACAGAAGACGGATCGATTATTATCGTGTTAGCAACAGATGCCCCGCTTAGCAGCAGACAGTTGCAGAGGATAGTCAAACGCTGCGGAATTGGTCTTGGCCGAACGGGAAGCCACTTTAGTCATGGAAGCGGCGATATCGTGATCGGTTTTTCAACTGCGAATAAAATTCCGCATTTTACAAATGAAACGGTAGAAACACGCAGTCAGCTAAGGGAAGACCACCCGCTTTCCAATCAACTTTTTACAGGAGCTGCCGAGGCTGCGGAAGAGGCAATTTTAAACTCCTTATCACAAGCAGTAGCGACGCAAGGCAGAATGGGGCGTGTTGTTCATGCTTGTCCATTTACATAGAAAGTGTGGCAAATTGGAAATTTTAGCAAACCTAAATGTAGGTATTTTTTAAATAAATGTAACATGGGGTCTTCACTAGAAGGAGATGATTTAAATGAAAAGAATTCGACTTAAAATGGTGAGAAAAGATTTGTTGGATATACCTCAATATGAACTACCACCCGGTTTTCGAATGAGGTTATTTGAAAAAGGCGATGAACATCATTGGGCTAGGATTGAAACAAGTGCAGGTGAATTTAAAGATGAGGAAGCCGCACTCGAACGCTTCAATAAAGAATTTGGCGCCGATATCGATGAGATGACAAGAAGGTGTGTTTTCATCGAGAATGAAAATGGCGATGTGATTGGAACGACAACAGCGTGGTATGGCGACTTAAAGGATGATGGAGAAATATCGGGCAGAATCCATTGGGTAGGGGTTGTGCCTGACTATCAAGGGAAGAAACTGTCAAAACCCTTACTCAGTGCGGCCATGAATATTTTAGCGGAACATCATTCAAAAGCCTATCTCACATCGCAAACGACAAGTTATCAAGCGGTCAATATGTACTTGAACTATGGATTTGAGCCTTACATCGCAGGTCCAAGCTGTGAGGAAGCTTGGGACTTGCTGGAAAATGTTTTAAATCGAAAAATAAAGGCCACTGGGTCAGACAAACAGCTAAAGTAAAACAGGGAGCAGGGCTTCTCTGTTTTTTTTATGTTTGTTTTTAAAGCGACGCTGTTTGTGCCGAGTGCGACGTAACTTACGACACAATTCTTTGGACTTAAGACATATTTTTGGAGACTTATGACATAATTCTATGAATTTATGACGTAATGACGAGGGTTTATGACGTTTATTCAGAAACTTAAGACATTTACTGGATATTAATTGGAAATCACTTGATTTTTGAACGTTCTACCTTGATGCTTGAGTGGATTTTAGGTACGAATGTCGAAGTAGAACCCGTCTACTTGGATGTTTGAGTGGATTTTATGTAAGAATGTCGAAGTAGAATCCGTCTACCTGGATGTTTGAGTAAATTTTAGGTACGAACGTCGAAGTAGAACCTGTCTACTTG
>NZ_JBMPZU010000079.1:0-67222 GCF_049463095.1 Neobacillus sp. 19 | reverse complement strand
GTTATGTAGCCTATTCGTTCAGTTCTGGAAACTGGTTTAACTACCAAACCCAACAACCTAGATAGGCGTTTTCGCATTTATAGTGAAACGCTTTCCGCGTTTTTCGTCGCCGCTTCGCCCGCCCGGCCTTAAAATCACCGGCACTGCCTCCGTGCAATCCACAACGGTTGATTCGACGCCGACCCCTGTTGCGCCGCCGTCAAGCACACCGGCAATTTTTCCGTTTAAATCATCCAATACATGCGCGGCGTTCGTTGGGCTTGGTTTGCCCGAACTGTTGGCACTTGGCGCAGCAATCGGCAGTCCGCAGACCTTCAACAGCGCCAGCGCCAGCGGATGGTCCGGCATGCGCACCGCAACCGTATCGAGTCCTGCTGTGGCTTTTTCCGACAGAACGCCCTCTTTTCTTTTAAAAATAATCGTCAGCGGGCCAGGCCAAAATGCGTTCATCAGCGTTTCGGCCTTCGCAGGAACCTCTGCTGTAAATCTAGCAAGCTGCTTCCGTTCCGCGATGTGAATAATTAACGGATTATCTCCAGGCCGCCCCTTTGCCGAAAAAATTTTCGCAACCGCTTCGTCACTTTCCGCATTGCCGCCAAGTCCGTAAACCGTCTCTGTCGGCAAGGCCACCACTTCATTTTTTCGTAAAAAATCCGCTGCATCCACAACTTGTGGATTATTTTCAAGATTATCCACATATTTATCCACTTTCCAAACCTTTGTGTTCATAGTTATCCACCTTTATCTACGATGGGCCTTTTATCGAAATTTGGCGAAATTAGACGGAAAGGCCCATATTTTTCAGCTAATACGTTTGAAAGTATAAAAGAAGGTGGGGATAAAAACAAGTTTTATCCACAAATTGTGTATAACTTCTTTGAAAAAGTGGATAACTTTGTGGATATATCCACAATTAGATAGAAAATTTTAAAAATAACGAGTTATCCACATTTAAAACGTGTCGAATATGTTCTGACTCAAAAAATTCAACGGGCAACTCTTCCTGCCCTGTCCTTTGAAAGCCCATTAATTCAAAAAACGGCAGGGCCACGCTTTTATTAGTTGCCAAAAACAAGCTTTTCATCCCTTTTTCTTTTGCCAATTGCACCATTTGATCAAACAGCACGAAAATTTCCTTATCAGCTTGTCCGGGTGAGACCACAAGTGAACGCAGGAGCCCGTTTTCCCCAAACACCTCCATCCCTAGCGACCCTCGAAGCGAACCGTCTGCATTCTCTAGCAGCAGAAAGTAGTCAACCGTTTCGTCCGTTAGGCCATCTGTCCCAAGGTTTGCCCTTGATAGAAACTCTCGTAAACTGCTCAAATCCTGTTTATTTGCCTTGCGAATCAACGCCTGCATTCCATCCACCTCTTTTTAAGATTCTACTCTATTACTATGAGAAAATAGGAAAAATAGAACAGTGCGGCTTTTGAAATCTATTAAAAATATTTTTCCCGCCCCTCTTCGTGTGGATATTAAAATGGAAGAGGGCGTATCCGCTGATTGAAGTGAAGTATCCGCTGATTGAAGCGGCGTATCCGCTGATTGAAGCGGCGCATCCGCTGATTGGCAAGCAATAACTTTTTTAATCGAGAAAGCTGTCCATTTAAAAAGTGAAAAACCAGCCCGCTCGGGAACTGGTTTTTAATGAAAGATTTTCTCCCACATATCCACAACGAAGAATTTCACTTTCACTGGCTCTTCATCTTCGGCCGTGTAAACAGGAGCATCCGTGCCGGACTTCTTCTTCGACTTTTTCACTTCACTTTTTTTAGCCGGCATAGCTTGTTCATCCATGACCGGGCTGTTTTTACTGATTTTACGATGATCGTTTTCTTCGCTTTCTGCCTTTTCCCCATCCGTATCCTCAGCCGTTGTCTCTTCCTTCAACGTTTTCTCTTTCGCTGGCTCGACCTCTTTTTCCGCCAGTTTCACGTCACCCTTCACCGGCTTTACGTCCTCATCCGCTGACTTCACGTCTTTCTTCACCGGCTCCACACCCTCATTCGCCGGCTTCACATCATCCTTCAGCTCCGATTTATCTGCCTTCAACTCCGCCATAGCCTCTTTCCCACTCACCGTTTCAGCCTTCGCCACCTGCTTTTCTTCTTCAAACCCCTCACTTACCGCAACACCATTTGAAAAATCAAGGAAACATAACGGCGGGTAGAGCACACACCACCAGTTCGCGCCTTCCCCTTTACCCAAAGTAATCAAAATCGCTTGATACTCACCAGCCGGGTACAAAAATTGACCATATAATTTCGTTGGAAACTGTACTTTACCGAACTCGACCTTCACTGACTGATTCGAGCCTTGTTCGCGCACTACTTTTTCCGCAATCGCCTGAATCTCAGGGAGCCTCGTCGTCATAACTGTTTTCGCTTCCTGCATCGAGGTTAAATCCTGTACCCAAAGGGTAATCTGCGCATTCACTGCATCGCGCACCTTGCGTTTAATCGCTTGATCCTTTTCAAAATCACTATTGGCAAGAATCCGAAGGCGAATCGCTTCCCCCGGAATCACAATCGACTCCTTCGCCGCCGCTTCCGTCTTTGGCATATATAAATTCAACATTGTCCCCAATGATAACACCACTAAATATCCCCACACTGCTAATCTGCTTCTCATCTTGAGCACCGTCCCTTCGCTATCAACATTGTGGACAAAATGCCAAAATCTTAAACTAGCAAATTTTAATATTTTTGCCAAAACGCTAAACAATCCAAAAAAAATAAAAAAAATAATAATTAGAAGAGAAATGGCAAAAACTTACCTATATCCAGGAAAACTTAACATGATCAGCAAAAGGGGTGTGAGAAGGATGGCATTTACAGAGGGCATTAAACAAGTAAAAAAGGGTATTCAGCTGATTATCGAAGGAAATAATATCATGTCTGAAGCAGTCGTGAATCACTTTCTATTTACATGGCAATGGTGGTTCGGGATTGCATTATTCATTGTCCCATGGATTATATGGCTGCTATTTAGAAAAAAGGACAGCACCGGAAGGTTACTTCTTGGGGGGTTAATCACGATTATTTTATCACTAGTTATTGACCTTATTGCGGTTTCATTAGGATTATGGAGCTATCCGATGAAATTTTCGCCCATTGCCCCCCTATTATTGCTGCCTTATCATTTTTCGTTAGCCCCAGTGGCCATCATGTTTACGATTCAAATAAAGCCAAAAGCGAATTCACTTTTAAAAGGTGCTATATTTTCGGCATTTTCTGCTTTTGTGGCCATGAAATTTTTTGTCATGATTCATTTTTACAATCCAAAAAATTGGTTGTCCATATATGATTTTTGCATTTATTTATTTCTATTCTATGTTGCTTATTGGTTCAGTAAGATTGGCGGCAATCGCCCTATATCTAAATCATAAATACTTTAAGAATCGGAAAAAGGCCCGGGCCGCTACACCCCGAAGCCGATTTCCGCAAACACCATGCGATCCCTGCCATTTATATCATTAACTATTTCTACTTTTACCTGTGTGAATGTTTTTTGAAAAAGCTCCGCTACCGCTTCGCCCTGTCCTGCCCCGATTTCGAAACATACGAGCCCGTACGGCGCGAGTACCTGCGGCAGCTCGATTATAAAACGGCGGTAAAAATCCAAGCCATCCACACCCGCAAACAGCGCCCTGTGCGGCTCATGCTCTGTGACAACCTCAGACATCGTCGTCTGGTCACCAAGCGGAATATACGGTGGATTCGAGATGACCATATCGAACTCGCCGCCGATAAATGGCTGTAACAAATCACCTTGAACAAATTCAACCTCAGCCTGAAGGCGCCGGGCATTTTCCTTCGCCACCTTCAAAGATTCTTCGGCAATATCAGAAGCAAAAACCGTCAGCGACGGCCATTCAGTATTGGTGCCTGTCACCCTTTCTACTGCCTCTGTAGTAGTATTGGTGCCTGTCACCATTTTCACTGCCTCTGCAGTAGTATTGGTGTCAGGCACCCCACTTTCTGCCCATTCGAGCTGCAAGCTGATGGCGATGGCGCCGCTGCCTGTGCCAATGTCAACTACTTTCAGGTTACGCTTGTTCAGCCGTTTCATCCGTTTTAGCGCACCTTCCACAAGCTCTTCTGTTTCCGGCCTCGGAATCAGCACCGCTTCATTTACGATAAATGTCCGCCCGTAAAACTCCTCTGACCCGATGATATACTGGACCGGCACACCCTTCACGTGCTCCAATACCGCACGCTCAAAATCCGCCCAAACCGCCAAAGGCAACTCCTCGCGTGCCTCAGCAAACAGCTGTGCCCGCGACCACCCGGTGAAATGACGCAGCAGCAACTCCCCAGCATTCGCGTCCCGATTCGCTTCAATTAAAAAAGAAGAAGCCCATTTCAGAGCTTCGAATACTTTTTTACTCATTAGATGCCTCTTCCAGCCTGCGAGCCTGGTCATCCATCACCAATGCATCGATGATTTCATCCAGCTTGCCCTCAATGATTTGATCCAATTTTTGAATCGTTAACCCGATCCGGTGGTCCGTTACCCGGTTCTGCGGGAAGTTGTACGTCCGAATCCGCTCCGAGCGGTCACCGGTACCAACAGCCGATTTACGCACTGAATCATACTCCGCCTGCGCTTCCTGCTGGAACTTATCATACACACGCGCACGCAATACCTTCATCGCCTTATCCTTATTCTTATGCTGCGACTTCTCATCCTGAATCGATACAACGATTCCAGTTGGAATATGGGTCAACCGAACAGCCGACATCGTCGTGTTAACGGACTGTCCGCCGGCACCGCTGGACGCAAACGTATCAAAGCGGATATCCTTATCGTGAATTTCAATCTCCACATCCTCCGCTTCCGGCAAACAAACCACGGTTGCCGTCGACGTATGAATCCGCCCGCCAGATTCTGTTTCCGGCACACGCTGTACCCGGTGTGCTCCGTTCTCAAATTTCAACTTCGAGTAAGCACCAGCACCATTAATCATAAAACTAATTTCCTTGTAGCCGCCAAGACCCGTCGGACTGGCATCAATCAAATCCGTCTTCCAGCCTTGTGCTTCCGCATAACGGCTGTACATGCGGTAAAGCGTCCCGGCAAATAGCGCCGCCTCATCTCCGCCGGCAGCACCGCGGATTTCAAAAATAACGTTTTTGTCATCATTCGGATCCTTTGGCACAAGAAGAATCTTCATCCGCGCCTCTAATTCCTCGATTTGCGCCTCCAGCTCATGAACCTCTTCTTTCACCATTTCGCGCATTTCGGTATCCAGCTTATCATCCAGCATTGCCTTCGCATCCTGAAGCTGCTCACGCGCCTCTTTATATTGACGGTACGTTTGTACAGTCTCTTGTATATCAGCTTGTTCCTTAGAAAAATCACGAAGTTTCTTTGTATCATTAATAATTTCGGGGTCGCTCAAAAGCTCATTCAACTTCTCATAGCGATCCTCCACCGATTGAAGACGATCAAACAAGTCTATTCACCTCAATTTTAGTCCATAACATTCTAATTATAGTATAGGTGAAAACCAGCGTCAAAACCAAATTGTGAAGAAATTTTTTGATGGGATATATTGGAGGCATTTCTCAAAAGGCTGCGTTAAAAAAGAGAATGTTGATTTCCGTTCCAGGCGCGAGCGGTTCGCGGGGCGTGCGGTGAGCCTCCTCGGCGCTAAAGCGCCTGTGGGGTCTCACCTGTCCCGCTGCTCCCGCAGGAGTCTCGCTGTATCCACGTCCAATCAACATTGTATTCAAAATCAACAATGTTCTTTAACACAGCCTATTAAAAAACATGCCCTAGAAATCAGAGCATGTTAACGGCGGTCTTCTTTTACTCGTACTTCGATATTGTATCTCGGCAAGGCCTTGACTAATTTCTTATGCAGGCGGGCTTCGGCCGCCACTTTGCCTCGGTCAGACATCATCCCTTTTTTATAAACAGACACCCACATCCGGTCGCCATTGATCCAAACAGAATCTGCCGTAAATTCATTTGATGCGTCAATAACTTGTTTCGCCTTGTTGATGTCGTTGCCATGATTTCCTGCACCAGCCTCACCGCCGCTTCCCGAGTGCTTTAGATCCAGGAAGTTGGGATTTTGATTGGTGATATCATCTTCGACGAGATGCTGCTCATTTTTACCACGATCACGGTTGGTCATATTTTCAGGAATAGTACGATTATCCCCGCGGTTTGACATATAATTTGGGGATGTGCGGTCATTCCTTAGGTCATAAGCTTCCTCATTGGCACCGCGATTACTTTGACACCCGCTTACGGATAGAACAACTAACGAGATGAACGAGAAAAACATCCACTTTTTCAGCATATTGCACCTCCTGTTACTATCATGCCCGCCAGGAGGCCATGCTTACCGAGAGAAATCTTACCAAGACCTCCGGCTTTTTGGGGAATTCCGCCAACCTTTCATTAATCCCGCCAGCCAACACACTCAATATTCCCGCCAAATTATATTTTCTAAAAAAACCGCCCACGAGAAACAACTCTTAGACAGTGTTTACATTATTAACGGTGTCAGGCACCAATTACTGCTTTGCAACCTTGTTTATATCGTTTATGGTGTCAGGCACCACAAAGGGCAGGTAAAGCAAAAGCGCCCTCTATTAGAAGGGGCGCTTTTTGTTACACCTATCGAGCGGTGACGGGTGCGGTTTTTGGGACTTCGTGGTGGTGGCGGCAGCGCGGCTCGTAGGCCTCGGATGCCCCAACCAGGATAACTGGATCGTGATAGGATGCCGGACGGCCGTCGATCAGGCGCTGCGTTCTGCTCGATGGTGAGCCGCACACGGTACAAACCGCCTGAAGCTTCGTCACCGATTCAGCGATCGCCATCAACGCCGGCATTTGCCCGAACGGCTCGCCGCGGAAATCCATATCCAGACCGGCACAAACTACGCGGTGTCCGCGGTCTGCCAGCTGTTGAACCACCCGGACTACCCCTTCATCGAAGAACTGAATTTCATCAATCGCAATAATATCGATATCTGACTCAACATGATGCAAAATCTCCATCGAATGGGAAATTGGTGTCGCATGAAAAGAAGAGCCATTATGAGAAACGACAGATTGTTCGTGATAGCGATTATCAATTTTCGGTTTAAACACAGCTATTTTTTGTTTTGCAAATTGAGCTCGTCTGACGCGGCGAATCAATTCCTCCGACTTCCCAGAAAACATACTGCCACAGATAACCTCAACCCATCCGCTTTGCTTCATTACATACATAAACGGCGTCTCCTTCCTCTAACGAACCCTTGAACAATCTCATTTATAGTAAGATTCAAACTGCACGAGCACCTGCAGCCTCATTTTGTAAGTATTTATCAAAAAAATCTATGTCAACAGTACATTTTTTACAATAAAAAACAGGCAAGTCAAAGTTCCTCTTGCCTGTTCCTAAGCAATTACTGTTGTTGTTGCTTAAGGCCGTATTTTTTGTTGAAACGGTCAACACGTCCGCCAGCTTCAGCAAATTTTTGACGACCAGTATAGAATGGATGACATTCAGAACAAGTTTCAACACGGATCTCTTTCTTAACAGAACCAGTTTCAAACGTGTTACCGCATGCACATGTCACCGTAACTGTTTTATAATTTGGATGAATTCCTGCTTTCATTCTTTTCATCTCCTTCCGCCCTGAATCATTCGAAACAGAGTTAACTAAAAGTGCTTGTCTAAAACAGGCACTGAAAATACTTAAAGCACACTGCAACAATTATAACAAGGTGAATCTGTTTTTGCAAGTTGGGATTTGTTGGTTTCCTGCAGTTTTTTTAAGACCATTTTTTGAAAAAGGAACTCCATTCAGCCCCGCTGACAAGGCTTGTCCGGAACCTTATTTTTTATATAAGAATGGTAATTTCTTCTTAGAGAAATGTCCAGCTCCAGCGCCCTAGCGGCTAGTGTCCTTCGCTTTTCTTTCTACGAACGTCTCGATTTCAACTCTTCTCCCAGCTGGGCGAAAAATTCCTCATTGGACTTCGTTTGACGAAGTTTTTTCAAGAAACGCTCGGCAAAATCTGGTGAGTCTGACATCGATTTGCGAATTGCCCATAATTTATCCAAATGATCCTTCGGAATGAGCAATTCTTCCTTACGTGTACCGGAACGGCGAATATCAAGCGCAGGGAAAATCCGGCGCTCAGCAAGCTGACGGTCAAGATGCAGCTCCATGTTGCCTGTTCCTTTAAATTCCTCATAAATGACATCGTCCATCCGTGAACCGGTATCGACAAGTGCCGTCGCAAGAATCGTCAAGCTGCCGCCCTCTTCAATATTCCGGGCCGCACCGAAGAAACGCTTCGGACGGTGGAATGCCGCCGGGTCAATCCCCCCGGAAAGCGTCCGGCCGCTTGGCGGAATCACAAGGTTATAGGCACGCGCAAGACGAGTAATGCTATCCATCAAAATGACAACGTCGCGTTTGTGTTCGACGAGGCGCATCGCCCGGTCAAGCACAAGCTCTGCCACTTTAATATGGTTTTCAGGCACCTCATCAAACGTTGAGCTTACGACATCACCGGCAACAGAGCGCTCGATGTCGGTCACCTCTTCTGGACGTTCATCGATAAGGAGCACGATAAGCTCCACATCAGGGTGATTCGTCGTAACGCTGTTGGCAATTTCTTTTAACAGCATCGTTTTACCAGCTTTAGGCGGTGCAACGATCAGACCCCTTTGGCCAAACCCGACCGGCGCGACAACATCCATAATTCTTGTGGAAAGATGTTTTGGTGTTGTCTCCAGCTTCATTTGTCTGTTCGGATACAGCGGAGTTAACGCCGGGAAATAGACGCGTTCCTTCGCTGATTCAGGATCTTCACCGTTTACCGCTTCCACGTGAAGCAGTCCGTAATAGCGTTCATTTTCCTTTGGAGGGCGAACCTTACCGGAAACCTTGTCCCCATTACGAAGGTCAAAACGGCGGATTTGCGATGCCGAAATGTAAATATCCTCTGAACTTGGCGAGTAGTTAATCGGTCTTAAGAAGCCGAAACCTTCCGACTGGATGATCTCCAGGACACCTTCCATGAAGAAATACCCTTGCTGTTCAGCACGAGATTTTAAAATGGCAAAGATTAATTCTTTTTTTGTTAATTTGCTGTAATAAGTAACTTTATATTCGCGGGCAAGCTCATAAAGTTCCTTTAGCTTCATATTTTCTAAACTTGAAATTGTTAAGTCCATTTGTACACCACACTTTAAAATTTTTCCATCAAACCGCTAATTTTTAAAGCAGCGGGAGATTGTGAGTAATATAAAAATTAAGAGATTAGAGGAATTGAATTGGAAGTAGAAAGAAATGAATAGAATTGCAGAAATTTTGCATACTAAAATCAAATACTATTTTACCCTCTGTACAAAAAAATAATCAACTACATTTAGATAAATCATTCGTTGGAAATATTTTCTGGCAGGAGATTCATTCACAAATTCCTCTAGAAGTAACCGGAGCTTTGATACTGTCACCCTTTACACTGTCCACATATTATTATTGGTGCCTGTCACCCATTGCACTATCTATGTGCAGTTATTGGTGTCAGGCACCATATTTTTTGGTGCTTCTGCTTTTCTTGTTATTTAATTACTAAGTTTGGTTTTTTCTTTAGGCTGTGGCGGCCTTCGATGAAGCGGACGGTGCCTGATTTTGCGCGCATGACGACGGAATGGGTTGAGCCGTATGAGCCTTTGAATTGCACACCGCGCAGAAGTTCTCCGTCGGTGACGCCGGTTGCTGCAAAAATGGCGTCGTCGCCTTTAACAAGGTCTTCCATCCTTAATACACGATTCACATCTAAGCCCATTTTGATACAGCGCTCAAGTTCAGCGTCACTTTGCGGCAATAATTTCCCCATAATTTCTCCGCCGAGACATTTGAGGGCAACTGCCGAAAGAACACCCTCCGGCGCACCGCCTGATCCAAAAAGAATATCCACACCGGTGTTATCAAAAGCAGTATTGATGGCGCCGGCCACATCACCGTCATTGATGAGTTTAATCCGAGCTCCTGCTTCACGAAGCTGGGCAATGATATGTTCATGGCGCGGACGATTCAAGACGGTTGCCACAACATCCCCGATGTCTTTGTTTTTCGCTTTTGCCACTGCTTTAAGATTGTCCAAAACAGAAGCATTAATATCGACACAGCCAACCGCTTCCGGACCGACAGCGATTTTCTCCATATACATATCCGGTGCATGCAAGAGGTTCCCATGGTCAGCAACCGCAAGAACTGCTAAGGCATTCCAGCCGCCCGATGCTAAAATATTGGTCCCTTCAAGCGGGTCAACGGCCACATCGACACGTGGGCCGTAGCCTGTTCCAAGCTTCTCTCCAATATAAAGCATTGGTGCCTCGTCCATTTCCCCTTCACCGATCACAACGGTTCCTTTCATCGGGACCGTGTCAAACACATCTCGCATGGCTGACGTAGCCGCTCCATCTGCCTCATCCTTTTTCCCGCGGCCCATCCAGCGGGCTGAAGCAAGGGCAGCCCCTTCCGTGACACGGACAAGTTCCATCGATAAACTTCTTTCCATCGTTTCCATCTCCCATTTTCCTCGTTTGTTGATCTAAGCAGAACTGCCAGCTTTCTATCTGTTAAAAAATCCAAGTCGGCACGAACGCAGCGGTTCATCGCCAGCAATTAAGAGCACCTATCTTTATGTGTTCTTTAATTGTTCTACTTCTTCCCTTTGTCAGCGCTTCCCGCCAAGCCGTTGCACCGAGGCCGTTTAATTTTTCAACAAGATTGCTGTAGCCGCGGTCGATATGCTCAAGACCGGTGACTTCCGTAATCCCTTCGGCCATCAGCCCGGCGATCACAAGCGCTGCTCCTGCCCGAAGGTCGCTTGCCTTTACCTTGGCACCTTGCAGCTGTATAGGGCCATTAATAATGGCGGAACGCCCTTCCACTTTAATCGTTGCATTCATTCTTCTTAGTTCATCAATATGTTTAAAGCGAGCACCATAAATCGTATCGGTGACAACACTTGAACCGGTGGCTTTTGTTAAGAGAGTCGTAAATGGCTGCTGCAGGTCGGTTGGAAATCCCGGATAAACGAGTGTTTTAATATCAACCGCTTTCAAATTGGCCGAACCGCTGACAAACACCTGGTCATCGCCCGATTCAATGGAAACGCCCATCTCTCGGAGTTTCGCAATCAGCGATTCTAAGTGCTGCGGAATCACATTATCAATTAAGACCCCTTCACCAACAGCGGCTCCTAAAATCAAATAGGTTCCTGCTTCAATCCGGTCAGGGATAATGGTATGGCGGCAGCCGTGAAGCGTTTCCACACCGTCAATCCGAATCACATCTGTTCCTGCGCCTTTAATTTTCGCGCCCATGTTTGTTAATAGTGTGGCAACGTCAATGATTTCCGGCTCTTTAGCGGCGTTTTCAATGATCGTCCGCCCTTTTGCCCGTACCGCCGCCAGCATAATATTAATGGTTGCACCGACGCTGACAACGTCAAGGTAGATACGGGCACCGCGAAGTTCATCCGCACGCAAATAGATCGCACCTTGCTCATTTGTAATTTGCGCCCCAAGTGCTTCAAAACCTTTAATATGCTGATCGATCGGTCGTGGTCCCAGATGGCAGCCGCCCGGCAGGCCGATGACTGCCTTTTTAAAGCGGCCAAGCATGGCGCCCATTAAGTAATAGGAGGCACGCAGCTTTTTCACTTTACCGTTTGGCAGCGGCATGGAAATCATCTTCGAAGGGTCGACAGTCATTTCATCTTCAGAAATCTCGACGCTCCCGCCAATCTCTTCCAGCAGGTCTTTCAAGATATCCACGTCTGAAATATGCGGCAGTCCTTCGATTGTCACTGGTGATTCTGCTAAAATGGTTGCAGGAATTAAGGCAACGGCACTATTTTTTGCTCCACTGATGCGAACAGTTCCCTTTAACGGATACCCGCCCGCAATTTTAAGTTTTTCCATTTTCGACTCCCTTCTAAGCCTATGTATATCATGACTGGTGATGGAACGGTCCTTTATTTTAGTGCAAGCTTGATGCGACAGTCAAAAGACAGTGTCGACCAAGCTTACACGGATAGTAAACAGACCCCTTGTCCCAAAAACGGCTTTAGGTATATTTTTCCAACACTAAAAGTCAAATTCCGACAGTTTGTCTATCCTTTAGTTTACACGAAAATTTGATTTTCATGTATGCAAATTAAAAAAATTTACACGAAAATGGAAAAACGTGGGCTTTTAAGCGTTTGTATGGTTATTCCAATCTTTAAGGAAGCCTTCCATACCTTTGTCAGTTAATGGGTGCTTGGTTAGCTGTTCAATCACTTTGTAAGGAATTGTTGCAATGTGGGCACCTGCCATCGCTACACGCGTTACATGGTCTGGATGTCTGACGGATGCGGCAATGATTTGGGCATCTAAGTTATGAATGCGGAATAATTCTGCGATTTTCGATACTAATAGGACGCCATCTTCAGAGATATCATCTAAACGGCCTAAGAATGGTGAAACATAGGCTGCACCTGCACGTGCTGCTAATAGCGCTTGGTTCACGGTAAAGATCAGTGTTACATTGACTTTTACACCTTTTTGGGAAAGGTAACGAGTCGTCTCTAAGCCCGCTATGTTCATTGGAACTTTGATCGTGATTTTTTCATCCCCGCCATTAATTTTAAGCAGTTCTTCCGCTTCTGCAATCATTTGTTCCGCTGTTTCGGCATATGGTGATACTTCTGCAGAGACAGATTCTACTTCAGGTACTGCCTGAAGAATTTCCTCGATTCGGTCTTCGAATTTCACACCTTCCTTGGCAACTAGCGAAGGATTGGTTGTAACACCGGATAAAACGCCAATTTTATAAGCTTTTTGAATATCAGCCAGGTTTGCAGTATCAATGAAAAATTTCATTTTATTTTCCCCTCCAACTTTCGACTAAATTTTCAGTTTTCTACTTACAGATTGAAACCGCCCTCGAGTTAAGGACGGTTCAATTTATAAAAAATACCAAGCGTCTTTTGATTACGCTTTGTTGGAAGAACCGAATTCGCGCATTTTGCCGATAACCGTTTCTTTGATCGCGTCGCGAGCTGGTCCTAAATATTTACGTGGATCGTATTCATTTGGTTTAGCCGCTAACACTTCACGGACAACCTTCGCAGAAGCGATTTGGTTTTCTGTGTTTACGTTAATCTTAGCTGTACCAAGAGATACAGATCTCTGGATGTCTTTTAATGGAATTCCTGTTCCGCCATGAAGAACGAGCGGCATGCCAGTAATCTTGCCGATTTCTTCCATTTCAGCAAAACCAAGATTTGGTTCGCCTTTGTAAGGGCCGTGAACAGAGCCTAATGCAGGAGCAAGACAGTCGATGCCTGTGCGTTTCACAAGCTCTTCACATTCCTTTGGATCTGCATAGATGACGCCTTCAGCGACAACATCGTCCTCTTGACCGCCAACTGTTCCTAATTCTGCTTCAACAGACACACCTTTTGAGTGCGCATACTCAACCACTTTTGAAGTAATTTCGATGTTCTCTTCAAATGGGTGGTGGGAAGCATCAATCATAACAGATGTAAAGCCGGCATCAATCGCTTCTTTACATTTGTCAAAGCTTGAACCGTGGTCAAGGTGAATCGCAACCGGAACGGTAATTTTATAATCTTCTAATAGACCTTCTACCATTTTTACAACGGTTTTGAAACCGCCGATATAACGGCCTGCGCCTTCAGAAACACCAAGAATAACTGGTGAATTTTCTTCCTGTGCAGCTTGAAGAATCGCTTGCGTAAATTCTAAGTTATTAATGTTAAATTGCCCAACAGCGTAGCCTTCTGCTTTCGCTTTATTAAGCATGTCTTTCATCGATACTAAAGGCATTTCTCTTCCTCCTTATATTAGGTTGATCCCATTTCGAAACAGGGTCTCCCCTATCAGGTTTTCCCTCTGATTTGACGATTATGTATGCACCCGAAATGATCATCAGCCTGTGAAAAGTTCATATGTATCATAACAAAACAAAGGAGGAATTACCAATAATCCAACACAGTTTTTTAAACTGTCATAATGAAAGCGCACCCATTTGCACCGATTGAAATTCAGCTGAATAATGGCTGTTTTTTTAAAAAAAATGATGCGGTCAGGCTGGTAATTCCAGGGGAAATCACACCTAAAACCAGGCTGATTGCACGCTCTATTTAATTCGCCTTTTGCGGAATATGTTTGCGGACAGCCGCTCGGATATCATCAATATCGAATGGCTTGGCAAAATGGGTAATTGCACCAAGGTCTTTGGCTTCTTGAATCATGTCCAATTCACCGTAGGCAGTCATGATAATCACACGAATATCCGGGTCGATGACTTTCATTCGTTTTAAAATTTCAATTCCATCCATCCCCGGTATTTTCATGTCAAGCAGGACAAGATCGGGATCATGCTTTGTGACAATCTCCAGCGCCTGAACTCCATTCGCAGCTTGAAAGGTTTGATAGCCCTCTTTTTGGAACACCTCATTTAGCAAAATACGAATACCAAATTGATCATCCACAATTAAAATTTTCTCTTTCATTTACTCCACCTCTTCCTTGATATTATTCCATTAATTATCCCATTCCATATCATTTCTATTAATTCTACTAAGAGCGGCAAATTTCCTGCCTGTTTTCTTCACACAAACCTGTTATTTTGTGGAAATTGATTTTTATTTTTGAATGGTTGGGAAAAGGTTTATAATAGGAATGCGTATAAGGAGGGTTATGATGTTAAAAATGTTTACGACTCAATTAACCGGCGTTTTGAAAAGAATAGATGAAAAAGAGGAATTTTCGCTGGAGGACGGCGCCCGCCTGCTTGCCCAGGCCCCTGTCGGCGATGGTTCGGTTTATATATGGGGCACGAAGGAAATGAAGGCTGTTGAATATGAGGCACTAGAAGGCGCGGAGCCGTTTACGGGGGCAAAGCGGCTGACGGCTGAAGATGTGAGCGTCCTTAACGATGCGGATCGGGTGTTAATGTTCACGCGCACTTCCCGCGATGAGGAGGCTGTAGCTGTTGCCGGGCAGCTCCGGGAAACCGGGATTCCCTTTGTTGCTGTTTCGACGGTAATGGAGGAGGCTAGTGAAAATGACTTGACACAGCTTGCGGACGTCCATATTGATTTGCGGTTAAAAAAAGCCTTACTTCCCGATGATTTCGGCAACCGCTATGGGTATCCTTCCTCGATGGCCGCATTATTTGTTTATTTTGGGTTAAAATTCACGATGGATGAGATGCTCGCGGAATATGAAGAGTAAAACGGCCCGGAAATGGGTCGTTTTTTATTTTTTGGACTTCTTTTTATTAACTATTCCTGATTACTTTCCGATTTTGCAGATTTACTTTCCGCTTTCGGTATTTTACTGTCCAGTTTTCCTCGTTTACTTTCCACTTTCGGCACTTTACTGTCCACTTTACCTAATTTACTTTCCGCTTATATTTTCCTCCAAAACCATTCGCGCAAAAAAGACCAGCCCCCCACAAACGGAGAACTGGCCTTAGTCACACTCTATTAATTTTGAATCGATGCCTGAATGAAGTCTCTGAACAGGGCTTGAGGGCGCGTTGGTCTTGAGACAAATTCCGGATGGAACTGGGACGCTACGAACCAAGGATGATCCGCAAGCTCGATGATTTCAACAAGACGGCCATCCGGGCTCGTTCCTGAGAAAATAAATCCAGCCGCTTCCATCTGCTGACGATAATGGTTATTAAACTCATAACGGTGGCGGTGGCGTTCGTAAATCACTTTTTCTTCGTAAGCTCTAAATGCTTTCGTGCCTTCCACCAAACGGCATGGGTATAAACCTAAGCGCAATGTGCCGCCTAAATCCTCCACATCCTTTTGCTCCGGAAGCAAGTCAATAATCGGGTGCTTCGTCTCTGGAACAAATTCAGCAGAATGGGCATCCGCTAAACCAAGCACGTTGCGAGCAAATTCAATCGTTGCCAGCTGCATTCCTAAACAAATGCCAAGGAATGGCTTTTTCTGCTCGCGGGCATAGCGGGTCGCCTCGATTTTCCCTTCAATTCCGCGATCACCGAAGCCGCCTGGTACAAGGATTCCATCGACATCACCAAGAAGCTCCGCTACATTTTCACGGGTCACTTCATCAGAATTAATCCATTTAATTTCCACATCCGTATCAAACGCATAACCGGCATGCTTCATCGCTTCGACAACGGAAATATAGGCGTCCTGCAGCTCTACATATTTCCCGACAAGACCGATGCGCGTCTTGTTCGAAAGGTTAAGAACGCGGTCCACTAACGCCTTCCACTCTGTCATCTCCGCTTTTTCTGTATCTAATTTCAAATGGTCGCAGACAATTTGATCCATATTTTGCTCTTGAAGCGCAAGCGGAATGGAATAAAGCGTATCCGCATCCTGACATTCAATGACCGCTTTCGCATCGATATCGCAGAACAATGCCAGCTTGTCCTTCATGTCTTGCGATACCGGCATTTCTGTCCGGACGACGATGATATTTGGCTGAATGCCAAGGCTGCGCAGTTCTTTTACACTGTGCTGCGTCGGCTTTGTTTTCATCTCACCCGCTGCTTTAATATACGGGATCAAGGTACAGTGGATGTACATCACATTGTCACGGCCGGCATCACTTTTGATTTGGCGAATGGCTTCCAAGAATGGCAGCGACTCAATATCGCCAACGGTTCCGCCGATTTCCGTGATCACGACATCGGCATTGGTTTCCTTGCCGGCGCGGAAGACGCGGTCTTTGATTTCATTGGTAATGTGCGGAATCACCTGCACGGTTGCCCCTAAGTAATCACCGCGGCGCTCTTTTCTAAGGACCGATGAGTAAATTTTTCCGGTCGTAACGTTCGAATACTTGTTTAAGTTAATATCGATAAAGCGCTCATAGTGCCCTAAATCTAAATCGGTTTCCGCACCATCATCGGTTACGAATACTTCCCCATGCTGATAAGGGCTCATCGTTCCCGGGTCAACGTTGATGTACGGGTCAAATTTCTGAATCGTTACATTCAAGCCCCGATTTTTCAAGAGGCGTCCAAGCGAGGACGCGGTAATACCTTTTCCGAGTGAGGATACAACCCCACCTGTTACAAAAATATACTTTGTCATAAATATTCCCCCTTCAATTACAGTTTGTACATTATTCAGGTGATTTAAGGACTTTTTGCAAAAATTATTTTCCCTATTGCTCCAAAAACGAAAAAACTCCGTCATCAAGGAGTTTTTTAAAAATAAAAAGCGCTCCATCTCGCGTTTGCAAGGGAGCGCATAGAAATTAATAGTCATTCGTCCTTTTTTAAGGAGCCCAAAAAAGATATTACAAGGGGTTGAGGTAAAAGTCAAGCAGTTTTCCCCTTCGAGATCAAATGGAAACAATGAAAAGGATTACAAGTCCTCGTCTTCTTCCTCTTCCTCAAATTCTTCCTCTTCTTCTTCCAGTTCCTCGTCTTCAAGCTCTTCATCCAGCTCGAATTCTTCATCGTCTTCTAGAACTTCTTCATCGTCGTCATCGTCAAACTCATCGACTTCATCAAGGTCAAGGTCATCTTCATCATCTAAAAGATCGTCCTCATCTTCGAAATCGTCAAGCTCGTCGTAATCTTCCTCTTCAATTTCATCGAATTCCTCTTCGTCGACAACCTTCTTCGCCTTTTTCTTCTTCGGTTTAACGGCTGTTACCACTTCTTCTTCCGCCGTATCGACAGGATACCAAACGCGCAGTCCCCAACGGTTTTCTCCTAATGAGCGAAAGCGCCCATCAATGTTGATGTCCGTATAAAATTGTGCCAGGCGAGATCTGATTTCCTGTTCGGAAATCCCAGCAGCCGTTTGAATCTCTTTTAATAAATCATTAAATGAGATTGGCTGTTTGCTATTTTTTAAAAATTCATAAGCCATTTCGATGAGGGATAATTCTTGCAATTCCTCTTTTGAGTATTGTGCTAAACTCACTATTGGCACTTCCTTTCTCTATTTAACACTCGAAATTGAGTAGTTAAGGGCATTTCTCCCAAAATACATATTCTTCATTATAAACAAATTCTTATTGTTTATGCTAGTTCTAGTTGGACAATCACTTGATTTTTTCCTTTGGCGATTCCTTTTCCTGCTGTGCCTTCTGTTTTTTCATCTCCTTAATGGCAATAACCAAGAAGAAGATAGCCAACAACAGAAACGAAACAGCACCCAATTGACGTTGATAGAGATAGTTTAATGGCCAGGCAAAAATGATTAAAACAATAATTATGTGACTAACCTTCATCAGTACCCACCTGCCCGAAATCTCATAGAAGTTTGAACGATAGTTAGATTATATAAGATAAATGTTTTTTTTAATATCTCCTTAAAATATTTTTTTACTAAAAGAGGAAAATGGTGTCAGGCACCATTTCCCTCTTTTTACAAGTTCTTGAGTTTCGACTTCGAGATTGGTACAGCTCCAGGCCATACGCCGCTAACCAGGGCGCTTCCGCATTTCGTTACATATTCCGGCGATACTGACCGCCGACTTCGTAGAGGGCTCGGGTGATTTGGCCGAGGCTTGCGACTTTGACGGTTTCCATCAGCTCGGCAAAAATATTGCCGCCGCTCGTCGCCGCTTCTTTCAAGCGCTTTAGTGCCGCCGCCGACTCCCCGGCGTGTGCTTCCCAGAAGGCGTGCAAATGTTGAATCTGCAGCTCCTTTTCCTCCTTTGTTGCCCGGGCGATTTCCATATTATTCACGTCTTCCACTGAAGGCGGATTCGGATTCAAATACGTATTGACCCCAATAATCGGCAGCTCACCCGTATGCTTTAACATTTCATAATGCATCGACTCATCCTGAATCTTGCCGCGCTGGTACTGTGTCTCCATCGAGCCAAGCACCCCGCCGCGGTCATTCAAACGTTCAAACTCCTGTAACACGGCCTCTTCTACCAATTCGGTTAATTCCTCGACGATAAACGAACCCTGGAGCGGATTTTCATTTTTCGTCAACCCGTGCTCCTTCGTGATAATCATCTGAATCGCCATCGCCCGGCGCACCGATTCCTCGGTCGGCGTCGTGATCGCCTCGTCATAGGCATTCGTGTGCAGTGAATTACAATTATCATGCAAGGCCATCAACGCCTGCAGGGTCGTGCGGATATCATTGAAGTCAATTTCCTGGGCATGCAGCGAACGCCCCGAAGTCTGCACATGATATTTCAATTTCTGACTGCGTTCGTTGGCACCATATTTATCACGCATCACTGTTGCCCAAATCCGGCGCGCCACCCGGCCAATTACCGTATACTCCGGATCCAAGCCATTCGAGAAAAAGAATGACAGGTTCGGCGCGAAATCATCAATCTTCATCCCCCGGCTCAAGTAATACTCGACATAGGTAAAGCCGTTTGACAGCGTGAACGCCAGCTGCGAAATCGGATTTGCACCCGCTTCGGCAATATGATAGCCGGAAATCGATACCGAATAGTAGTTGCGCACCTGATGGTCAATAAAATACTGCTGAATATCGCCCATCATCCGTAACGCGAATTCCGTTGAAAAAATACACGTATTCTGGCCTTGGTCTTCTTTTAAAATATCAGCCTGCACCGTGCCGCGCACTGTCCTTAGTGTAAAGCTGCGAATCTCCGCAAACTCCTCGACGGTCAACACACGGCCAAGCTCGGCTTCTTTCTTCTGCACCTGCTGGTCA
The DNA here is from genome assembly GCF_049463095.1 of Neobacillus sp. 19. NCBI lineage: Bacteria > Bacillati > Bacillota > Bacilli > Caryophanales > Bacillaceae > Neobacillus > Neobacillus sp. 19. The sequence goes on along the minus strand of NZ_JBMPZU010000079.1, from coordinate 47,520 downwards.
ATCGCGGTATTCATAAACATCGCCAAAATAATCGGCGCTGGTCCGTTGATCGTCATCGAAACCGATGTGGACGGATGGCAGAGGTCAAAGCCGTCATACAGCTTTTTCATGTCATCAAGCGTACAAATGCTGACCCCACTCTCGCCGACCTTCCCGTAAATATCCGGACGATAATCGGGATCCTCGCCATATAGCGTCACCGAATCAAATGCTGTACTTAAGCGCTTCGCATCATCATCCTTCGATAAATAATGGAAGCGGCGGTTCGTCCGCTCCGGTGTGCCCTCGCCGGCAAACTGCCGTTTCGGATCCTCTCCTTCGCGTTTGAACGGGAACACTCCAGCGGTATATGGGAACGAACCCGGCACATTTTCCTGATACACCCAGCGAATGATTTCCCCGTAATCCTTATAACGCGGCAAAGCCACCTTCGGAATATCGAGACCTGATAAGCTTTTCGATTTTAACACGGTGATAATCTCTTTATCACGAATCCGTGTGACAAATTGGTCACCGGCATAGGCAGCCTTCGTTTGCTCCCACGTCGAGAGAATTTTCCGCGATTCCGCTGTCAGCCTCGCCTCTGTTTCCTGCTTCACTGCTTCTAAAGCGGCCACGACTTCCGGCTGGTCCTTCACCGCCTCCTTTGCCCCTTCGAGCTGGAATAATTTCCGGGCAATATTGGCCTGTTCTTCCGCCTTCTTATGATAACTGCGCACCGTTTCTGAGATTTCCCGTAAATAATACCGGCGGTCCGTCGGAATGATCACATTCTGCTTCTCCACAACGGCATGTTTGCTAAAGGACGTCACCCAATCCGTCCCCATGGCACGATTTACTTTTTCCACCAGTGCCGCAAACAAAGCATTCGTGCCCGGGTCATGGAACTGGCTGGCAATCGTGCCGTACACCGGCATCTCTTCAATGGCCTGCTCAAACAGCATATGATTGCGCTGGTACTGTTTTTGCACCTGGCGCTTTGCATCCTCCGACCCCTTGCGCTCAAATTTATTGATGACAATGAGGTCAGCAAAATCAAGCATATCAATCTTCTCAAGCTGCGAAGGCGCCCCGAATTCACTCGTCATCACGTACATCGACACATCACAGATCTCCGTGATTTCCGCATCCCCCTGGCCGATGCCGCTCGTCTCGACGATCACTAAATCAAATCCCGCCGCCTTCGTCACCGCTACCGCATCTTTAATCGCAAGCGACAATTCGTTTTTCGACTTCCGGGTCGCGAGACTGCGCATATACACATTCGGCGAGAAAATCGCATTCATGCGAATCCGGTCGCCAAGCAATGCCCCGCCCGTTTTTTGCTTTGTCGGGTCAACCGAAAGAATCGCGACCCGTTTCTCAGGGAATTCATTGATAAACCGGCGGATCAATTCATCCGTGAGCGAGCTTTTTCCGGCACCGCCCGTACCCGTGATTCCAACGACTGGAATTCCCTTCTCCAACGACTTCACTTGTTCGAGCACCTGCTCCGCTGTTGCCGCCGCCTCATTCCGTTTATCGACATGAAGCTCTGCTAACGTAATCAGCTTGGCAATGCTGTTCACATCGCCAGACGGCAATTTTTCCATCTGCTCGGTTACATCTGTTGTCACCGTGGAAAAGTCACATTCCCGGATCATTTGCTCAATCATGCCCTGAAGGCCCAGCGTCCGGCCATCATCCGGCGAGAAGATTCTGGCGATCCCGTATTGGTGCAGCTCATCGATTTCGCGGGGAATAATCACCCCGCCGCCGCCGCCGTAAATCCGAACATAAGGCGCGCCTTTTTCCTTCAATAGGTCATACATATATTTAAAATACTCCACGTGCCCGCCTTGATACGAAGAAATCGCAATCCCCTGCACATCCTCTTGAATCGCCGCGTTCACCACCTCTTCCACCGAACGATTATGCCCGAGGTGAATAACCTCCGCCCCGCTCGCCTGAAGAATCCGGCGCATAATATTAATTGAAGCATCATGGCCATCAAACAAACTCGACGCCGTCACAAAACGGATATGATGCTTTGGCTGATATTTCTCCATCGTGCTCCCCCTTTTTGTCATTCTCCTTTTTGGAAAATGAACTCTATTCACCGTTCGCTGCCATTGCTAGTTTTCCGGAAATTTTGCAGCCGCCGTACTTCGTGGCAATCCCCGTCTATCTAATTATTGCTTCGGAACTTTCCCAGGTGCCGTTATCTCACGGCTGATCCCCGATAATAACAGGTCTGTCTGTAATTCAATATATTCTTCCAGCGTAAATAACTTCCGTAAGGCCCAGCGGCGGAATCCCCACATTTGCCCTTGGACAAAAATGTTATGGGCAATGATGGCCACTTGTTTCTCTGTCAGGTGCAGCTCCCCATTTTCGACGCATCTCGACAAGAGGTTCTCAAACATACCGACCATTTCCATTTCTTTTTTCAACACATAGGGAAGTGCGTCCTTTGACAGTGACTTTACCTCCTGGTACATCACGAGCACCTCCGCCTGCATCTCATCCATTACCTGAAAAAAGTTGGCGATTCCGAGCCTCAGGCTGTCCAGTGTCCCCTTTTTCAAAGCCAGATCTTGCTGCAGACGCTCACTGACATGGTCATAAATGCTGTCACAGACAAGATAGAGGACGTCCTCCTTTGTGCGAATGTACTCATACAGCGTTCCGATGCTAAACCCGGCTGCTTTGGCAATTTCCCTTGTCGTCGTCCGATGAAACCCCTTTTGTTTAAAAAGTGCTACGGCCCCTTTGATCATTTGATCACGCCTTTTTTGCACAAGGCGCTCATCCTTGACCGAAGCCTGTACTTCCCGCTTATTCATCCCTTAACCGCCTTTATTCAAATTAGGCGATCCCAAATTGCCGCCTTTCTGCTTGTCATACCTGCTGTTTATTTTGTTAACATCCTTGAAATTACGAGACGCTGAATTTCCTGCGTTCCTTCGTAAATTTGGGTGATTTTTGCATCGCGCATGAATCGCTCTACTGGATAGTCCTTCGTATAGCCATAGCCGCCAAATACTTGAACGGCCTCGGTTGTCACCTTCATCGCGGTGTCGCCGGCAAATAATTTCGACATCGCCGATTCTTTTCCGTATGGTAAGCCGTTTGACTCGAGCCATGCCGCCTGATAGGTTAATAATCTGGAAGCCTCAATATTTGTTGCCATATCCGCAAGCTTGAAGCTGATCCCTTGGTTGGCCGCGATTGGCTTGCCAAACTGGTGGCGTTCCTTCGCATAGTCAACTGCCGCATCAAGTGCACCTTGAGCAATTCCAACCGCCTGCGCGGCTATCCCGTTGCGACCGCCGTCAAGGGTCATCATCGCCACTTTAAAGCCGTCGCCTTCTTCACCAAGCCGGTTGGCAACAGGAACCTTGCAGTCTTCAAAAATAATTTCCGTCGTTGGCGATGAGCGGATGCCGAGTTTCTTTTCTTTTTTCCAACAGAGAAGCCCGGGAAGTCGTTCTCGATGATAAAGGCCGTCGTCCCTTTGTGCTTGCTGGTTGGATCTGTTACGGCAAAGACAACGTAAATTTCGGCCACGCCGCCGTTGGTGATAAAAATTTTCGAACCGTTTAAGACGTAATGGTCGCCTTCCAAGCGTGCTGTCGTTTTCATCCCGCCTGCATCCGAGCCGCTGCCAGGCTCTGTTAAGCCATAGGCGCCAATTTTCGTTCCTTCTGCCATCGGACGCAGATATTTTTGCTTTTGCTCTTCACTGCCAAATTTGTAGATTGGCCAGCCGGCAAGCGAGGTATGTGCCGAAAGCATGACACCCGTTGACGCGTCCACACGGGACAGCTCCTCTACGGCAATGCAATAAGCAAGATAATCACTGCCGATGCCGCCATACTCCTCCGGCCACGGAATCCCCGTCAAGCCAAGCTCCGCCATTTTGTCAAAAATTTCTCTATCGAAGCGTTCTTCCTCATCGCGCTCGGCTGCCGTCGGTGCCACTTCATTTCGCGCAAAATCGCGCACCATTTTGCGAATCATTTCATGCTCTTCGGATAATTTAAATTGCATTTTTCTCGTCCTCCTCTATTAGTCCAGTCCGACTATGACGGTTTATTTGACTTTTATGACCTCTTTTTTGACCTTTACGACCTCATTTTCATCACTTACGACGTTTGCAAGGAGCTTTACGACGTATTTTTGAAGCATTACCACATATTTCTGGAAAACTAGTGCGTCTTTCCTTTTTAAAGGTACTTACTAATCACGATCCGCTGAATTTCGCTCGTACCTTCGTAAATTTCGGTTACTTTGGCATCGCGGAAGTACCGTTCGACAGGGTAATCCTCGGTATAGCCGTAGCCGCCAAATACTTGTATCGCTTCCGTTGTGACCTCAACCGCCGTCCGAGTCGCGAACAGCTTTGCCATCGAGGCTTCCAAGCCGCATTTGATCCCTTGACTGCGGAAATGAGCTGCACGATAGACTAATAGTTTCGCCGCTTCCACACTCGTTGCCATATCAGCGAGCTTAAAGCCAATCCCTTGCTGGGCCGCAATTGGTTTGCCAAATTGCTGGCGCTCCTTCGCATAGGCAGTTACAGCCGACAGTGCGGCCTCGGCAATTCCGAGTGCCTGTGTCGCAATCCCGATGCGGCCGACTTCAAGGTTGGCCATCGCAATTTTAAAGCCTTCACTTTCACTGCCAAGAAGGTTCTCGACCGGTACCTGCATATCTTCAAACGTCAGTTGGACCGTTCTAGAGCCGTGCAAGCCCATTTTCTTCTCATCCTTGCCGATGATCAAACCGGGGGTATTTTTTTCAACAATAAATGCGGCAATCCCCTTTGTGCCCAGGCTTGGGTCAGTCGTGGCAAAAACAATATAAATATCGGCCTCGCCGCCATTGGTAATAAACATTTTGGAGCCATTGAGTACATAATGACCGTCCTTCTTGACCGCCCGCGTCTTTAAGCTCGCGGCATCAGAACCGGAGCTTGGCTCGGTTAGGCAGAAAGCACCCAAATACTCCCCTGAAGCAAGCTTCGGAACATATTTTTGCTTTTGCTCTTCGTTCCCAAAGTAAACAATTGGGTTTGTGCCCACAGATGTATGGACAGAAAGAATCACACCGAGTGCGGCACTCACCTTCGAGATTTCATGAATCGCAAGGATGTAGGAGGTGAAGTCCATTTCGGCCCCGCCGTATTTTTCCGGCACAGGAATCCCCATCAGACCCAATTCACCCATTTTGCGGAGGATTTCACGCGGAAATTCACCTTTTTCCATATTTTCAACAAATGGGGCAATTTCGTTAACTGCAAAATCACGCACCATTTTCCGCATCATTTCTTGTTCTTCCGTAAATGTAAGATTCACGTTGATTTCCCCTTTGCGTGGAAATGGGGCGGAGCGGCGCATAAGCTGCACTGTTTATCCATATGTGCGGAAAGTCTATATTTCACGCTACGTTTCTAGTGAAGCTTTGCTCTGCTCGCACCGCCTTTTTAGATTAGAGTTATTCGTACGTGTAAAAGCCGCGCCCTGTTTTCTTGCCGAGCCAGCCTGCTTTGACGTACTTTCGCAGCAGTGGACATGGTCGGTATTTGTCATCGCCAAAGCCTTCGTGAAGTGTTTCCATGATGTACAAGCATGTATCCAGGCCGATAAAATCAGCCAAAGTTAACGGCCCCATCGGGTGGTTCATGCCGAGCTTCATTACCTCATCAATCGCTTCCTTCGTGGCGACGCCCTCGTACAGGGTAAAAATCGCCTCATTAATCATCGGCATCAGCACCCGGTTGGAAACGAATCCAGGAAAGTCATTGACCTCGACCGGCACCTTGCTCAAGGTTTTTGTCATATCTTCAATCACTTGATATACTTCATCGGCTGTAGCCAGGCCGCGGATTATTTCCACAAGCTTCATTACCGGCACCGGATTCATAAAGTGCATGCCGATCACCTTTTCCGGACGCCTCGTGGCTGCGGCAATTTCAGTGATCGGCAATGATGAGGTGTTACTCGCCAAAATCGCATGCTCTGGCGCAATTTCATCCAGCTGGGCAAAAATTTTCGTCTTGATAGCCATATTTTCAACAGCTGCTTCGATGACAAGGTCCATACCACCCGCATCGTTCAAGTCGGTCGATGCAGTCAGCCTTGCGAGCACTTCCTGCTTTTGCTCCTCCGTCATCCGGCCTTTTTCCACGCTGCGTGAAAGATTTTTGTTGATGACTCCTAAGCCGCGCTCGACGAATTCCGGCTTTAAATCGTTTAATAAAACTTTATAACCTGCTTGTGCACAAACTTGGGCAATCCCTGAGCCCATCTGCCCTGCACCGATGACCATAACCGTTGCAACCTGCATGTTTTCCCCTCCAATTTTTCCTTGCTTTTTCCTTAAAAAGGTCTATACGACAGTAAAAGCTACTTATCCGACAGTTACACTGACCCATGCGACAGTAATAATCCGCTATCCGATAGTTACGCTCCCCCATTCGACAGTAACAATTCTTTATCCGACAGTAAGCCAAGCTTCGGCTGACAACCTTTACCCTACGCTTTCGGCACTTCGATCATTACGGCATCACCCTGGCCGCCGCCTGAGCAAATTGCGGCAATACCGATTCCGCCGCCGCGCCGCTTCAATTCGTTCATTAAGGTGATGATTATCCGGGCGCCGCTTGCGCCAATTGGGTGGCCTAATGCGACCGCACCGCCATTCACATTGACCTTTTCCGGGTCAAGGCCGGCAATTTTTCCGCTCACCAATGCCACTGCGGCAAAGGCTTCATTAATTTCAAACAAATCAATTTCGTCCAAGTCCCGGCCCGTTTTTCGTAAAAGCTCATTAATTACGAGTCCAGGTGTTTGCGGGAAGTCCTTTGCTTCTACAGCAATCGCTGCATGGCCGAGGATTACGGCCCCTACCTCACGGCCTTCTCGGACAGCACGCTCCTCGCTCATCAGCACGAGGGCAGCCGCACCGTCATTCACACCAGGGGCATTCCCTGCGGTAATCGTTCCTGTTGAATTGAAGACAGGCGCTAGTTTAGCCAGCCGTTCCAAAGACGTATCTTTCCGCGGCCCCTCATCCGCTGTGACCAGAACAGGGGCGCCTTTTCGCTGCGGCACTTCGACTGGAACAATTTCTTCGGCCAATTTACCGTTCTCGGTGGCTGCAATGGCCCTGGCATGGCTGCGGTATGCCCATTCATCCTGTGCCTCGCGGGAAATCTCCATTTCTTCAGCCGTCGAGTTGCCGTATGTCCCCATATGAACACCGGTAAAGCTGCAGCTTAAGCCGTCATGGATCATTAAATCCTTTACGGGCGAATCGCCCATTCTGATGCCCCATCTTGCTTTTGGCAAAAGATAGGGAGCATTGCTCATCGATTCCATGCCGCCTGCGACGATGACTTCTTCATCGCCGGCGCGGATGATTTGGTCGGCCATTGTGACACTGCGCATGCCTGACGCACACACTTTATTAATCGTTTCTGTTTTGACTTCCCATGGAAGGCCGGCGTGGCGGGCTGCCTGACGCGACGGGATTTGTCCCTGCCCTCCTTGTAAAACCGTTCCAAGGATGACTTCACCCACCTCTTCCGGCTTCACCCCGGCCCGCACTAATGCCTCTTTCACAGCCATTCCCCCAAGCTGTGATGCTGTAAAGCTGCTCAATCCCCCTCCTAATTTTCCAAATGGTGTTCGAACACCGCTTAAAATAACCGTTTTCCCCATTCGAAACACTCTCCCTTTTCCTAATATTCAGTCATGTCTGTTTAAAAAATTTTTGCGTTGACTGAACGCTCGCTCAATATTTACTAAAAAATGTAACGTCAGCTCCATCGCCAACGCCCGATATAATGAAAAGAAAAATGTAAGCGTTTTATCCCCCATTCTATTTTACATAAAAAATAGCAGAAGTTGAAATGTTTTACACGAATTTTTAAAAATTTCTAACTCCTGCTATTTTCATTTTTGTTTACAGTTTAAGAAGCTGCAGCCTCTGGAACACCGCACACGGCTTTTTCAAGCAATTCAGCGACATCGTACGTTGATACTTTTTCTTCAACTTCCTTCGCCTTTGTTCCGTCGGAGAGCATGGTTAAGCAGTATGGGCAGGCTGAGCTGATGATTCCGGAGTTCGTTTCAAGTGCCTGCTCTGTGCGAGCGACATTGATCCGCGAACCCGTATCTTCTTCCATCCACATTAAGCCGCCGCCGGCCCCGCAGCACATTGCCTTATCGCGGTTTCGCTCCATTTCCACTAGCTTCACACCTGGAATCGCCTTTAAAATCTCCCGCGGCGGATCGTACACGTCATTGTAACGGCCTAAGTAACAAGAATCGTGGAAGGTGATCGTTTCGTTGACCGCATGCTTTGGAACAAGCTTGCCATCACGAACCAACTCATAAAGAATTTCTGTATGGTGGAATACTTCCACCTCCTCCAAGCCGAAATCCGGGTATTCATTTTTAAAAATATTGTAGGCATGCGGATCGGTCGTAATGATTTTCTTCACGCCGGCTTTTTCGAATTCCTCAATATTTTTCACCGCTAACTCCTGGAACAAGAATTCGTTTCCGAGACGGCGGGCCGTATCTCCGGAGTTCTTTTCCTTGTTGCCAAGAATCGCAAATTTCATACCGGCTTCGTTCAGTAATTTTGCAAACGAAAGGGCAATCTTCTGGCTGCGGTTGTCGTAAGAACCCATCGCGCCGACCCAGAACAGGTATTCAAACTCTTCGCCTGCTTTATTCATTTCCTTCACGGTTGGCACATGAACGTCCTCACGAAGCTCACGCCAGTTCTCGCGCTCCTTGCGGTTTAAGCCCCACGGATTGCCTTGGCGTTCGATATTGGTCATCGCCCGCTGCGCATCCGGATTCATTTTTCCTTCTGTTAACACAAGGTAACGGCGCAGGTCGATGATTTTCTCGACGTGCTCATTCATTACCGGACATTGGTCTTCACAGTTGCGGCATGTCGTACACGCCCAAATTTCCTCTTCGGTAATGACATCGCCAATCAGGCTTGGACTGTAAGCAGACGCTGCGGCAGATTCCTGCGCACCCTGCCCCGCCGCTGCGAGGGCAATTTGATTTCCTTTTGTATTGGCAAACGCAAATGTCGGCACCCAGGGCTGCTTCGAGGTAACCGAAGCGCCATAATTCGTGAGGTGATCACGCATTTTTACGATTAGATCCATCGGTGACAGCATTTTTCCTGTTCCGGAAGCCGGACACATGTTGGTACAGCGGCCGCATTCCACACAGGCGTAAAAATCGACCATTTGCAGCTGGGTAAAGTCTTCAATTTTTCCAACCCCAAAGGATTCTTGTGACTCATCTTCAAAATCAATTTTCGTCAGCTTGCCGGGATTCCCCAAACGATTTAAGTAGACGTTGGCCGGACCGGCAATTAAGTGCGCATGCTTTCCTTGCGGTACATAGACTAAGAACGACAAGAGGAATAGTAAGTGGAACCACCAAGCGACGTAGAACACGACAATGGAGGCGGTTTCATTTATTCCCGAAAAGATCAGTGAAATGACCGAAGCGACCGGCTCAGACCATGTCGGGTCCTCCCCATGCCAAATGATGCCCATTCCATTTCCGACAAGAACGGAAAGCATTAAGCCGCCGATAAAGATGAGCACGAGGCCTGATTTAAAGCCGCGCTTTAAGCGGACAAGCTTTTCGATGTAACGGCGATAGAAGGCCCAGACCACCGCTACTAAAATCATTAAGGTAACAAGCTCTTGGAAAAAAGTAAACGCAGGATAGAGCGGGCCAAGCGGCAGGTGTGCCCCCGGTTTAATCCCTTTGATGATAAAATCAATAGCGCCAAACTGAACGAGCAGGAAGCCATAAAAAAACATGACGTGGATGGCGCCGCTCTTTTTATCCTTCATCAGCTTCTTTTGCCCAAATACCATCACCCAAATTTTTTGCATCCGCTCTTTGACATTGTTGTCAAACTCGGCTTTTTTGCCAAGCTTAATAAATTCAATCCGCGTTTTAACGACATAAACGAACAGACTGACAGCGTAAGCGGTTACAACTAAAAACGCAATGAGGTTCACCCATAATAGACCATTCATGTAAAAACGCCCCTTTCCACTTCTTTTTGGAAGTCGTAGAAAATAAATAATTTTCTGACATATACTTATCTCTATTATATAATGAATGAGCATTCAGTCAACCAATTTTTTTAGAAAAAGAGGCGGAGCGGCGCAAATACGCAGCAATTGAACCAATTTACGTGAGCAAATGGATTTTGTTCACGTAATGAAGTTGGGCTTAGCTCTGCTCACACCACCTTTACAACTCATAGAAATGGCCGTTCTCGGAAACACTAACATCACGAATTGGGGGAAAGATTGCCAATGAAATTTATACTCATATTGAGCGGACTTGTCCTTTTCATCATTATATGGCTTGTGCTTGATTTTACATTAGGTCGAAAGAAGCATCTTTCCGTAGCGGTCAGAACGGAAACCTCCATCCTTCACGGCGATTTTGACATTTTTACGCATGGAAAGGAATTATTTCACGATTATTTTACGACTATTCGCCAGGCAAAAAAGCAAATTCATGTCCTCTTTTACATTGTGAAGGACGATGCCATCAGCCAGGAATTTTTTATGATTTTAAAAGAAAAGGCACAGGAAGGCGTGGAAGTCAGGCTGCTGCTTGACCGGCTCGGCAGCTGGAAAGTGAAGAGGAAAGTGGTGACGGCACTAAAGGAAGCGGGGATCCAATTTGCTTTTAGTAATCGGATTAAGCTTCCTTACTTGTTTTATTCCACACAGGTCCGCAATCACCGCAAAATCACAATTATTGACGGGGAAATTGGCTATCTCGGCGGCTATAACATTGGCAAGGAATACATTGATGAGGACCCGAAACTTAGCCCGTGGCGGGACTATCACGTGAAAATCACCGGTGAAAGCGTCAATTTTTTGCAGAGTGAGTTTTTGATTGATTGGAACGAGTACTTCGGTGAAGATTTATTGCGCCAGCCCGCTTATTTCCCGGTCTTGCCGAAGGGTGCGGTACGGCATCAGTTCATTCCTACAGAGGCCGGTCAGCTTGAAGAGAATTTTCTGCGGCTGATTCGGAAGGCGGAGGAATCTATTATCATTGGCACCCCCTATTTTATTCCAAGTGCAGCGATTTTTGCAGAACTGCTGAAATTACGGCGGCGCGGCGTTGGCCTCACGGTGATTGTTCCATTTACTGCGGATCATCTGCTTGTCCAGGAGGCTTCCTATCGCTATTTACGGCAGCTCCTTGCGGCAGGTTCAAGGGTTTATCAATATAGAAAGGGTTTTTATCATGCTAAAACGATTGTGATTGATAACAAAATCTGCGATATCGGCACCGCAAATTTCGATCAGCGCAGCCTATTTTTAAACAAAGAAATCAATTGCTTCTTCTATGACCCTGCCTTTATTGAACGCTTAAAGGCCATTATTCAAAAAGACATTCAAGACTCACAGCCGCTGACACTGGCAGAACTCAATAAACCGAATTTCAATAGAACACTAAAAGAACGCCTCGCCGCCGCCCTATCCTACTTTCTATAGGGATTGGGTGTCCGCATGGGATGGACACTGTCCACGAAGGGTGTCAGGCACCATGTGAAAATTTCACATGGTGCCTGACACCCAAACGACACTTTAATGATACACGCAAATGGAAAAGTCCCCGATTTTTGGTTCGGGGACTCGTTTTTTGATAATTTATAAGTTCTGACTTTGAGAATTGTCTAGCTCAGCGCCCTAGCGGCTAGTGTCCTTCGCTCTCCGCCCTACGATAAGTCAACATCGAATCGCTACGCTCTTCGTGTTTCCTTTATCTCAGTTGAAGCGCTCCACAAGGAAAGCTTCGGCAGCATAGGCATCGCACGAAGAAAAAGCGTTAGCTTTTTCAAGGAGGCCATACGCCGCTGACCAGGGCGCTTACGCTTTTCTTATTCTTCGATTAAGTTTAGTACGGGTACGTCGCGTTCGTTGTCGGGGTCAGTTCTGGAATAGATTCTCGCCATTTTTGTGGATTCATCGACGTGTTGTATGATCACAGGCATACCGTCATAGGTCACATTAATCATATCAGCGGAATCAGCTATTTCCTTTGCTCTTCCTACATTCATGCGTTCGGTTCACTCCTCACTCAAAAATCTATCTTTAATATTTGTATTTTTTTGGGAAATATTCGTTTCCAAGTGAGATTTCCGCTTATAAAAAATTTCCACAGCAAAAACCCCCTATCCATTGACAGGGGGTCTCACAGACATAAAATGTTACATTTTTTCCGGAGCAGAAACACCAATCAACGCCAATGCATTCTTTAACGTAATTTGTACGGTCTTCACTAATCCTAAGCGGGCCTTTGTCCGTTCCAGCTGCTCGAGATCAAGCACCTTTTCCGCATTATAAAAACTGTGGAAGGTTGAGGCCAACTCGAAGATATAGTTCGTTATCCGGTGAGGCACACGCTTCACTGCAGCCTCGCCAACTGCAGACGGGAATTCGCCCAATTTTTTCAACAAATCAATTTCTTTTTCAGATGATGCCACCAATGAAAAATTGGCATCAGCCGCAACCGTCACACCCTGCTCCACACCCGAGCGTAAAATACTGCAAATCCGGGCATGGGCATACTGCGCGTAATAAACCGGGTTTTCGTTTGATTCCGACACCGCTAAGTCCAAATCGAAGTCCATATGGGTATCCGAGCTGCGCATCGCAAAGAAATAACGCGTCGCATCGAGGCCGACCTCATCGACCAAATCCCGCATGGTGACAGCCTTTCCAGTCCGTTTACTCATCTTCATCTTCTCGCCATTTTTATAAAGGTGAACCAACTGAATAATTTCAACCTCAAGTGCCTCGCGGTCATAACCGAGCGATTGGATTGCCGCCTTCATCCTTGGGATATAGCCGTGGTGGTCAGCCCCCCAAATATTAATCAATTTTTCAAAACCGCGTGCAAGCTTGTCCTTGTGGTAGGCGATATCCGGTGTTAAATACGTGTAGGACCCATCCTGCTTAATCAGCACACGGTCCTTATCGTCGCCAAAATCAGTCGAACGCAGCCACGTCGCGCCGTCCTGCTCATACACATAGCCGCTTTCACGCAATGCTGCTAAGGCTTCGTCAATTTTTCCATTTTTATAAAGCGAGGTTTCCGAGTACCAGACATCAAAGCCGACGCGGAAATCCTCGAGATCCTTCTTCAACTTCGCCATCTCATATTTCAAGCCATAGTCGCGGAAAAATTCAAATCGCTCCTCGTCCGAAACGTTCACATACTTGTCTCCGTACTCCTTCGCCAGCGCCTTCCCGATGCCAATAATATCGGCCCCATGGTAGCCGTCCTCCGGCATTTCTTTTTCCATGCCCAGCGCTTGGAAATAACGCGCCTCAACGGACAGTGCCAAATTATTGATCTGATTGCCGGCATCATTAATGTAATATTCGCGGGAAACATCATAGCCCGCCTTCGCTAAAATATTGCACAGCGAATCGCCGACCGCCGCACCGCGCGCATGGCCAAGGTGCAGGTCACCCGTTGGATTGGCTGATACGAACTCCACCTGAATTTTCTGGCCGCCGCCAACGGTAGTTGAGCCGTACTGATCCCCAGCTTCGAGAATGGTCGGAATTAAGTCCGTTAGGTAGCTATTATTCATATAAAAATTAATGAACCCCGGGCCTGCCAATTCTATTTTTTCAATCGAAGCCTTTGAGCGGTCAAAATGAGCCACTAACTCATCTGCGATCATCCGCGGTGCCTTCTTCGCTACCCGTGCCAGCTGCATCGCCATATTCGTCGAGTAGTCGCCATGCGCCTTTTCCTTCGGCGTCTCTAAGATGACATCGGGAATCTGCTCTTCCGTTGCGAGCCCAGCCTTCAGCACCGCTGCCCGAATCTCTTCCTTTATTTTACTTTGAACCTGTTCCACTATATTCATTTTTTGTCCTCCTGAAAGCTAATTTCTAAATGGTATGTACCGGCGGGTGAGCCCTGCATCGTGAAGTCATAAAGAATATCGATCAGTCCCTCCGAATGCTCGATGCGTTTCGCCATTGTCAACGTTTCAAACGTGCCAAACGGCATCTCATAGCTGCCGCGCATCTTCTTATGTAACTGAAATGGCAGCCGCATTTTCACCGCGCCGCCCCGTAAAATCAGCGCCTCATCCTGCGCCACCTTCACAATTGTGCGGACAGTCCCTTCCTCATGGGCTTCCTCATACTGCAGGAATGACGCTTGATCCTTTTGATAGTATCGGCCAAACACCATCAATTCAAAAGTTTCTTCCTCATCTATCGTTGTCTTTACCTTAATTTTCACAGGTATTTCATGATTTGGCAAACGTAACTGCACTTCCTTTTTCTATTTTATCACGCGTTTAGCTCATGAAACGCTGTTGGTTTTACCTTTTGACCCCACTTTTTCGCCTTTCAGGTCAATGTAACAGCTTTTCATTTACCGTTCGACCCTACTTTTTCGCCTTTCGGTAAATGTAACGGCTTTTCATTTACCCTTTGACCCCACTTTTTCACTTTTCGGTCAATGTAACGGCTTTTCATTTACCGGTCGAACCCACTTTTTCGCCTTTCGGTCAATGTAACGGCTTTTCATTTCCCCTTTGACCCTACTTTTTCGCTTTTCGGTCAATGTAACGGCTTTTCATTTACCGGTCGACCCCACTTTTTCGCCTTTCGGTAAATGTAACGGCTTCTCATTTACCCTTTGACCCCACTTTTTCACTTTTCGGTCAATGTAACGGCTTTTCATTTACTTCTAATTCCTTTTCGTGCGTTACCGCATCACTTTTCCTATTATAAACATAGTTACAATGCAAATCAAAAGATGCCTGCCCCAAAAACGGGACAGGCACCAACCTCATTCATCCTCATGTGAACCTAGTGAAACCTCACCCAGAGCATAACAACAATTTCATGCTCGAAATACAACAAAGGGTGTCAGGCACCAATTTCCTATTTTACCCATCCTAGGATCATTTCACGTAGGAGTTTGCTTGCGGTATTGGCTGTTTGTTCGGATGGGTCGTAAATTGGTGCGACTTCGACGAGGTCGCCGCCGACTACGTTTACTTCGGAACCAGCAATCGCATGAATCGATGCTAGCAGCTCTTTCGAAGTGATTCCGCCGCAATCGACCGTCCCTGTTCCTGGTGCATGTGCCGGGTCTAGAACATCGATATCGATTGTGACATATACCGGGCGGCCGGCAAGTGTTGGCAGAATTTCCTTTAACGGCTCAAGCACTTCAAATTTGGAAATATGCATGCCATTTTCCTTTGCCCAGACAAATTCTTCCTTCATTCCAGAGCGAATTCCGAAGGAGTAAACATTTTCCGGACCAATATGCTCCGCAATTTTACGAATCGGGGTCGAGTGCGACAACGGCTCGCCTTCATAATTCTCACGCAAATCAGTATGCGCATCAAAGTGGATAATCGCTAAATCTGGATATTTTTTATAAACAGCCCGCATCACCGGCCATGAAACTAAGTGCTCGCCGCCCATACCAAGCGGAAACTTCCCCGCTGCAAGAATTTGATCAACAAATTCTTCAATTAAATCAAGGCTGCGCTGGGCATTCCCAAATGGCAGCGGAATATCGCCAGCGTCAAAATATTTAACCTCTTCTAGTTCGCGGTCGAGGTACGCACTGTACTCCTCAAGACCAATCGACACCTCGCGGATTCGGGCCGGACCGAAGCGTGACCCCGGGCGGTAGCTCACCGTCCAGTCCATCGGCATCCCGTATAATACAACCTGACTCTCTTCAAAATTCGGGTGGCTCTTAATAAACACATTCCCCGAATACGCCTCATCAAAACGCATCAAAGCATCCCACACTTTCTCACATGATTCGGTCACGTAGAACCTCTCTACGTGACCGTTTCCTCTGTTTTCTACTCGTTTCAGTCACCTAGAACCTCTCTACGTGACCGTTAACTCTGTTTCTCACTCGTTTCAGTCACGCAGAACCTCCCTACATGACCGTTAACTCTGTTTCCCACTCGTTTCAGTCACCTAGAACCTCCCTACATGACCGTTAACTCGGTTTTCCAGCTAATAAAGTTATATAGACTAGACTTACTTCACTAAATCGCCTACAAACTTCGGCAGGACAAACGCTGCTTTGTGAAGTTCTTTCGTATAATATTTTGTTTCAATTTCATGGAACCGATCTTCAGTTACCTCTAATGGATCGTATTTTTTCGAACCGATGGTGAAAGCCCAAAGGCCGCTTGGATAGGTTGGGATGTTGGCCACGTACAAGCGGGTGATTGGGAAAATTTCGCGGACATCGCGCTGTACGTTGCGGATTAAGTCCGCTTTAAACCAAGGGTTGTCAGACTGCGCAACGAAAATGCCATCTTCTTTCAACGCCTTCGAAATGCCTGCATAGAAGCCTTTTGTAAAAAGATTAACCGCTGGGCCAACCGGTTCAGTGGAATCAACCATAATCACATCATACTGATTGTCGCTTTCCGCAATATGCATAAAGCCATCGCCCACTTGAACGTCAACGCGCTCGTCCTCAAGCCAGCCGGCAATTTCCGGTAAAAATTTCTTTGAATACTCGATCACCTTGCCATCAATATCGACGAGGGTCGCTTTCTTCACACTTGGATGCTTTAACACCTCACGGATGACGCCGCCGTCACCGCCGCCGACAACAAGGACATTTTCAGGGTTTGGGTGCGTGAATAACGGTACATGGGCCACCATTTCATGGTAGACAAACTCATCCTTCACGGACGTCATCACCATATCATCAAGAAGCAGCATATTGCCCCATTCTTCTGTCTCGATCATATCTAGCTTTTGAAATTCTGTTTGCTCTGTATGTAAGGTTTTATTAACTTTCATTGTGATTCCAAAGTTTTCAGTTTGTTTTTCAGTAAACCAAATTGACATGTTCATCTTCCTTTCGTTTTTTAGTCAATTTTTCAGCTTCCGCATCGAGCGCATCTAGGCTTCGCGAGCATTCGCCGGCCATTTAATTTTATCGTACCCAACCTATTGAATTACAAACAGAAAAAAAAGTCTAGCAAAATTTTTTCATGACGTTTAAAAAGACTCTATTTTTTCAATACTATTACTATCTATTTTTTTAAAATCTGGAAAAGCTGGCTAGCTCCAGCGCCTAGACCCTCGAGGTCGCTTCGGTCCTGTCAATGAAGTCAAAGGACGACTTCATCGCCAGGACCGCAAACAGCTGTCGGGTCTGACCAAGGCGCTTCCGCTTTTCTAACGGGTGGTGAAGATGTTGGAAATCATGACTGATCAAGGGTTTCGGAAGACGGTTAAATATTTGCGCGCGATTATTATCATCAGTTTGATAGGCATGATTTGCATGCTCATTCTCCTCCTTGGCATCCTTGGCTATGCCAAAATTTTAGGGGCGCCGCCGCTTGCCGTTCCGCAATCGACGTTGTTTTTCGCAGACGATGGGACGTTGATTGGTGAGAGTCATAGCGGACAAAAGCGTTATTGGGTCGGACTTAAGGAGATTTCGCCGGATTTAGTGAACGCGACCGTTTCAATTGAGGATAAAAATTTTTTCGAGCATCATGGTTTTGATTATAAACGGATTGCCGGTGCTGTCCTGGCCGATATGAAAGCCTTTGCCAAGGTGCAGGGGGCCAGTACCATTACGCAGCAGTATGCACGGAATCTGTTTCTCGAGCACGACAAAACGTGGAAACGGAAGCTGACGGAGGCATTTTATACGATCCGCCTCGAGATGAACTATACCAAACAGGATATTCTCGAAGGTTATTTAAATACTATTTACTATGGTAACGGTGCCTATGGCGTTGAAGCAGCGAGCCAATATTATTATGGAAAAAAAGCAGCCGACTTAACCCTTGCCGAAGCTAGTATGCTGGCAGGCATTCCGAAGGGGCCTGGCATTTACTCACCGCTTGCGTCGATGGAAAAGGCCAAAACCCGCCAGTCGATTATTTTACAAACGATGGTGAAAAACGGCTATATCAGCAAAAAGGCTGCCCAAACCGCATCCCTTACGCCGCTCACCTTAACGGGCGTCCACACGACCCAAAAGGTGAAGGTCGCGCCGTATTTTCAGGATGCGGTAAAAAATGCCCTAAAAAACCAGCTGCATTTAGATGACCGCACGATTGCCCTCGGCGGTTTAAAGGTTTTTACAACTCTTAATAGAAAACAGCAGGAAGCCGCTGAAAATCAAGTCAACCGATTTGTCGCCAACTCTTCGGAAATTCAAATCGGCTTGGTTGCGATGGATCCAAAAAACGGCTATGTGCATGCCATGGTCGGCGGCCGGGACTATGAAAAAAGTCCATTTAACCGCGCTGTTCAAGCGATAAGGCAGCCGGGTTCGGCAATCAAACCGCTGTTGTATTACGCTGCACTTGAGCATGGCTTTACCCCGTCATCGACGATGCGCAGCGAGTTTACGACCTTCCATTTCGATAATGGTCAGGCTGACTATACGCCGCATAACTTTAACAATAAGTATGCCGACGGCGAGGTCACCCTTGCCCAGGCACTAGCTGTATCCGATAATATTTTCGCCGTCAAAACGCATTTATTTTTAGGGGAAGAGACGTTAATCGAGACAGCGAAGAAATTTGGCCTTTCCACAAAGATGGCCAAGGTGCCGTCGCTGGCACTCGGAACTTCCGGTGTACGGGTCATTGAAATGGCGGGTGCCTACAGCCTCTTGGCCAACGGCGGAAAACGGGTCAACCCGATCTTGATTACAAAAGTAGAAGACTATAATGGAAATGTTATTTTTGAACGAAAAGATCTGACGGAAAAAGTGCTGGACCCGGCCAAGGCGTTTGTCCTTACGCAAATGCTGACGGGGGTTTTCGATTCCAAACTAAACGGCTATGCCAAGGTGACCGGGAGCACGGTGATCAAGGACATTACCCGTCCATACGCTGGTAAATCGGGCTCAACGGAAACGGACAGCTGGATGATCGGCTACTCGCCGCAGCTCGTGACGGCGGTCTGGGCCGGATATGATATGGGAAAACCGCTGGAAGTAACGGTGGAAAAAACGTACGCGAAGAATGTCTGGGCTAACTTTATGGAAGAAGCATTAGAAGGGAAGCCGGTAAAGGCGTTTAAACCACCGAAAGACGGCGTCGTCGGCGTTTATGTGAACCCGGTAAACGGCAAACTGGCCACAAAGGACTGTCCTGTCCGCCGCTTCACTTATTTCGTCGCCGGCACAGAGCCTGCTGAATATTGCACCGATCACTTACACCATTCGGATAAAGCTCCGGCGAAAAAGCACGAGGAGAAAAAAGTACCTTGGTATAAGAAGATTATGCCGTGGGGTCATTAAAATGGAAAAGCTCCGGATCGCTCCGGAGCTTTTCCTGTCCTAGTTTTACAGTGTTTTCACACTGATTATAATACTACCTATTTTTGAAAAAAACTACAAGCGATTCCCCGTTTTATTTTTTTAAAAAAATTTTACCCTACGTAGATAGTGGAATCTCTTCTTGTCTTTCCCGCCCGGAAGATTGGCAGTTATTCCGAAAGTAATCCCTTTTTCAATTCTTCCGTGGCATTGTTCCATAATGCTTCATTATGCCCGCGCAAGAAAGCGGCTAATACCTTTTTCGATGGCGCATCCATTTCATCGACCATAATATGTCGCTTGAGTGACTTATCCATGCGGTTGACGTGCTCCGGCAGCGATTTGTAGCCGCGGCGGATTTCGCGGTCGACCGTCATATAACATGCTGTCACACCGGCATAATACGGGCCTTCCGGATTGCGGTCAATCGTTACCCACACGAGCCAGTATGGTTTCCCGTTCGGCACCTCTTCTTTATTTTTCAAAAATTTAATTCCTTTTTCGACGACGCTGCGGGCATGCATCGCCCCGACATCGATTTCAGCTTCTCCGGCTTCGACGTCAATAATGACCGGTGAGACATTATCCAGGCTGAGCGCGCCCTTGCCAAAGCCCTTGTGGCCGTCAGTCGGATCACTTTTTATGATATTAAAACCGAGTTTTTTCTTTTTCTCTTCCATTGGTGGTGCAGGCCTCCTTCTAGAAAAACGTAGTGTTCGCAATGTATTTTTGCGTGATGGGAAAGTATAAATTTAGACTTTGAACATGATCCAGTCCGTTAAAAAAATAAGCGGTTGGTGAAGTGCCCAAGCGTGTCCCATACCCAGGGAATGACGGCTTGGAAAATAGGCTGAATCGTGAACCGGTCTAATGGTGTGATTACTAAAATAAGAAATATTAAGATACCGTATTGTTCATATTGCGTCATTTTCGCCCGGAGATGATTCGGTGCCAAGTCTTCGAGAATCCGATAACCGTCAAGCGGCGGGAGCGGCAGCAGGTTGAAAACAAATAAGACAATGTTAAGACCGATAAAAATATTGAGAAAATCATAAAAATTCTCTGATGCATTCAGTCCGAAACGGGCTAATCCAATAGCAACGCAGAAGCCGATGAAGGCCAACACGAGATTGCTCAGCGGCCCTGCGACGGTGACAAGAATCCCTGCCAGGCGCGGTTTTTTAAAAAAGAAGCGATTAACCGGTACTGGACGGGCCCAGCCAAAGCCGGCGATTAGAATTAAGAGTGTTCCAAACGGATCCAGATGCTTGAGTGGATTTAACGTCAGCCGCCCCTGGTTTTTCGCTGTCATGTCACCGAATTTATAGGCTACGTAGGCATGGGCTAATTCGTGAAATGTAAAAGCGAAGATCAGCGTGATGACTACATAAGGAATCTCCCTGAACGAATAGGCTAGAAATTGTTCCAAACGCGTTTCTCCTTCCATGGAAATACCATGTTCTTTTTCCTATTAGTATACATGAAACTCGTTTGAAAAAGGAAATTTATGAGGCGACAGTAGTTGCACTTTTTCGATAATTGTGGAACACTACTATCAGTTACGTAAAAAGGAGGAATATCCATGCCATATGTTACAGTAAAAATGCTTGAGGGACGCACAGATGAACAAAAGCGGGCGCTAGCGGAGAAAGTCACCGAAGCGGTCAGCGAAACAACAGGCGCACCAAAAGAAAACATCACCGTCTTCATCGAAGAAATGAGCAAAAACCACTACGCCGTTGCCGGCGTCCGTTTCAGCGACAAGTAATATAGTTAAGTTGTTCAAGTAATTAAGGGTGTAAGAAACCATGTGAAAAATTCACATGGTGCCTGACACCCTTTTTACGTTTTCCATGTTAGAATCTGATTTCATCTTTAGGCTGGTTAAGTGCGATCTTTTCCAGTTCTAGTTTCATTTTTTCAGTTTCGATCAAATAGTTTTGGTGTTTTAGTTTTTCGAGCTCCAATTCATCTTTTATCATTTCTGCCTTCATTTTTGTTTGCTTTTGGAAATGACTCGTTAAAATGGCGATAATCGGAATTCCAAATATCATAATGACAGATATTACTGGAACGATCATGGCGAAAACCTCCCTTACCTTCATTATAGACAAATCATAGCAAATTTTCATAAAAATGGATATTAATTCACTAAAAATTCCACAATTGAAAAACCGCCTGGGTCTTCTTACCTTCCCAAGCGGCTAATGAATTATAATTATTGAATTTTCGCTTTCAGGTTTTCGATATACTGGTAGGCCTCGTCAATTTCTGCTTCCGTATAGCGCTGGCTGCTTTTTAACGTAAATACTTTGTTTGTCACTTCCTCCTTAGGAAGATTATCAAAATATAAAACCGTCGAAACCAGTTCGAGGAATCTAGCATTTTGCTCATTCATATCAGTCAAGCAATCAGTCAAAAAGGGCATATCTACTTCGTTCAAGCTGAGAAACTCTTTGCCGGAGTCTGTCAGCGTGTATCTATATTGAAAATATCCACCCTTTTTTTCCTTCACTTCATTCAGAAATCCCATATTGCACAGCTCTTCCACCCGTGTCGTCAATTCCTCCGAATACGGCCCGTAAAAATGAAACTGGAACCGGTCGTGAAAGGGAAACTCAATCTTCTTCGCAATATATATCATCTTTTGCAGCTTCTTCCTCCCGGTAATCTCACCGGAAACCAGAATCGCCTGCATCAGCTTCGCATGATCTTTTAACAACGCTCGTCATCTCCTACTCCATTGCATTCGGTGTCAGGCACCATTTACAATATTTACACCATTCACAGGTTACAAAGGGTGTCAGGCACCAATACTGCTATTTTCACCCGATTTATATCTCTAAAAGGGCACGTATTTGTTGTTTTATTTCTTTTTCGGTTGATTCATCTGCGAGAAAATCAGCCGGATAGTAGAGTTTATGGTCGGTTCTTCTTTTTCCCGATATTGCATCGACAATTTCTGACTCACGTGAGAGCTCACGCAGTTCCCCATTCTTCATTAACAAATGAATCGGCAGCCGTTCCTCTTCCTCGCCTGGACGGTAAAAGTCATATGGCAAATCCGACGATGAATCAACCACCAAATAATAGTCAGGATCGATTCCGGCTTTTTCAAATAACGCCGTCAATTCCGCCAGTTTCTTGTATTCCTTCGCAGGATCAAACTCTGCGTACTTAAAGAGATTCCGATTGACAAAACGCCGGCACAGATCGCTTAAAACGGGATCCGCCTCTTCCTGCCAGCTTTGAAAATAGTATAAAATAACGGATTCATCCAATTTTAAGTAGTCTTCTAATGTCACTTTCTCATGAAACAGCGACGTAAAGTGAATGGGCTCATATTTAAACTGATAGTTTTCTTTGAATAACTGCTTCGCTCGGTGAAGAATCTTGCTCAATATCACCTCAGCACTGCGTGAGACAGGATGAAAGTAGACCTGCCAATACATCTGGTAGCGGCTCATAATATAATCTTCCACCGCATGCATCCCGCTCTTTTTGATAACGACCTGGTCTTCCCGGGGCCGCATCACCCGTAAAATCCGCTCCATATCAAATTGTCCGTAGCTGACGCCGGTAAAATAAGCATCTCGCTGCAAATAATCCATCCTGTCAGCGTCTATTTGGCTGGAAATCAAGCTGACAACTAACTTCTTCGCTGATGTCTTGGCAATGACTTCGGCAACTTGCGAAGGAAAATCAGGGCTCACCCTTAAGAGGATTTTATTTACTTCGGTATCACCTAAAATAATCGCGCGGGTTAAGTCTTCGTGGTCAAAATCAAATACCTTTTCAAAAGAATGGGAAAACGGGCCGTGCCCAAGATCGTGAAGAAGTGCTGCGCAAAGCGTCAGCAGGCGTTCATCATTATTCCACTCCGGCCTTCCCGCAAACACATCATCGATGATCCGGCGGACAATTTCATATACGCCGAGCGAATGATTGAAACGGCTGTGCTCAGCACCATGAAAGGTTAAAAAGGTTGTCCCAAGCTGCTTGATACGGCGCAGACGCTGAAACTCTTTTGTTCCGATTAAATCCCAAATCGCCCGGTCCCGGACATGGACATAGCGGTGGACAGGATCTTTAAACACTTTTTCTTCATTCAACTTTTCCGCCGAATAATGCATGGACTTCCCTCTTCCTTATATTTGCTACTATTATATCCCAATATCACCCATTTTTCAGCAAAATTCCACAGGAGTTTTCGACAATTTGGGTGCCTGACACCCTTTGCATTATCCATAGGTTAGAAACGGTGTCAGGCACCACTTTCCAAAATGCACCATTTTCCTAAAATGAAATTCCTTAAAATAAAAATCACCTAAGTTATCGACGACTGAGGTGATTATTTGATCTTTTTATTTACTTTCTCCATTAATTCCTCTTCCGTTAAGGCGGCGACTGGGCGGTTGTTAACGAAGGCGAAGGTCTTTTTCCGGCCGGGTCCGCAATAGGACTGGCAGCCGATTTTGATTTCGGCATCCGGATCGATTTCTTTCAAACGAGGGATTAATGTCTTTAAATTCACGGCCTGACAATCATCGCAAACGCGAAATTCATTGGACATTATCTACAACCCTTTCTACGGTCAATCTACTATATATACATTATTTTACCCAACAAGCTTCGAGATAAGCTATGGGAAAATCGACAATTTTAGCTAATCGATAACATTTTAACTCCATAGGTATTTTACAGTTTCTTTTTTCCCATTGCAAGGTGCAATCTTTAGCAACACTTGCCAGCCGGCCAAATCTTTTAGTTAAAAAATCTACTATCCTTTTAATCATTTTGGTATAAAGCTTGAAAAACTTGTCCATCCTATGACTAGAGCTTTTACAAAAATCGCCAGAAATATGACTGGCAACGTTAAAGGTATATTATTTTAGGGAGTTGAACCATATGAAAGTACGTCAAGACGCATGGACAGATGAGAATGATCTGCTATTGGCTGAAACGGTGCTTCGCCATGTGAGAGAAGGCAGTACACAGCTGAATGCCTTTGAAGAGGTAGGGGACAAGCTGAACCGAACCTCTGCCGCCTGTGGATTCCGATGGAACGCCGTCGTCCGCCACACCTATGAAAAAGCATTACAATTAGCCAAAAAGCAGCGTAAACAAAGACAAAGAGTGTTAGGGAAGGATCAAGGCGGCAAGAAAAAGCTGCTTTACAATCCTCCAGTCACGGCTTCGGAGGAGTTCGAGTCAATGCCGGAGCTGCAGGTTGACATGCCGCTAGAAACTACGATGGACATGCCTGATTTGTCAGTTGAGGCAGCTCAAGAAACCTATGTGAAGCCGGCAGCCCGGGCCCAAAGCCAGCCGCAAAGCCCAACATACAGAGCTACAGCCGCCAGCGGACTAACCCTTGATGCTGTTATCTCTTACTTACAAAACTTTCATCATTCCAATCTGCAAAATGAAGCATTAAAAAGTGAGAATGAAAGATTGAAGCGGGAGATGGCAGAGTTACGAAAGCAAAATGAGGAAATGTCAGCAAAGATTTCCGGGCTCGAGGAGAATTCCGAAACAATTCAAGAAGATTACGAGACCCTTATGAAAATTATGAACCGCGCCCGCAAGCTTGTACTATTTGAAGAAGAAGAAAGACCTGCTACAAAATTCAAAATGGACCGCAACGGGAACCTTGAAAAGGTAGCGGAGTAATTTCCTAAAGGGCATTGGGAGAAGAGACAGGAGCAGCATCTGACTATAGAAAGGCCGCGGACCAAGTAAAAGGTCCGCGGCCTTTTTAGCTAATAAGGAAAGGGCTACATGTCTGAATGCCTGTAGCTCGCCAATCGGTGAGTTTTCTTTAGCGGCCGGCAATCGTTTCATTCCGGTCAATCACCCGTTGATAATATCCGGGAAATAATCCAAGCTCGTATTCGTTCAGCTGCCCCGCATACAAAAACTCACTATGTGCCTTTAACTGATTTAACAAACGCAGCATGACATCGCCGACGGAAAAAGGTGTCCCGAGCAATTCTGACAGCGAGGCCATCACCTCCGGAACAATGTCCGGGAAGGCAAATTTCGTTTCTTCGCCCTGTTTGGCCCGCTCGTAAAAATGCTTCACAAGTTCGGCCCGTTTCGCACCGCTGCCATTCACACAGAGATAGATCTGGACAGCGACTCCTTTTTTCAGACGGCGCTGCGAGATGCCGGCAAACTTTTTGCCGCCGATGCTCAGATCGTAACTTCCCGGGCAATAAGAGCCCACAATTTCCCGTGCCTCGATTTGCTGCGGGAAATCGGCAAACATCTGTTGGATCAGTTCCCACATAACATCATAGCCGCGGTTGATATCGATTCCTTTTTCAGCCTCGGGGAAAATTAACGAGATATTTAGGACGCCTTCATCAAGGACAACCGCCAACCCGCCGGAATTTCGGACAATCACCTGATACCCCTCTTGCTTTAAAAATTGAATACCTTCCTGCAAAAATGGCAATCTCGTATCCTGGATGCCGAGGACCACCGTATTGTGATGCACCCATGTCCGCGCTGTCGCCGGCGCTTCGCCTGCTCCGACTGCGGCACATAACGTATCATCGGTGCCAAATGATTGTGTTGCCTGAAAATGAATGCCGACAGCAGACTGGTCAATGATCCGCCACTGTGACTGGCGCAGTAAACCTTCCATCTTGAAAACCCCTTAACATTAATACATCCATTTTATCATAAAAAAAGAGCCAGCCCTACACGACGGACCAGCCCCAAAATTTCAAATTATAACCCTTGAGCCGCCGTAATTAACGCGAGCTTGTACACATCTTCTTCATTACAGCCGCGGGATAGATCGTTCACCGGTGCATTCAACCCTTGTAAAATCGGGCCGACTGCTTCAAAACCGCCTAAACGCTGTGCAATTTTATAGCCAATGTTGCCTGCTTCAAGGCTAGGGAAGATAAACACGTTCGCATCCCCTTGCAGGACAGAACCTGGTGCCTTACTTTTGGCCACAGATGGCACAAACGCGGCGTCAAATTGGAATTCCCCGTCTAACACAAGTGAAGCATCGCGGCGTTTCGCCTCAGCCACAGCCTCAACAATTCGTTCTGTCTCAGGAGATTTCGCCGAACCCTTTGTTGAAAAGCTCAGCATCGCAATCCGCGGCTCGATATCAAACATTTCCGCTGTTTTCGCGCTTTCAATCGCAATCTCCGCTAAATCATTGCTATCCGGAGCAATGTTAATCGCACAATCGGCGAACACATATTTTTCATCCTCACGAACCATGATGAACACGCCAGACGTCTTCTTTACGCCTGCTTTTGTTTTAATAATTTGCAGTGCCGGACGAACCGTATCTGCCGTCGAATGCGCAGCACCGCTCACTAAGCCGTGTGCTTTTTTCAAGTAAACGAGCATCGTGCCAAAATAGTTTTCATCAAGCAGGATTTTGCGGGCATCCTCTTCGGTTGCCTTCCCTTTGCGGCGCTCGACAAATGCGGCGACCAACTCATCCATGCCTGCATAGGCTGCCGGATCATAGATTTCTGCAGATTCTAAAGAAACGCCAAGCTCTGCCGCTTTTGCCTGCACCTGTTCGATATTGCCAATCAAAATCGGCGTGATTAATTTTTCCGCAGCCAAACGGCCTGCTGCACGGACAATTCGCTCATCCAACCCTTCTGGAAAAACAATTCTCAAATCACGTCCGGAAACTTTCTGCTTTAAACCTTCAAATAAATCACTCACATTAAATTCCTCCCTTAAAAAAGAACATCTTCTTCTAGCATACTTTACCAAGGTGAAATTTCAAGCAATGTCCATCACAGACAGCGGTTTCAGTAAGATGTTTTTTTTTTCAAAAAATTACACTCATACTTTTACTATTTACCCTTTTTTGCAAAAATATCCACTTCCCCGCTTTCAAGTGTTTAGAAAGGCGTCCCTTGGTCAAACTATGATATAGTTATGGATGAATGACTATCTAGGAGTGATTATAATGAGTGAAGCAGCACAAACGCTTGATGGCTGGTATTGCCTGCATGATTTCCGTACCGTTGATTGGACTATATGGAAAATGCTTTCTAGCGACGAACGCCAAACCGCCATCCACGAGTTTTTAAGTCTCGTTGAAAAATGGAACCAAACGGGAGAACGCAAAGAAGGCAGCCATGCCTTATATACAATTGTTGGGCAAAAGGCTGATTTTATGATGATGATCCTTCGTCCAACAATGGAAGAGTTAAATGAAATTGAAACCGAATTCAACAAAACAAAGCTTGCAGAATACACCATTCCTGCGCATTCTTATGTGTCAGTGGTAGAACTTAGCAACTACCTGCCAGCGGGTGAGGACCCCTATCAAAATCCGCAAATTCTGGCTCGCCTATACCCGGCACTGCCTAAAGCAAAGCATGTCTGCTTTTATCCAATGGACAAGCGCCGCCAGGGGAATGATAACTGGTACATGCTGCCGATGGAAGAGCGCCGCAGCATGATGCGCAGCCACGGAATGATCGGCCGTACATATGCAGGTAAAGTCAAGCAAATTATCACCGGCTCCGTCGGCTTTGATGATTACGAATGGGGCGTTACCCTGTTCGCAGACGATGTACTTCAATTTAAAAAGCTGATTTATGAAATGCGCTTTGATGAAGTGAGTGCGCGCTACGGCGAATTTGGCGCCTTCTTTGTCGGCAATCTATTAGAAGAAGAACGGGTAGCAAAATTTCTTCACGTATAAATCCTTTTAAAAAGCTCTCATTATGGGAGCTTTTTTTGCTTCCTAAAACTATCTGATCCAAGTCATATTTCCCCTTCGATACTCATACTATTTAAACAGCGAGTCTCAAATTTGCTCCAATTGTCTTAATGAAGAAGAGGTGAGAAAAACCTTCTTAAACTGTAACCAATCTGGGTGCAATGGAGTATGAATAGAAAGTTGGGCCAGTCGTCAATCCCCTGTAAGCAAGGGTGGCACTGCACTGTCAGAAAGTTTTCATTCACTTATTTTTAGGAGGGAAAAAGATGAGCCAATACTACAATCCTCAAGGATTTCAGCCTTATACCGGGGCAGCCGGACAACAGGGGGCACAGCCGGTCACTGGCGGAGGGCAAGGATTTATGCCAACTCAAGGTTTTCAGCAATTTCCGCCAGCCGGAGCCGGAACACCACCACGGCCGCCAGTAAGCGGAGGGCAAGTACCAGGCATGCTGCCAATTGAGCAGTCATACATCGAAAACATTTTGCGTTTGAACAAAGGAAAATTAGTAAGCGTATTTGCCACTTTTGAAGGCAACAGCCAGTGGAATGCCAAGGAATTTAAAGGCATCATTGAAGCAGCAGGTAGAGACCATGTGATCCTCAGCGACCCGCAGGCTGGCACCCGGTTCCTCATCCCGATGGTGGCTGTCGACTACATTACCTTTGCCGAGGAAATCGAATATGAATATCCGTTGGGAAGCGGTCCGTCACTAGGAACCTACCCGCCAAGGTAAATAAATATGCGCGGGGCCCCCAAATATGGAGGCCCCGCTTATTTTATTAAAAGTTTTTCACTGCACCAACAATCATGAGAATCCACGCGGCTAAGAAGCAAACGCCGCCAATCGGAGTAATCGCGCCTAAGACGCCAACCTTTGTCAGGCTTAACAAGTACAAGCTGCCGCTGAATAAAATGATTCCGACGAACATTAACCATCCGGACCAGCTAAAAACAGAGCTTGCTCCGACTTTCCCGAGGAGCAGACCGATGATTAAAATCCCGGTTGCATGGAACATTTGATAGGTAACGCCTGTTTTCCAAATCTCTAAGTAATGGGCGTCAAGCCGGTCTTTTAATCCGTGTGCACCGAAGGCCCCAAGCGCTACGGCTAAAAAGGCGTTGATGGCCCCCACAATAATAAATGCTTTCATTTACTTCCCCTCCATTTTTCATGCTTTCGGCGCCAAACCCTTCGTTTAAAAATCAAATAACGAATCGCCGTTTGCCTCGTCCATCTCTATTTTTTTCGTCTGCGGCATCGATGCCGGCTGCTGAAAAACTGGTTGATTCAGCGCCGATGGTTGAAATGCCTGGTGGTTCACTGCCGGCTGCTGACTAACGGTGTTTGTCATAACAGGTACCGGCTTAGCCACGGTCCGCTCGGCTTTTTCATCTAAAATCAATTCGCATAATATTTTAATAGAGTACACTTTTTCCCGCAAGCTTTCTTGCTTGCCGCTGCTCTTCGCCAGCTGCAATTCTTTTTCAATTTTTGCTAATAATGTTTGGACAGATATAGTCACTTCGACATTCCCTCTCTTTTTCAAGCATGATCCATTACAGGATTTCGACAATCTTCTTCATGTTCCACGTGAAACAAGTCAAAATTTGTAAATTACTCAATCACTTAAAAGGTTTCTGCGATAATCGCTCCTGTCTGTGATTGATCATAATCGCCCAATGAGCTAATTTCTGTTTGGAATAATGCAGAGGATAAAATCTCCTTCACAATCCGGATGAGTGCCTCATTTTCAGGGGTCTTGACCATCACGAGGTCATACCGTTCCGTCATTAATGGAATAAAGTCAACGCCCACCATTTTAGCTGCTTTTTCATTTCCGATTCCGATATCTGCCTTGCCGGTAGAAACCGCAGAGGCCACACTTAAATGATTGGTTTCTTCCCGATTATACCCGATAATCGACTGCGGCGATATGTGATGAATTCTCAGCTGTTCATCAAGAAGAATCCTTGCCCCGGATCCCTTTTCACGATTGATGATGTTCAGATCCGGCCGCTTTAAATCTGTCCAGGAAGTGATGTTTAGCGGGTTTCCTTTTTGAACATAAAATCCTGCCTTTCTGGAAACGAGATTGAGCAATATGTATGGATACCCTGTTAGAATCCTTTTTACATAAGGAAGATTATATTCTCCGGTATCGCCGTCAAACATATGAAGGCTCACGATGTCACAGTCACCATTATATAAAGAAATAAGGCTGTTTAAACTGCCTGAATACGACCTGAGCGTCTTATAGGGAGGGCATTTTTCAATATGCTTGCCTAAGATGTCGAGGACGATATCTTGACCGCTGATGACAATATTATGGGATTCCCGTTTGTCCACCCTTTGCGCATCGGCAGCCGGAACAATTGCTGCCTGCATCTGCGGCGACTTTTGCCCTTTTATATATCGGTCCAAATCCTCCGCGTCCATCCTCATCTGTCTTCCCACCCGAAATACGGGCAGTTCCCCTTTTTTGATTAAATCATATATTGTAAGCTTCGACACTTTTAACAGCTGTGAAACCTCTTCAATCGTATAGGAAATCTCCTTTGACATGATTATCCCTCCTCATCCTATTGTATCTCATTCATTTTTAAAAAGCATTTGTCGAAATATCTGTGATTTTCTTCATACCACAACTAGTTATAATTAGTTATAATTATTTATATCTAATTATAAGGAGTGGAATTGACTTTGAAAAAAGGGTATCAAATATTTTTAACCATGCTTTTGTTTTTACTAGTTTTATCGGGGTGCGCCGCGAAGGAAGAGAGTAAAGAACCAGTAAAGGAAAAACAACCTGCTCCAGAAGAAAACGTAGAATTAACCATTTCAGCCGCAGCAAGTTTGCAAGACGCATTAAATGAAATTACAACAAACTTCAACAAAGACCATAGTAATGTGAAAATAAATTATAACTTTGGCGCTTCTGGAGCATTGCAGCAGCAAATTTCACAGGGAGCCCCTGTCGATCTGTTTTTTTCAGCTGCAGAAGACAAATTTGATAAATTGGTGACTGATGGCGTAATTGAAGAGAAAAATGGCAAAGATCTGGTTCGCAATGAACTCGTCCTTGTCGTACCAAAGGATTCCGCTAAAGGCATCAAAACGTTCGAGGATATCCCAAAAGCGGACAAGCTTTCGATTGGTACCCCTGAATCTGTTCCTGCTGGTGCCTATGGCAAAGAAGTAATGGAAAAGCTGAATCTTTGGAGTTCGGCGGAAGGAAAAATTGTTTATGCGAAGGATGTACGCCAAGTACTTACATATGTAGAAACCGGAAATGTTGATGCCGGAATGGTGTATAAAACTGATGCCTTAACGTCTGATAAGGTCGAGATTGCAGCAACGGCTGATGAAAACCTGCATACTCCCATTGTTTACCCGGTCGGAATCATCAAGGCAAGTAGCCATCCGAAGCAAGCCGTGATATTCTATCAATATCTACAATCAGATGAAGCGATGAAGGTGTTTGAAAAATACGGATTTAAAGGGATGTAAAAAGCTATCATGACAGACCAGTTTTGGGATCCTGTCAAACTATCGCTGGAGATTGCGGTTGTTTCAGGATGTATTGTGTTGATTTTGGGATTAATTATTGGGAAATGGATGGCGAGAGCACGCTTCAAAGGAAAAGCGGTGGTGGAAACCATTTTCCTCTTGCCGTTAGTCCTTCCCCCAACGGTCGTCGGCTTTTTGCTGCTAGTAGTCTTTGGCAAGCAGAGTCCTGTCGGCCGGTGGATTGAATGGCTCTTCCATCAGCCCGTCATTTTCACCTGGTGGGCGGCGGTAATTGCCGCATTAATTGTCGCCTTCCCTCTAATGTATCAATCCGTTAAGACTGGATTTGAAGGTGTCGATCGGGATGTCGAGGATGCGGCCCGAGTTGACGGAGCGAATCGTTTTCAGCTATTTCTATTCGTTTCTATCCCGCTTGCAGGGAAGGCAATTATTTCAGGCGGAATTTTAAGCTTTGCCCGCGCCTTAGGGGAATTTGGCGCGACACTGATGTTTGCCGGCAATATCCCCGGTAAGACGCAGACCATCCCTACAGCCATCTATGTCGCCATTGATTCAGGAAACATGGAACTGGCCTGGCTATGGGTCTTGTGCATGATCGGCATTTCTTTTCTTATGCTTGTCTGTGTTCAGTTTTCGAAGGGAAAAAGCTAATAAAGAAACCCGTACCGGCCGTGGTACGGGCTTCTTTTTTATAACCGGCATTCTATTCATCCCAATATCCGCTGATAGAGCGATTTAGCGTGGGTTAAATCCTTTGTCCCATGGATGAGGGCACGGCCCTCTTTAA
This sequence comes from Neobacillus sp. 19, assembly GCF_049463095.1. NCBI lineage: Bacteria > Bacillati > Bacillota > Bacilli > Caryophanales > Bacillaceae > Neobacillus > Neobacillus sp. 19. The sequence goes on along the minus strand of NZ_JBMPZU010000079.1, from coordinate 15,099 downwards.
AAATAACCATCCGTTCTTCTCCGATTTCTACCGACAATAAATATGGGTTCCCTTTCACAGCATATCCCAGCCCACTAAGCTGGCTCGCAAGCTGCTCCAGCGAGATCTGCCCTGGGGTAGATGGGCGGATTTGCACCGTATCGCGGCCGCAAAGCACGGTCGTCTTTGTCATATTCTCATGATCTAAATACGGATATGTCCGTTCCTCACCGCATGATAAGCACCCGGCAAATTTCGCCTTTGACATTTTCAGACTTGTATATTGATTTCGCCACACATCGAAGCTGACGAACGAGGTGCGGACCGCCTCCCAATCCTCAACAAGCATTTTTAGTGCCTCCGCTGTTTGGTGAGCAATCACCATTTGCACAGCAGGCGATATTATTCCGCCGGTATCACAGGTCATTCCTTGGAGCGGGATTGTCCGTAATAGGCAATTTAAGCAAGGGGTTTTCCCGGGGATGATGGAAAAACTCATCCCAAAGCTGCCGACGCAAGCACCGTAAATCCAAGGAATCTTGTATTTTTGTGAAATATCATTCATCATCATCCTGGTTTCAAAATTGTCAGTCGCATCCAGCATCAAATCGACACCGGCCGCAAGCTCTTCCATCATCTCAGGCGTTGCATCGCCTATGATTGCCCGAATCTCGACATCAGCATTAATCGCCCGCAAGCGTTTCTTTGCTGCCGCGGCCTTCGGAAGCTTTTCGGCAACGTCCTCTTCCGTGTAAAGCTGCTGGCGCTGCAGATTACTGGCCTCTACATAATCGCGATCAACGATGGTAATTTTGCCAACACCTGCGCGCGTTAGAATTTCGGAACTTCCTGAGCCGAGGGCACCCGCCCCAATGATAAGGACGTGCTTTTCCCTCATTTTCGCTTGCCCCTCTTTGCCGATTCCCGGAAAAAGAACTTGCCTTGAATATCGTTCATTCATATATTTTTGACCCCTTTCGAAAGAAAAGCCGCCGACCGGCGAGCTTTTAGGGTAGGATTATTAAAAAGTTTGCTCTCACTGGCACAATCAACCGCCGCTGACCGGAGGAATGAAGGCAATCTCGTCGCCGTCGCTGATTACTTCATCATTTGAGGCAAATTCCTCATTAATCGCGGTCATCACGGTTTCTAAGCGCGGCAGGTCATATTTCGCCGCTAACTCGGCCTTCAATTCAGCAACTGTTTTTCCACTGGCATCCATTGATAATGACTCTGCACCAACAGCATCACGCAAATGGGCGAAAAATAATACTTTATTCATCTAAATCACCTGCCTCAGGCTTGCCGCTTGGATAGGCGACCTTTTCAAGCTGGTCTCCAATCCACGATTCGCCGTCTTCCCAATGCTCTTTCTTCCAGATTGGAACGATTTCTTTAATTCGCTCAATGGCATAGCGGTTCGCTTCGTATGAATCAGCGCGGTGCGGCGTCGAAACCGCAATCACAACGGCAATATCGGTAATATCCAGGCGTCCGACACGATGGGTAATTGCCACTTTCGAGCCGGCCCAGCGCTCCTCAATCTCCGCCCCGATTTGTGCAAGCTTTTTCACCGCCATTGCTTCATAGGCATCATAGATTAAAAATAAGGTCTTCTTGCCATGGGTTAATTCCCGGACCGTGCCGATGAAGGTGGTAATCGCACCAGCCTCACGCTGGACCACTTTATCAATCACTGCCTGAATATCAATCGGTTCCTTTGAAATCTCGTAGTACTTCAATTAACTCACCTCATCAGTCAAGCTCTTAGGCTCTGCATTTTCAACCACTTGGTAGCCGCCAATTTGTTTAACCTTTTCCCGGAAGGCTTCCGACTGAATAATCGCCAAAAGCTGCCGGCCGCTTTCACTTTCGAAAAAATTTCGTGTCATCACTAAGTCATATTCTTCATCGGCGACCGGAACAAAGTCCAGACCCATGGCCTTGGCCGCAGGGTAGATTCCAAGTCCTGCACCGCACGCGTCGCCGTTCACTTCCGCCGCTATGGCTAAGTGGGAGAACATTTCCCTGTCATAGCCGAGAATCTCTTCCGGCTCGAGGCCCGCCTCTTGCAGCAGCAAGTCAAACAGGATTCGTGTACCGGCTCCTTTTTGACGGTTGACGAAGTTCGCCCCCGCTCGGACCAGGTCAGTCACGCCAGCGATTTCCAGGGGATTGCCTTTTGGCAGGATCCAGCCTTGCTTCCTTTTTAAAAAGGGATAAAGGACCACGTCTTTTCCCGCTAACATTTTCTTTACGTATGAAACATTATATTGCTTTGTACTTGGGTCCAGCAAATGGATCCCCGCTACATGGGCCTCGCCTTTCCTAATTGCCATGATGCCTGCCATGCTGCCGACGTGGGAGGAGACGATTTTCATGTCTGTCTGTAAACGTTTCAGCTCCGAAAATAATAGGTCAATCGTTAAATCGTGGCTGCCGCAAAAGACGATTGCCTGTTTGATTTCCTCCAGCGGGCGCAGCAGTTCGACTTCTGCTGTATCTCCCTGCTCATAGCCGATCACACTTGGCGGTACAATTAACAGGCCGTCTGCCCGGACATAGGACATCGTGACCCCGGCCGCCCTTGTCAGCGGGTTGGCGACAAATTGTCCATTCACCCAGCCGATATTCATTCGTACAAAGTCTTCGGCGCCCATTGATGAGACAATGCGGCGGCCAAGTTTTACCTGAACCGTCTGTCTCCGTGGTTCAGGAATCCCCAAGTATTGACATACTAACGGACGGACAAACCATTCCATCGCCAAATAGGCAGAAACCGGGTACCCCGGAACACCAACGACCATTTTTCCGTTTATTTTTCCTAAAACGGTTGGTTTTCCAGGCCGTGCGGCGACCCCATGAGTATAGACTTCGCCGATTTCTGCGATGATGTGGACCGTGAAGTCCTTCCTGCCTGCCGATGAGCCGGCATTGATGACAATAATATCCGAGGTTTCGGCGGCTTCCAACAGCGCCGCTTTAATCCTTTCCGGTTCGTCCTTCACAATCGGATGGAGCTTCGGCTCACCGCCCCATTCCTTGATAAAACCGGAAAACACCGTACCATTAAATTCAATGATGTTTCCGGAAGACAGCTCCGCATTTGCCTCGACAAGCTCATTACCTGTCGGGATAATTGTCACCACCGGTTTTTTGACAACCGGAACCACAAGCTGCTGTGCGGCGAGCAGCACGCCTAAATCCGCCGGACGCAGCGCATGTCCTTGAGGGAAGAGCATTTCCTCTTGAACGATATCCTCGCCAATCGGCCGGATATGCTGCCAAGGGGTGGCCGGCTCAATGATTTCAATCGTATCGTCATCCACCATATGTACATGTTCAATCATAATCACGGCGTTGAATGGGGAGGGAATGGCATTCCCCGTATCAACAAAACAAAACTCCGTGCCTTTTTTGAGAAAAAGCGGATTTTGCTCATGCGCCTTGTAGGTGCTTTCAGCGATCACGGCAATTCCATCCATTGCTGAGGCGTGGTAATGCGGCATCGAGACGCGCGCAAAGATGGGTTCAGCGGTTACACGTCCCAGTGCTTCAACGGCTGAAAGATAGTCGATTTCAGGAGTTAGCTCAGAGGCTGCCAGTATTTCTTCTCGTGCTTCCGCTCGGGGTTTGTCCTCTAAATAAATTTTTCGCTTATATTGTGTATGTTCCATAACTCTCGGCGCCCCCTTACCTTGATGGAATCACAGGTACCCATTCACCCTGTGAAACTCCTTCTTTTTCTGAACTAATCTCAACCATGCCATCGCTTTTTACCAGTGTGGTAATTAAGCCGGATTTTCCGATAATCGGCTCGGCCCACCATTCGCCCTCGTTTTCAAACAGCCGGACGCGGATATAATCCGCTCGTCCCATGGAAGAAGGAATATTTTTTGTGATTTTTGCAAAAATCCGCTCTGGTTTGCGCTCAAGCTTTTCACCCTTCAGCTTTCGCAGAATCCGCTCGCCGAACAGTTTGAAAATAATCATCGCACTTGCCGGATGTCCTGGAAGGCCGATGACAGGCTTGCCGTTTGCCATGGCGAGAATCGTAGGTTTCCCCGGCTTAATTGAAATACCATGCACAAAAACCCCCGGCTCCCCTAAGGACTGAATCACATCTGTTGTGTAATCCTTCGCCCCGACAGAGCTGCCGCCGGAAAGGATTAAACAATCGACCTGTTCATAGAGCTCGGCAGCTTTTTGGCGGAATTCCTCAAAATCATCGCGGACAATCCCGCCGTACATCACTTCCACATTCCATTCATTCGCAAGTCCGGCAATCGTTAAATAGTTGATGTCGCGAATTTGCCCTTCTTGGAGAGTTTCCGTTTGATACGGAACGATTTCATCCCCGGACGAGAGGTACCCTACCTTCAATTTACGAAAGACGGGCACCTCGGCAATCCCTAACGAGGCGAGTGCCCCTAATTCCTGCGGCCGCAGCTTCGTTCCGGCCTCAAGGAGGGTTTCCCCTTCCTTGATGTCTTCTCCCTTGCTGATCACATTTTCCCCAGGCGCGATTTGTTTATAGGTATTTAGCAAGCCGTCTAATTCCTCGCAATGTTCAATCATGATGACACTGTCACTGCCCTTTGGCATCATCCCTCCCGTCGGCACGTAAACGGCCGTTCCGTGACCCGCTTCGACCGCTGGGACTTCGCCCATTTTTACTTCTCCAACAACGTTTAAGAAGCCTGGCATGGATTCAGAGGAACCATACGTATCCTTCGCACGGACGGCATACCCGTCGACAGTTGAGCGATCAAAACTTGGCACATTTTCCTTTGCCGCCACAGGAGCCGCTAAAATAAAATGTAAGGCATCACCAATTTCCTTAACCACTGTTTGTTCGATTGCCGGTATGTTTTCCTCGATTAAGGCAAATGTTTCTTCAACTGTTTTTACTTTGAAAAATCGCATGGCTCCCATTTCCCCCTTTTAAAATCAATCTGTCTCAGCCCACTTTTTCGCATCTTCATATTCATTTGGGTGATTCATATTGAAAAAGACCCGTTCGAGATAAAGATGGCTGTAAGACTGCAGCTCTGTTTCTGTTACGTATCGGACATTTAATTGATCTAGTAAATGTTTCATTCGCAGCCGGCCAGCCTCAATACAGGCAAGGGCTTCTGCTGCCGCATTTTTGTGAAAAACAGCAAATAACGGGTGCTGTTTTCCATTAATCACTGGGATGACGGCATCATAATCGCCGCGGCTGTCCACGAGCGCCTCGGCAAGCTCCGCTGACACAAACGGCATATCGCAGGCGACAATCACGTTCACATCGCAGCTGGATGCGAGCAGACCTGCATGCACACCAGCGAGCGGCCCCATACCTGGATACTGATCGGGGACCATTTTGAGTCCTAAAAATTCATATTGTTCAGAATCATTTGTTACTAGGATTATATCATCAAAAAGAAGTTTTAGCTTGTCTGCCATTCTTTCAATATTCGTTTTCTCATTTATTTTTAGCAGCGCCTTATTTGTGCCCATCCGGCTTGATTTTCCGCCTGCTAAAATAATCGCTGCAGCTTTCATGTTTTTAACGCTCCTTACTGTTCCGTTTTCTTCTCGCCAACCGCAGTATACCCATTCTCTTGGGCAACAAAATCTAGATGAATAGAGTTTAAATCCAGTAATGCCGCTGAAGGTTTCGCGATATATTGGCGTGTATCAATAATTTTAATATAGCCGTTGCACTCTTCGCAAACTTGAATTTGGGAGGTGACATCCCCTTCAATCGTTAAAAATTGAACCGTTTTATGGTCCTCATTGCCGCAGTGCGAGCATTCTAAGCGCTTTGCATGCCAGTGGGCAAGGCAGCGCGGGCAATGGATAACCTTTTTCCCCTCATCCTCAAGGGATGCCAATCTGACTGGCTCACCGCAAACTGGGCAGCCGGCCCCCGGCACGGCGCGGTTGATCACAGGTTGAACCTTTTCGGCTATCAATTGCAGATATGGACGAAGGGCGGTTTCAGCGAGGAAGTGGGGGATCCATTCTTCCAGCCCATGTTCTTCTGCAAAGCTTGTAAAATAATGGTGATTGAACGAGCTAGCCTCTTCGATCCAGCGAATGGCTGTTTCTTCACGAAGAAGGCTATGAATTCCTGCCAGTCTTGCCTCAAGTTCAGGATTAAATTTTACAAGTATGTTATTGATTTCCTCTATACACTGTAAAAATAGTGAAATATCAAAATCAATTGCCGTTAATGCGGCAGCTGGGACACCTGCTCCCATTGCAGCCTGATCAAGGTTCGGTCTAATGGTTTCGGGGTCAAGCTGCTGCTTCCACTTTTCCTGAAGCTTGACGATTTCCTTCTGCAGTTCCTGATATTCTTTTGAAACAACGGATTTAATCATCGTTGTTGCACCTCATTTTATGGTATTTTTTTGATTCGCTCATTGAATCCATAAATTCGCTCATTAAATATGAAAATTCGCCCATTAGCCCCCTAAATTCGCTCATTGAATCTTAAAATTCGCTCATTGACTGCCTAAATTGACGATTCAATCCAGAGTTACATCCGATTGTGGCTCAAAAAGGACGCTTTTTTAAAGGAAATGGCTGTCGTAAACGATGACAGCCATTCCTTTTATAAAATAAGATTTTATAAGTTTCGACTTTGAGAATTGTCCAGCTTCAGCGCACTAGCGGCTAGTGTCCTTCGCTCTCCGCCCTACGAGAAGTCAACATCGGCTCACTCCGCTCACCGTGTTTCCTTTATCTCAGTTGGTGGGATCCAGGCCATACGCCGCTGACCAGGGCGCTTCCGCTTTTCTTTTTAAGCGCCTTTTTTATGTTTTGGATCGTCCAAGTCAGGGAAGTTGCCCTTTTTGACTTCTTCATCATACCAGTCGCCGTAGTGGCCTTTTGCCCACCAGGCTGGAACCTTTCCGGTAACGACGCCGGAGTATCCTGGTCTTGAATGTTTATGAACAACAGATAGGTAAATATGTCCGACAATCACAGCGATTCCTAATCCAAAACCAACGTTATGAAGGAAGTAGCCCCATTGCACAAACGCTCTAGAGAAGTACTCAGGGAACCACATGGTGACTCCTGAAACAATGACCAAGATGGCACAGAAAATCTGAAGAATCGAGTTAATTTTTTCCCCAGCGTTAAAGAAGGTTTGTTTAATATGTTTAAACTTGAAGCCGAATAATTCTTTAACGAATTCACTGAAGAATTGAAGGTCGCGCTTCTTCCAGGTGATTAATTCCTTCATCCAATGAATAAAGAATTTGGGACTAAAAATTAATAAGATGAAGGTAGGCGTTACGAACGCTACTGCAAAAATTCTGTGCAGCAGCCGGGCCATGGCCGGGCCGCCAAACACCGGATACAGCCAGTCAAAGAATTCGGTATACATTGGCAGGGCCGTGATGTATAGGGCAAAGAAGGCAATTCCATTAATTGCGTGCGCCCAAACAAATGCCTTTGGAAAGCGGCGAATCTTTACATCAGCTTTTGGGTGCTTCTGATAATTACTCATCACTGCCACCTCCATCTTCTGTTTCGTTATTCTCTTTTTTACTGAAAAACTTATTGGCCACAAATGCTCCGACAACAGCCATGGTCGTTGCCCCGATCATCGCCTTGCCGATTGGCTGGGCATAGTCCTTCCACAACACAGCAGATGTTGGCACCTTCGGATTTTCAGGCAGGCCGTACACGCTTGGCTTTTCTGCCAGTACATAAACGGTATGAGTACCGCCAACGCCCTCCGGATTGTAGACCATTGCGTTCGGGTAACGACCTTTGATCTCCTTGACTCGCTGCTCCGCCTTTTTAATCATTGCATCCCTGTCGCCAAACTCCATTGCTCCGGTATGACAGGTAGTAACGCAGGCAGGCTGTAAGCCCTCATCAATTCGGTCGGTACACATCGTACACTTATGGGCCTTGCGATACTCCTTGCCGTTTTTATCCTTATATTCCTTCAAGGAAATGACCTCAAACGGACAGTTTTGCACACAATAGCCGCAGCCGACGCATGTATCCTGGTCAATCACAACGGTTCCATACTTCGTATAGCTGATCGCATTTTCCGGACAAACCTTTTCACAGGCAGCATCGGTACAATGGAAGCAGGAAGAATGACGGAACAAGTAGTCTAGACCACCGCTTGCATTCTCATGTTCAATATACTGCAGGACATTCCATGTATCGGCTGTTGTCTTTGCATGGGATTGGACACTGCCAAGGAAATCAGTCGGTTCTGCCGGCAGGTCATTCCAGTTTTTACACGCTACCATACAGGCACGACAGCCATCACACTTCGTGACATCGACATATTTTACATACTTACTCATGCTTCAGCCCTCCTAACGTTGCAGAGGAATGCTTTGTATTCTGGAATCGTTGTATTCGCATCACCAATGTGCGGCGTTAGACGATTCGCTGTATCCCCAGTGGCAAAGCCTTTATAGCCGAAGTGCCATGGCATGCCAATTTGATGAACCTTTTTGCCATTCACCTTGTACGGCTTAAAGCGTTTTGTCACCATCGCATAAGCGTTGATTTCTCCGCGTGCCGAGCTGACAATGATTTTGTCTTTATTCTTGATGCCTTTTTCTTTTGCAAGTTCTTCACTTAATTCCACAAACATATGGCCGGCAAGCTCTGAGAGCCATTCTTGATTCCGAGTCATCGATCCTGACTGCCAGTGTTCACTTACCCTGTAGGTGGTTGCGACAATCGGGTAATCCTTCTTATCGCCCTTCTTGTTAAAATCGCCCTCAATCACGACCGCGGCCGGGTTCAATTGTTGACTGGAGAACGGGTTGGGAACAGGGCTTTCAAATGGCTCGTAATGTTCAGGGAACGGTCCATCGTTTAATGTTGGCGCAAATAGTAAGCCAACGCCATCCTTGTTCATGATAAACGGACCTGCGCCCCCTGGTTCAGTTGGGGCCGTCACTGGTTTGAAGTCTGGGACGTCATTTCCGGTCCATTTCTTCTGGACAGCATCCCACTGAATGACGGCTTTTTCCTTGCTCCATGGCTGTCCGCTTGGATCCGCGGAGGCACGGTTGTAAAGAATCCGGCGATTCATTGGCCATGCGTATGACCAGTTTAAGTAATGGTGTCCGCCTGTGTCTTTATTGTCACGGTTTTTCGATTTATTCTTGCCTTCTTCCGGATAGAATCCGGAATAAATCCAGTTGCCGCTTGAGGTTGTACCATCGTCCAGCAAAGCCCCAAAGCCCGCAATTAATTTACCTGTTTTCAGGTCATAGCCATTGATTTCTTTGGCCACAAGGTCAATATCCGGTTCATCGCCATTGCCATAATTCCAATCAAGCGCTAAGAATGGCTTGTCAGCAGATTTTGGACTGTTCGCATAAAGATGTTTCAGTTTTAATGCCAGTTCATGGATGATATCAAGGTCCGGTCTTGCCTCGCCTCTTGAATCAATCGCCTTCCAGCGGTATTGCATCCAGCGTGAGCTGTTGGAAATACTGCCCTCTTTTTCAAAAGAAGCACTCGCCGGCAGAAGGAATACTTCTGTATTAATCTTAGATGGGTCACTGCCTGCTTCTTTTTGCCAGAATGACGATGTTTCCGTTTCCCACAGGTCGATGGCTACAAGCCACTTCAGGTTTCCAAGTGCCTCTTTTTCTTTCCCGGCGTTCGGTCCGCCGACAACCGGGTTTGTGCCGAACAGGAATGTTCCTTCTAGTTCACCCTTGTACATCGCATTAAATAGATTGATGTGGGAGTAGTTTTTATTTCCCTTTGGCAAGTAATGGTAGCCGAACTCGTTTTCAGCCGTAGCGTTCGCACCGTACCAGGCTTTCAGTAAGCTGACAACAAATTTTGGTTTATTGCTCCAATAGCCTGTCTTCGGTGTTTCTTTTTCCAAATAGCCTTTCAATGTCGCATGCTCTGGAACAGTCGCTTTCGGTGTGCCAAGATATCCTGTCAAGTTGTCATATAATAGACCAAAGTCTGTCGACCCTTGTACGTTTGATTCGCCGCGCATCGCATTGATGCCGCCGCCAGGGATGCCGATGTTTCCTAAAAGCAGCTGCAGCATCGCATAAATCCGGACGTTTTGTGAGCCGACGGTATGCTGGGTTGTACCCATTGCATACATGATGGTTCCGGATTTGCCGACTTTCCCTGTTTCACAGAAGGTTTGGCAAACTTTCAGGTAATCTTCTTTTGGTGTACCGGTTACAGCTGTAACGGTATCCACATCGTAACGGGAATAATGTTTCTTCATTAATTGGAACACGGAACGCGGGTGCTGCAATGTTGCATCTGTAACCGGCTTGCCGTCTTCCGTTGTTTCTATTGCCCATTTTGTTTTATCATACGCTCGTTTTGCTGCGTCATAGCCTGAGAAAAGACCATCATTAAAGTCAAAGCCTTCTTTCACGATGAAGGACGCATTTGTATAGTTAGCGACATACTCTTTGTGGATGAGATTGTTTTCGATTGCATACTTAATCATCCCGCCGATAAACGGAATATCCGTACCGGAACGAAGGGCAGCATACACGTCCGCCTGCGACGATGTCCTTGTAAAACGCGGGTCGACAGAAACGATTTTCCCGCCGTTTTCCTTTGCCTTCGTTAACCATCTAAAGCTGATGGGGTGATTTTCTGCAGGGTTTGCGCCAATAATCAACGCACAATCAGTATGCTGCAGATCATTCCAATGGTTAGTCATTGCTCCACGACCAAATGTAGGTGCCAGACCGGCAACCGTAGAACTATGTCATATTCGTGCCTGGTGCTCTAAGTAGGTGACACCAAGCCCTCTCATTAGTTTCGAGAGCAAATAAGTTTCTTCATTATCAAGTGCCGCGCCGCCAAGGCTGGCAATCTTTTCGGTTTTGTTAACGGTGATTCCGTTTTCTACTTCAACAAATGAATTGTCACGTGTTTCTTTTGTACGTTTGGCAATGGTGTCGAGCATCCATTCCCAGTCTTTTTCCTCCCACTTATTGCTGCCGGGAGCACGATAAAGCGGTTTTGTTAAGCGTTTTTCCGATGTGTATAACTGTCTTAATGTTGTTCCTTTACTGCATAGCTTTCCTTCGTTAATCGGGTTATCCGGATCCCCCTCCGTATAAACGACCGTATTATCCTTGGTGTGAACGAGGATTCCGCATCCAACACCACAGTAGCAGCAAATGGTTGGTGTTACAGTAGCTTTGGCAATTTTGAAGTCCTTTGTTTTCGCATAGGCTTTACCCTCATTAAAGCCTAGCTCGACAATCGCAAGTGTTGCCGCAGTTGCGCCAGATAGCTTTAAAAATTGCCGGCGATTTAGGTTCATTTCAACCATTTTAAATCTCCTTCCCAAGATTTAATTAGAACATCCCTTTTTCTCTTTAGGTATTAAAAGTCTTTGATTCCCCCTTTCAATGCATCTCTACTGCCAGCTCGATATTTAGATCATTTTCGACTCGCCCGGCTGAGGTATAAATCGTGGCCATTTTCCCTCTTAAATAGCCAATCACCTCAATATTTAAGTATTTTGCCAGCTGCACAGCCTGCTTGGTGGCGGCTGTGCGCGAACCGATCACAGGAAAGCCAAATTTTGCAGCCTTTGAGAGCATTTCATATGAAACCCGTCCGGTTGTCAGCAATAACAGCTTTTCGGGTTGTAAACGTTTTCTAAGTGCGTGGCCGATAATTTTATCGACAGCATTGTGGCGGCCAATATCTTCACGAATCGTGATCGTGCCGTCCTCCTCGACAATACAGGCTCCATGCATCCCGCCGGTTTCCAGGTAAAAGCGGGAGTTTTGCGCGAACTCACTTCTCTTTTTTAATAGATAACTTAATTGGAAGGTTTCGTTTGATGCCACTTTGGCAAAATTCTTCACATCAGTCATCGAAAAGAAGGTGACGCCCCTGCCGCAGCCTGCGGTGTAATGCTTCTTTTTTGAAAAAACTTGCTCTTCGTCAAAATGGGTTCGAAGCGCGACATGAATGCTGCCCATTTCTTCGTTGATGAGGAGGGACTCGATATCATTTGCATCCTGAATAAAGCCTTCAGAAAACAAATAACCAACTGTCCAGTCCTCAAGGTCGAATTTTGTCAGCTGAAAAACAGCCATTTCATAACCATTTATGATCAAGGAAATTGGATATTCATCAGGACACCCTTTGCGGTTCATTGTTTTCACTTCCCCCTAGGAACTTTTCCTTATTTATTCATTGTAAAAATAGGACCAATTGCACTCAGCGACATTTGTCACTTTGTCGAAAAATGGTACCTAATAAAACAGGACGATTTGCTGCACGGAACGCATTTCTACTGATAAAAGGTGGGTGATTGCTAACCTTTTTCAAGTTTGTGTCAAATTTCCAACAATTTTGCGAAACTGAAAGATCCCTTCGATGATATAATCATGCATTCGCAGATGGTAAGCGGTTACATCCCTATAGAAGAAACATGTGTATGTTCATCGTACGGTTCACCCTGTTTTTTGAAAGTAATATTTATCACGCAAAATGCTTGGAAATAGTACAAATGGGGGAAATGTCATTTTTCTGTCAACAATTATCGATTGCCTTCTTAAATTCTGTTAATTTTCTAAAAATGTTTTATAATAATAAGGAGGTTTTTTAGAAGGGGGTTTACATAATGACGATTAATAAAGTAATGACGATTGCCGGCTCTGATACGAGCGGCGGGGCTGGAATTCAAGCAGATTTAAAAACGTTCCAGGAGCTTGGTGTCTATGGGATGACTGCCCTTACTACGATTGTAACAATGGATCCAAAGGATTGGCGCCACAGCGTGTTTCCACTTGAAGTAAGTACACTTGAAACGCAAATCAACACCATCCTGTCCGTCGGCATTGACGCGATGAAAACCGGGATGCTTGGGACTGTTGAAATCATTGAGTTGGCAGCACGGAAAATCGATGAAAATAAACTGGAGCGAGTGGTCATTGACCCGGTAATGGTGTGTAAGGGGGAAGATGAGGCCTTGCATCCGGAAACAACGGATGCGATGCGTGAATTCCTTTTACCGCGCGCCCTCGTGGTTACGCCAAATCTGTTTGAAGCAGGACAGCTAGCGGGAATGAAAACACCGCATACGGTTGCAGAAATGAAGGAGGCAGCTGTAAAAATCCACGAACAGGGAGCAAAATTCGTACTGATTAAAGGCGGCGGAAAGCTTCATTCTGAAGAAAAAGCCATTGACCTCCTGTATGATGGAAAAGAATTCAGAATTTACGAATCGGAAAAGCTCGAAACCACCTATACTCATGGTGCTGGCTGTACGTATTCGTCAGCAATTACAGCTGAACTTGCCAAAGGGAAATCCGTTTATGAAGCGGTTGATGTCGCGAAGGGCTTTATTACTGCGGCCATCCAGCAAGGCTTCCGTTTAAATGAATTTGTCGGACCTACTTGGCATGGCGCCTACCGCGGCCTTAAAAAGGCAACCGAGTATTGCGAGGATTGTGAATAAAAAATGAGAAAGGAGCCAATCAATAGATTTGGCTCTTTTTCCATCTTGCATACCAGCATTTTCTGCAAGCAATGATTTCGCATTTTTTTACTAATTTTAGTATGATAGATACATTATTAAATAAGAATAGTTTATAGATTGTTTTGTGGGAAAGGAGTTGTCCGATTTGCAGTTAATTGAGACCAGCCGTGTCCAAGAAGCCATCAACGGCTTTGCGAATAAAGATGTCTATATTCACCTGGAAACAACCAATGGTGCCTATGCCTCCCATCATGACCAAGCTTTCTTCTCTGCCGGAGCCTACATCCGGAATGCGCTTGTCCGCTATGAACTAGGGAAAATCACCGGAAACGGTCCTTTCCGTGTCGGTCTGAAAATAAACCTTGGCTGGATCTACGCCGAGGGCCTTACGCACTTCGAAATTGATGAAGAGAACCATCTATTATTAGCCGGCCACGATTATAATGGAAAATTGGCAGTTGCATTAGAAATCAGCAGCACACCTTTTAAATAAAGCTGGGAAGGAGAATGGTCCATGAAGAAAGAACGCCATGTTTTGGTTGTGTTCCCGCATCCTGATGATGAGGCTTTTGGTGTATCCGGAACGATTGCGACGCACGTTAACAATGGAACCCCTGTTACATATGCTTGTTTAACCTTAGGGGAAATGGGACGCAACATGGGAAATCCCCCGTTTACCAATCGGGAAAACCTTCCGAAAATTAGAAAAGAAGAATTAAAGGAAGCCGCAAGGGTCTTAGGCATCCAGGACCTTCGCATGCTTGGCTTCCGCGATAAAACGATTGAATTTGAAGATGAAGATTTCATGACAAATACGATAACAGCGCTGATCGATGAGGTGAATCCATCCCTAATCATCACGTTTTATCCCGGCTACTCCGTCCATCCTGACCATGACGCCACTGGTGCGGCGGTCGTAAGGGCTGTTGGGAAAATACCTGCCGCCGCAAGGCCGACCTTACACTGTGTGGCCTTCTCCAATAATTGTGTCGAGGAGCTTGGAGAGGCGGACATCATCAACGATATTACCCCTGTCGACCAAACAAAGCTCGCTGCCATTCAAGCACACCGCTCACAGACAGAGCAGATGTTCAAAGACATGGAAGAGAAGTTGAAAAATCAAGACCCGCAAGTCATGGTATGGATCAATAACGAACGATTTTGGACGTATCAGTTTAGAAAATAGTGAAATAATAATCTTGCTGACTCAAAGGATTGTTGAATGACTGCTATTTTGGGTCAGCTTTTTATATTTTTTCCCAAACGATTGATATTTTTTTCTACTTTGTTAAGTAACATAGCAAGAACATTTTTTTCAATACTAATGTATAGTATACCTTCATTAGGAATTCAAGTTGTCATGAAGGGGAAATAAAAATTTCTCTGCCCTCGGCGTGTGTTCAAGGGTATTTAAAAAAGATGACTCATGTTCGATACGAGGGCTATGAAAAAGTCCTTAAAATGAAAGAAGTATAAGTATAATACCTCAGTATGGAATTTTACCTCTACTACTGCTAATTTAATTATAGGATCACTTCAAGTGCAAACTATTATTCAAAATAATAGGTAAATAAACCCAAGTTAATGTACTGACTCTTTATGATTTAGCATAAATCGAGTAGAGGGAAAATAAGTTGATT